>JAFQKX010000080.1 GCA_017414705.1 Clostridia bacterium
ACCGATCTTATAAACCGAACATCAGGTCGCCGTAGGTCGGCAGCGGCCAATAATTCTCTGCCGTTTCGCGCTCCATAGCGTCGGCATAACGGCGCAACACCTGCATATCCGACAGAATAACGTCGTGATCGTACCGTGCGCCTGCCTCCAGATCGGTGGCGGGAGCGGTGGCAAGGTCGGCCTCTAATTTTCGGATGGCAATATACAGCTCGGTATTGGCGGCGGACAGACGGCGAATGATCTCCCGCTCGGAGGTGCAATCGAACTCGCTGCTGACGGCCTGCTTTTGTTGTGCAACCTCACACAACTCGGTCAAATACGCATTGACGGCGGGATAGATCTCGCGGCGCGCCATATCCGCCATGGTACGGGCTTCTACCTTGATGATCTTGCGATAGATATCCAGCATAACCTCATGGCGGGAGAAAATCTCATCGCGGTTATAGACCTTATGCTCGACGTACAGGCGGATATTTTCTTCCTTGAGCATATACGGCAGCGCATCGACGGTAGAGGGCAGATTGAGCAGGCCGCGGCGGGCAGCCTCTTCCTGCCACTCGTCGGCATAGCCATCGCCGTTAAAGATAATGCGCTGATGCTGCTTGATGGTGCGGCGAATGAGAGCGTTGAGCGCAGCGGTGAAATCCTCTGCCTGCTCGAGCTCGTCGGCAAACTGCTTGAGCGCATCGGCAACGATGGTATTGAGCGCAATATTGGGGTCGGCAACCGAAGCGGAGGAGCCGAGCATACGGAACTCAAAGCGGTTACCCGTAAAGGCAAAGGGCGAAGTGCGGTTGCGGTCGGTATTATCTCTGGGGAAGGCAGGCAGAACGTCGACACCCAGACGCATCTTTTCAGCGTCGTGTCCCGCATACTGCGTTTTCTTGACGATAGCGTCCAAAATGGCGGTCAGCTCGTCTCCCAAGAAGATGGAAATGATGGCGGGCGGTGCTTCGCCGCCACCCAAGCGGTGATCGTTGCCCGCCGAGGCGACCGAGATGCGCAGCAGGTCCTGATGCTCATCCACCGCCTTGATGACAGCTGCCAAAAAGAGCAGGAACTGTGCGTTTTCTGCCGGTGTTTTGCCGGGCTTAAACAGGTTGATGCCGGTATCGGTGCCAAGCGACCAGTTATTATGCTTACCGCTGCCGTTGACGCCGTCGAACGGCTTTTCGTGCAGCAGGCAGACCAATCCGTGACGGGTGGCAACCGTTTTCATCAGCTCCATAATGAGCTGGTTATGGTCGGCGGCAATATTGCAGACCGAAAAAATGGGTGCCAACTCATACTGTGCGGGAGCGGCTTCGTTGTGCTTGGTCTTGGCAGAGACACCCAATTTCCAAAGCTCCTCGTCCAATTCCTTCATGTAAGCCGCAACGCGGGGCTGAATGACGCCAAAGTAGTGGTCGTCCATATCCTGACCTCTGGGCGGCTGTGCACCGAACAGCGTACGCCCGCAAAAGACCAGATCCTTGCGACGGTCAAACAATTCCTTATCGACCAGGAAATACTCCTGCTCGGGACCTGCCGAGGCAATGACGCGACGGCAATCGGTATGGCCGAACAAGCGCAGCACGCGCACCGCCTGCTCGCTGATGGCTTCCATCGAACGCAGTAACGGCGTTTTTTTGTCCAATGCCGCACCGTTATAAGAGCAAAACGCGGTGGGAATATAAAGCGTTCCGTCCTTAACGAAGGCATAGGAGGTAGGATCCCAAGCAGTATAGCCGCGCGCCTCAAAGGTGGCACGCAGACCACCCGAGGGGAAGGAGGACGCATCGGGCTCACCCTTTATGAGCTCCTTGCCGCGGAATTCCATAATAACGTGACCGTCGGCGGTAGGCGAAATAAAGGAATCGTGCTTACCTGCCGTCACGTCGGTCATAGGTTGGAACCAATGGGTGTAGTGCGTTGCACCGCGCTCGACTGCCCAGTCCTTCATTGCTTCTGCAACCGCATCGGCAATTTGGGGATCCAACGCCTTTCCGTCGTGAATGGTCTTTTGCAACGCGTGATAGATGTCCTCACGCAGACGCTCCTTCATAACAGAATCGTTAAATACATACGTACCGAATATTTCGGGGACGGTTACCATAATATCAAATTCCTCCTGTGAACGTGTATCAAACTGTTGAAACAATTATTCTTTCCATTGGATCTCGGTTACAACGCCGTTTTCCAGCTGCACCGCCAAGACAATGTTGTTATTTTCGTCCTTCTCATCCCAACCGGTATAGATCTGCTCAACCACCGCTTGGCCGTTGTTTTCGGCTGCGGCATAGTACGGCTGACGGCGAATCGCCTTGAGCACTTCTGCGCGAGTCATTCCCTTTTGAATGCTGCTGCGCTTGACATTTTTGAGCAGATCGTTTTTCATACGGGTGTAATCGACATAGCCCTTATAGATCAGCTTGCCGTTTTGATCGGCAATGAGCTGCAGCAAAACGCTTTCGTCCTCTACGGCGTAGGAATAATAGGTCACGCCGTGATAACGATGATAGGTTCCCGTATTCTGCACGCCAATCAGCTGCGTCAGCGTCGAGGCATCCGCGCCAACGCTCACGCTTTCATACATTTCATAAGTGATCTCCTCGAGAACGACCGAGGAAAGCTCTTCGTCGGCGGCGTAGAAATCGGTATTTTCATACAACCAATCGGTCGCGGACTGATAGAGCTGACCGACCAACGCGCTGCGATCCGAAACGCTCTTGACGCGTTCCAGCAGTTGTCCGAGCTGCGCATCCTGCGCCAGGTCTCCGCCTGACTTCGGCAGCGAGAGATCCTTGATGTTCTTGCGAAAATCCACCGCAGCCTTGCCCTTAAACGCAAAGGTCTGTTGCTGCGCGGTGTAGCTGCCCTCGACGGTCAGATCAAATTTTCCCTTGGACAGCTCGCGGTCTGCCGCAAGGCTCAGATATCCGCCGTTTTGATCCGCATCGTAGACGGAGCAGTAGATGCTGCCGCCCTGCTCGGCATCGCTGAGAATGATGCGGCAGGTATAAGACGCGATAGTATTGGCTTGCTCGGCGGTCATCTCGTAATAAGACAGCCATGCATCATCGTATTCCTGCTTGGACGTGAGCTTGCCGTCAAGCTCCACGGTTTGACGGATCTTTTTGCAAGTACCGTCAAAGGAATAGGATTGCGTACGCAATTCGGCGGCGGAATAATATCCGTATGACGCCGTCACCTTTTCCCCGTTGAGTGTATAGGTCATAAAGCCCTTGTCGCCCGTGCTGCCCTGATAAGAAAAATTGAGCTCGGTCAACGTATCGTCGGTCCACACCAGCTTCCACGGCATAGAGTCCGAAAGCTGCTTGGCGTCTCCTGCGCGCACGGTACCGCTCCAGGTCAGCGTGTCGCCCTTTTCTTCTGCGGTCATGGAAACCTTCAGTACGGCGGTGACATCCACCTGCATGCCGTAATCATCGTAGCCGACCGAGGGAAATTGCAAGCTCAGCTCGGTTTTTTGCAAGCCGTCTGCGGGCGTGCGATCCAGACGAAACGCATATTCCCTTTGATCCCACACCAGCGAGAACACCAGTGCAGCGGTCTGTTCATCGACCTGATAGACGACTGCCTTAAGAGAACCTTCGGCGGAGTTGTCCACACGGTTCAAAGCGGTGCGAATGGTCTCGTCGGGCGTTGTGCCCTGTGCCACCGCGAACAGTCCCGTAATCGCAGATTGAGCAGCGTATTTGACGGTATCTTCTTTTTTAAGCAGCTGCGACAGAGAAGCGTGCAGCCAAGCCGCAGTCTGTTTGGCATCCAGCGACAGCTCATAAGCAGTACAGGTCTGCTTTTGGTACTCCGCGCGTCCTACGCGAAACCAGGAGGCACGCAGATTTTTCAAAAACAACTCGTACAGCGTTTGCGTGCTGTCCCAATCCGAGCAGTCGACCTGTGCCCAATACGCCGCATCCGCCGGCAGGATATTCAAGGTTTCTTCTAACTTTTTATCTGCAAGCACATAGCTTTTTTCACCCTGCACAGCCCCGATGCCGTGATCGGTCAAGATGACGTCCAGCAACTCGCCCTCGGCATCCGAGACGGTCAGTTGCTTGGCATCCTGCGCCACGGTTAAATCGATCTGTTCGGTCTTGGTCTGTCCGTCATGCGTGACCGAAAGCTCGGCGTTGACGGTACCGTCCTGATACCGATCCAAAATATCGCCCAGCTCCTGCGCTTGATCGGTCAAGGTCTCAAACGGTTGGGTGTATTGCTCGGTGACCTGCTCCATCGCGCGCAGAAAACGCGCTTTGGGGCTAATGAAAGATTCATAGACGAAATAACCGCCCACCAAGACTACGGCTGCGGCAACCACCAAACCAACCGCCAGCAAAGCCTTTCCTGTGCGGTGCGGCGGATCCGCCGCGGTGCAATCGTCTTCATCCTCTTGTGCGTCATCCGGCTCAAAGTCCTGCTGCTCTTCGCAGGGCAACGGCTCCTGCTGCTCTTGCACAGTTTCGACGGGCTCCGATGCGGGAAGCTCCGATTGAAGATCAAATTCTTCCGGTTTCATCATGCGCACTCCTTTTTGATCGGTCAAAAAAAGCACCCGAAGGGTGCTGCCGCATTTCCTTCGGGGGTCATTATAGCATATTCTGTGGCATCTGACAACAAAAAAACGGATTCTTGCAAAAAATTTCCGGCGAATTTTCGAAAAAAAACGCCCTTTTCCGATCAATTACGATGTTCGCGGTCAAACATCGCCGCTTGTGCGATCATAAGTGCCAGCACCGTCAGCAGGCAAGCTCCGACTCCCGCCTCGCACAGTTCGCGCGAAAAGGGAAGTAATGCGGCGCTCTGCGGCAAAAACGTAATCCAAACCGATGCGGCAAATAACACGATTGCCGCTTCCATTCCCACCGTCAGCAGACGGATCAGAGAATCCTTCATTTCGTAAAATCCTTGCAGCAACCGTTTCATGGTTCCACCCTCCCCTTCGCTTCCATTGTAACGGAAATGCACCACCGAAAGCAATGGAAGTTTACGGAAAGTGTCGAAATCGGTCAATTTGCAGCGGTACGGCGCCGAAAACGCAGGAAAATAACGGAAAATACCGCGCAACGCTTGCAAAAAAAGACAAGATATGTTATAGTAATTTATGTCCAACTACAAAATCTTGGGAGTGATCGTTTTGAAATGTCCATTTTGCGGATTCGACGAGAGCAAGGTCATTGACTCGCGTCCGACCGACGAGGGCGTGCGCATCCGCCGCCGCAGAGAATGCCTGAGCTGTCAAAAGCGCTTTACCACCTACGAGATCATCGAAAGCCTGCCGCTTTTGGTTATTAAGAAGGATAATTCCCGCGAGGCGTTTGACCGTAACAAGCTGCTCAACAGCTTGCTGCGCGCTTGTGAAAAGCGTACCGTCTCGTTTGACGAGCTGCAAAAGGCCGTGGACGAGATCGAAAACATCCTGCAAAATTCTCTTGATCGCGAGATCACCAGTCAGAAGATCGGCGAGCTTGCCATGGAAAAGCTGATGGCATTGGATGAGGTCGCATACGTGCGCTTTGCCTCGGTCTATCGCCAATTCCGCGATATCAATATTTTCATGGACGAGCTTAAGAAGCTGATGGAATCCAAATAAACTCCACGCTCCCGTGGGGGATCAGGAGGTGCTGCACATGGCTAAACCCGCTCATTCGGCGCGAACGCGCTGGGTCGCTTTGCTGTGTGCGGCGCTTCTGCTTTTTTGTGCCCTTCCGGTCAGCGCCTCCTCCACGGCAGCCAACGCTGTGGCGGACGGCATTGACGTTTCAAAATGGCAAGGTGCCGTAGATTGGAGCAAGGTGGCTGCTGCGGGAATCGATTACGCTATTTTGCGCATCGGCACCTCAGACGGTATGGATACCTTTTTCCTTAACAATTATTACGGTGCCAAGCTTGCCGGCATTGACGTAGGCGTTTATCTGTACACCACCGCAGTGGACGAAGCGGGCGCCAGAGCCGATGCCGATCTGGTGGTCAATTGGCTAAAGGACAAGCGATTGGAATACCCCGTATATTTTGATATTGAGGATGACAATCAGGACAATCTGCCCACCGCAAAGCGCACCGCTATGGTTATGGCGTTTTGCAACCGTATGAAGGAATGCGGTTATCTGGCGGGCGTGTATGCCAGCCAGAGCTGGCTCAACTACCGACTGGATCCCAACGTGATCGGTGCGGTACACGAGCTTTGGATGGCGGCTTGGACGCCCAGCGGCACTCCCTCACGTGATTACAGCTCCTCTTACGGTATGTGGCAATATACCGACAAAGGCTCGGTCAGCGGGATCAGCGGCGCAGTCGACCGCAACGTCAGTTACCGCGATTACCCCGCCATCGTCAAGGCCAAAAAACTCAACGGATACAACAAGACCAATCTGCCAAAGGAAGAATATCCTGCCGGACGGTATGCCGTGACCGCCACCGCATTGCACGTGCGCTCCTCCCCTTCCGCGCAGGCGAGCAGCCTCGGCACGCTTGCCAAAAACGCCGAGATATCGGTGCTTTCCACCGAAAACGGCTGGGGCAAGATCACCTATCAAAACAAGACCGGCTACATCAGCCTGACCTACACCCGCATTCTGTCGGTCAAGGGGAACGCCTCCGCAACGGCGAAATGCGGTGATCTGAACAACGACGGCATCGTTAATCTGGCAGACGCCATCACGCTGTCACGCACGCTGGCGGGCTGGAAGGGGTATGAGATCACCAACGATCTGCTCCCCTATGCCGATATCAACAACGACGGTTCGGTATCGTTACCCGACGCCATTTTGCTCTCACGCCATCTGGCAGGGTGGAACGGATACGAGACCCTGCCGATTTCCTGATATGGAATCTTTAAAAATTTTTTAAGAAAATTGAATTTTCCTCTTGCTTTTTAGAACAGTATCGTATATAATAACCCTTGCGTCAAGCAATCCGTGGACGCTTAGCTCAGCTGGTAGAGCATCTGCTTGACGTGCCGAGGGTCAGCGGTTCGAGTCCGTTAGCGTCCACCAAGAAAAAAGTCACTTTTGTCTACCGACAAAGGTGACTTTTTCAATGATATCCGTTCCTTGCGGAACGGGTGATATATCTTCTATGTGATATCGCTCTGAGAGCGATGATATATGCCTTCGGCATATGAAGGAACGGATATTATATCATACGGCAACGCCGTATATCATATCGCGCGAGCGATCTATCATTGAAAAACAAACATTTTATGATATAATCTATTCCATGAATTGAAATTTGACGTGGTGATTAAAATGGAGAAAACTTTGTTCACATACCAACGATGGTTTTTGAGAATTGGGTGTGCAGGGATTGCCTTACCCTTTGCTTTTATAATTCAACACTTAGTTGCTAGGTTGATGGATATAGAATTCGCTAATCTTTGGTATATCTTGATTTGTGGTATCATTATGCTTATTTGCCTTTTTATTTACTACAAATTCACTCAAAAGTATAAGTGGTTTGAGAGAAAAGGTGCTTATTGGATTA
>JAFQKX010000081.1 GCA_017414705.1 Clostridia bacterium
GCAAACAACGAGGGAGAGTAGTTGGTGCCGAAGGCTTCACCCTTGCGGCGCCCGTCGGGCGAGGCACCCAGCTCGTCGGCGTGCCACAGATAGAACATGGCAGAGCCGGCACCGGCGCGGTAAATACCGCCGAATTCATTTTTGCGTCCCTGCAGAGAATCGGCAAACCAGTTGAGCAGCTGAGAGGCCATCGCGTCGGGCAGAGGTTGATTCTGGCCCATCTTGGGAGCCTCGTAGCGCAGCAACGCCAGCATTTCCTCTTGGCCCGCAAAGTCGTTGTCTACCGCATCCAGCATTTCCTGCGCGGTAATGCGCTTCTCATCAAAGATATATTTCTTGATGGCAGCCAAAGAATCAGCCGCGGTGGCAATGCCGGTACCGTGGATACCGTAGTTGATATACTTCATTTCGTTGCTGTCCAGCTTGTTGCCCATCAGCATATTCATCAACGGCGAGGGAACGAACCACAGATTGTCAAAGCTCTTGCAGATCTCGTCCGCCTGTGCGTTGATCTCTTTTTGCACCTGTGCCATCAGCTCGTCAAAGGTCTTGCATTCTCCCAAAACACGGTGGATGGCGCGGTCTACGCAAAGCGGGAAGGAGAGCGCGCCGATGTTGTCGACGTCTGCTGCAACCTTCGGAATAATGAATTCCCAGCAAGCAGCCGTAACGTAGTTGACGGCATCCTCGCGGTCATAGCCAAGCTCCACCAATGCGTCAATGACGATATCGTCATTGGAATACTGCGGGAAGCCGAGACCTGCCTTGGTCAGCTCACTGCCCAGCTCAAACACCTCGATGGGCGTGTTTTTACCCACGCGCAGGTTGATCTTGGGGTCGATCAGCTTGAGGTTGGCGCTTGCGATCAGGCACAATTCGGACAACAGATTGAAGCAATCGTTTCCGTCGATATCCAAACCACCCAGCATCATGCTCTGCCCGTTGTCGCCCTGCTGAACGCCGACGTACAGATCGCTGTCCTTATTAAAGGAAAGGAAGAAATCCTCCAACAACGCCAAGGCGCTGTCACGATCCAAAATGCCCTTTTCCAGATCCGCCTTAAGATACGGGTACATGTATTGATCAAAACGGCCGACGGTGTTGTGATAGTCGTTTTCCAGCCACAGGCCGAAGTGGATGACGCGGAAGCTCTGCAGTGCCTCGCGGAAGCTGGTAGCGCCGTAACGCGGAACGCGGCGCAGCACTGCTGCAGTCTCCTTAAGACCCTTCTCTTCGGCAGCCTTGCAGTAACGGTCGGTAAGCTCCAACAACGCATCAATGCTGCGACGGCTGTACTCATCTGCCGTCTCGCGCTTTTTGAGCAGACCTTCTGCAATGGCGCTCTCGTAATCGGGGGACAGATTGGAATGATAGCCCAGCTCGTGGATGTAATGCTCTTTTTTGATGGCATCCCATTCTTCGGCTGTAAAGACCTCGTTGCTTTCGGTCACGGCAGTGCGCAGGAAGCAGATCTGCTCGTCGGGCAAAAATACCGGCGTCTGCAGCGCGCACATCTTTTCAAAGCGGCGGGTCATACGCTCAACGGGAGTCAGATTTAATTTGCTGAATTCCTCGGCGGCGTTCCAGTCAATTTTCTCACGGAATACGTGATGCTTCTTTTCGATAATGTATTGCAATAATGGTGTCATGGGACATCCTCCTTATCTTAACTATAACACACCTCCGCAGAGTAAAATCCCACTTTTGCACGCTGAAATGGTTATTTTTTCTTCTCTTATATCATACAACATTTTTCTTGACAAGTACAGCAAATTCTTATACAATATTAGACGAAAGTTAACCTCTTTTTAGATTTGGGGGTAAAAATATGCTTTATCAGTCTCATAATTCGGTCGGAAAACTCTATTTTGAGTGCAAACGGTACAACCATTTCGAGTGGGTCACCCATATGCATAAGCATCTGGAGCTGATTTACGTGCGTGAGGGAGAAACCGTGATTCGCACCGGAAACAAGGAGGAGCGCATCCGTGCGGGAGAATTTGCCATGATCCTGTCGCATCAGGTGCACGCCTATTATACACCCGAGCATTCGGTGGTGGATGTCATCATCTTCTCGGTCGACCAGGTTCCCATGGTGGCGCAGCAGGTCAAGGACAAGGTGTCGGACGTCACACGCTTCGTTTGCCGCAAATCGGTAGAAAGCTTTGCTGCGAGTGAACTGTTTATCCCCGAGCAGGTGCCTTGCTTGTTCTTCCGCAAGGCTGCCTTGTACGCCGTGTGTCAGGAATATCTGGAGCAGGTTACGTTGCAAGCCATTCAAGCTAATAAAAACGATGATCTGCTGCAGCAGATTCTGGAATATATCAGCGACCACTTCCGCGAAAACATCACCCTGACCCAAATAGCGGAGGAACTTGGCTACGAGCCGCATTATCTTTCCCGCGCGTTTCATAATCAGATCAAAACGCATTTTTCGCGCTTTGTCAACTGGTATCGCGTGGAAATGGCGACTGACCTGCTTCAGCATACCGATCTTTCCATGAGTGAGATCGCCTTCCGTTCGGGCTTCCAGAGCATTCGCAACTTCAACCGCGTCTATGCCGAGCACACCGGAAATCCGCCGGCTAAGGACGCCACCAGAATGCTGGGACGCCATCAGCGTGAACGAGCGGAACGCGCAGCAGCAAACAAAAAGAAAAAAGAGACCCCGCAGGAGGAACCGCAAGAATGAGCACAAAAACGGATTTTACAATGGAACGAATTGGCCAAGTTTTGGGCATTTTAAAGAACAACGTTGTCGTTGAAAACACCCGCTTGCACGGATGGCAGTATTGTGAATGCGATTATAAGCACGACAACGTATTTCCCGACGCTTCGCAGATGCGCGAGTTTGGCGCACAGGAGCGCTGGGGTGAGCAGACCGACGCACACGCTTGGTTTCACCGCGTGGTGGAGATCCCCTCAGATTGGCTCGAAAAGGGCGAGGTTCGCCTGCGCATTTCAACCGGTCGAGGCGGATGGAATGCCGCCAATCCGCAGTTTATTGCTTATCTGAACGGCGTGATGGTGCAGGGTCTGGACGTCAATCATACCGAGCTGTATCTGCCGCAGGATGCTGATCAGGTGACGGTGGATCTGTATGCCTACGTTGGCTCCAATGCTTGTCCGACAGAATTCCGAGCCGAGCTGCTTTGTGTCTGTACCGAATGCGAGCAATTGTATTATGACTTGCGCGTTCCCAAAGAGATTCTGGATTTTTCGGATCCCAAGAGCAAGTCGTATGCCGACGTTCTGCATATCCTCAATCAGGCCATGAACTGTATGGATTGCCGCGAAGTCGGCAGCCCTGCATTTTTGCAAGGGGTACAGGCAGCACGTGAGTATCTCAAGCAATATTTGTTTGAGGGCTACTGCAAAGAGCAGCCGCAGACCACCGTTTGTATCGGACATACTCATATCGACGTGGCGTGGATGTGGACCCTGGAGCAGACCCGCGAAAAGGTACAACGCTCCTTTTCCACCGTTTTGGCGCTTATGAAGCGCTATCCCGAGTATAAGTTTATGTCCTCGCAGGCGCAGCTGTATCAGTACCTCAAGCAGGAAGCCCCCGAGGTCTATGAAGAGATCAAGGAAATGGTACGTCAGGGCCGTTGGGAGGTCGAGGGTGCCATGTGGGTCGAGGCCGACTGCAACCTCTCCTCCGGCGAGAGCTTGGTGCGTCAGGTCTTGTTCGGCAAACGCTTCTTCAAGCAGGAGTTTGACGTCGACAGCCGCGTTTTGTGGCTGCCCGATGTGTTCGGTTATTCCGCCGCTTTGCCGCAGATCCTCAGAAAGAGCGGCGTAGATCGTTTCGTCACCAGTAAGATCAGCTGGAACGAGACCAACCAGATGCCCTACGATATGTTCCGCTGGAAGGGGCTGGACGGCACCGAGATCTTCAGTTACTTCCTGACCGCCCAGGAAAAGAGACGTGGGCAGGAACCCGTCAATCACACCACCTACGTTTCCTTTAATACTCCTGAAATGATCGCAGGAGCCTGGGATCGTTTTCAGCAAAAGGAATTTTCCGATCAGGCACTCAACACCTTCGGCCACGGAGACGGCGGCGGCGGACCTACTGCCGAAATGCTGGAAATGCGCCGCAGAATGCACAACGGCTTTGGGGAATGTCCCAATGCCCGCATCGGCACCGCAACCGAATTCTTGAATCATATCGCAACGGCTGAGCATGATCCCAAGCTGCCGGTGTGGTCGGGTGAATTGTATCTGGAATTCCACCGCGGAACCTATACCTCCATTGCCCGCAACAAACGCAACAACCGCAAGAGTGAGTTTGCCTATCAGCAGGCGGAGTTCCTTTCTTCGCTCAACCGTCAACTGACGGGCGGTGCTTACGATCAAAAGACGCTCAATGACGGCTGGGAGCGCATCCTGTTGTATCAGTTCCACGATATCATTCCCGGTTCTTCCATCAAGCCGGTCTACGACGACTGTGACCTTGTGTACCCCAAGATCCTTGCAGCTGCCGCAGATCTGAGCCAAACCGCGATGGACGCCATTGCTGATCGTATTGAGACCAAGGGCGGCGTGCTGGTATTCAACCCGCATTCCTTTGTCGGCAACAGCACCGTGCAGGTGGACGGTGAGACCCGCTATGTGCAAAATATTCCCGCCAAGGGCTACGCCGTGGTTGCGCCAAAAGCCCTCGACGGCAGCGTTACGCTGCAGGATCACGCTATGGAAAACCATTTCCTGCGCGTAGCGTTTGACGAGAATTATAATCTCAAGAGCATTTACGATAAGAAAGCCTGCCGCGAGGTGCTCGATCCCACCAAGGGTGTCGGTAACCGCTTTGAGGTATATGAGGATTATCCCTATCAGTTCGACGCATGGGAGATCAGCAATTATTATACCGAAAAAATGTACGGCATGGACGAGGTCACGTCGGTCAAAGAGCTGCGTGACGGTGCCCGAAGCGGCTACGAGATCAGCCGCAAGTTTATGGATTCTACCCTTACCCAGCGTATTTGGATGTACGAGGATATCGGCAAGATCGATTTTGATACCGAGATCGATTGGAAACAGAAGCACCTGCTGCTCAAAACCGCATTCCCCGTTGCCATCCATTCCAATTCCGCTACCTATGAGGTGCAGTTCGGTGCAGTCGAGCGTCCCACCCACTACAACACCAGCTGGGATGCCGCCAAATTTGAGGTCTGCGCCCATAAATATTGCGATCTGTCGGAATATGGCTACGGTGTCAGCTTGCTCAACGATTGCAAATACGGTCACGATATCCACAACGGTATTATGCGCCTGACCTTGCTCAAGAGTGCCACCTATCCCAATCCCGATGCCGATCGTTGCCACCACGAGTTCACCTATTCTCTGGTGCCGCACAGCGGTGATTACCGTGAGGCGGGCGTGGTGCAGCTGGCATACGACCTCAACCAACCCATGACTGCAAAAAGCATTGCAGCACAGCAGGGAGATCTTCCCGCGCAGTATTCCATGGTCAGCGTAGATACCCCCAACGTCATTTTGGAGACGGTCAAAAAGGCAGAGGACAGCGAGGACCTCGTTCTGCGTATGTACGATGCTTACGGTCAAAGCACTCAAGCTGCTGTCACGCTTGGCTTTACCCCGCGCCGCGTAGTGCTGTGTGATCTGATGGAAAATGAGATCCAAGAAATCTCCTTTGACGCAAATACCTTCACGCTCCCCGTCAAGGCGTTTGAGATCGTCACGGTCAAGGTGCAGGCGTAATTGATATCGGGTTCTCGTTTGCCCTCCGTGAGGTCAATATACAGAAATTTCGATGGCTGACTGCGTAGGATGAATAAAATGAAATCTCGGGAAGATTTTGCTATTTTTCAAGATGATTGTTTCTATTCATCGCAGTGATGTTAAGATATAATGTAAAAAACACTCGAGGAGGAATTATCATGACGAAAAAAAGCATTTGCAGACGTTGCATTGCATTGGTTTGTTCCTTGATGATGATCATACTGATGCAGCCGTTTTCGGCTTCTGCGCAATTTTTTCAGGTAGGTGAAGCCACAGTGAAGACTTGTGATTATTTGGCAAACGATGCGGTATATCAGTCTGAGAAGCCGCTGGGTATTTGGGGAACCTCAACTGCCAAAGCAAAGATCTCTGCAGCCTTGTATCAGGGCAAGAAAAAGATTGCCGAAAGCTCGGTGGCTGCCGAGGGCAACAACTCCGTTTGGGAGCTGACGCTTCCGGGCCAGAAGGGCGGATACGACAAGTATTCCATCGTCCTTTCGATTGACGGACAAAAGCAGGAAACCTATACCGGCATTCTGTTCGGTGAGGTTTGGCTGAGTGCCGGACAGTCCAATATGCAGTTGCATCTGGAGGACTGCGAAGGCGGTCTGGATGATCTGTTGGCCTCCAAGGATGCCTATCTGCGCGCCTTCAAGTGCAATCCACGCCCCGACGGTGAAAAGGGTGCCACCAAGCCTGCCGCAGATATCTCGGGCAGTTGGAAGCTTGGCGACAACCCCTCTACGCTGTACAATTTCTCGGCGGTCTCCTATTATTTTGCCAAGGATCTGCGCAAGCAGATGGATGTTCCGGTCGCCATTATTGACGCCTCCATGGGCTCCACTCCCATCGATGCTTGGGTCAGTAAGGAGCACGTAGATGCCAGACCTGAGTTGGTCAACACGCTCAAAACGCAGGGTGTTTATGAGACCGGCTCTCATTGGTATAGCCTTGGTGCCATGTATTACAGTAAGATCGTACCGCTGTCTCACCTGAGCATTGCCGGTACGGTTTGGTACGGCGGAGAAAGCAACAATAACCATTCCGGCGCGTTTGCCGAGTTGATGGACGTGCTGCAGGAAAACTACAGCAAAGAATTCGGCTTTGGTGATCAGCGTATGCCGTTTGTCTTTACGCAGATCGCTCCTTACGTTTACGATACCGTCAATAAGCGCGGTCAGACCGAACTGATGGATCAGATGACGCAGTATTATCAGAGTCATCGGGATTCTTCCGCCATGGTAACCATCTACGATCTCTCCTTACAGTACCTCGATTGCACCATGACAACGCCTGCAGTCATTCATCCCACCGTCAAAAAGCCGGTTGGTCAGCGTTTGGCAAAGGCTGCTATGGGATTGGTCTACGGCAAAGAGACCGTCACGGCGCCCACCTTGGTGGGCTATCAGATCCAAAACGGCGTAGCCGTCTTGAAGTTTGATAATGTCGGAGAAGGCTTGAAAACCGTCGATGGCAGTTCGAAAGGCGTTTTGGGCTTTGCATTGGCAGGCAGCAACGGCGTTTGGGTCAACGCCACCGCCGAGATCAGCGGCAAGGATACCGTCAAGGTCTACAGCCACCTGCTCAAAAATCCCAAGCACGTCTCCTACGCCTACAGCGATATGAACACCGATGCCAATCTGTGCGGCTCGCACGGCATTCCCGCGGCGCCGCTTCGCACCGGTGGCTTCACCAGTCTGGGCGTTCGCAATTATCTCAACTGCGATCAAGAGCTGTTTGTCTATCAGGACTATGCAGCAGATGCCATTTCGGTCGGTCACGCCGCTTATCAGGATCCGTGGACCGTCCACACCCGCAGCAAGACCTCCTATGACAAAAAGACCTACGCACAGGGTATCGCCTCCGTGAAGACAACCTATACCAAAGGCAATGCCGAGGTCGTGGCAGGGATGGATCTGACCCAAGCCGTGGTACATACCGAGAGTAAGGGACTCAAAAATATCAAAAACATTTCGGTGCAGCTCAAGAACGGTGACAACCGCGAAAAGAGCGTGCGTCTGGCCATCGGCGCGTCAGGAAACTACGTCTATACCGCGCCTCAAATCTTGGCAGCCGACAGCGATTTTACAACGCTGGTCTTTTCGCTCAAGAATATGACCGATGCAAGCGGTGCTAAAAGCAGCATGGCAGCGGCGTTGTGCTTGGAGATGACGCAGCTTGCAGTCTGCATCACCGACTCCGCAGCAGGTACCGTTTGGATCGATGATTTCAAGCTCGGTGTAGACGATGCTTGGCAGCCGGATCCCGATAGCGTGGACTACGATCAGAACAAGCCCGCGCAGACCACCTCTTCGACACCCAATGCCTCCACGCAGAGCAAGCCTGACGGCGATAACTCTCAGGAGCAGAAAGGCAATTCCTTTGCCGAATCTCTGCCGATCATTGGTGCAGGAGTCGTCGTTATCGTAGCAGCAGCTGTCACCGTGTTGGCCGTTCTGCGCAAGAAAAAACGCGTAGCAGTCCCCGCGGACCAAGCGCAAGCGCCTTCTGATGACGCCGAATAAAATCGGATTTTAACTGAAAACACCCGCCGAAGCAATTTCGTTTCGGCGGGATTTTTTTGTATAAAAAACCCCTCCGGATCTTGCGACCCGAGAGGGGAAAAGAAGGAAAATCGCAAATTATAGGGTTTCCAGATAACGGCAGGCTGCCAATGCGGCGATCGAGCCGTCGGCACAAGCAGTCGTCAGCTGACGAATCTGCTTTTTGCGGCAGTCACCCGCCACGAAAACACCGGGAGTCTTGGTGGTGCAGTCCTCACCGCTGGCGGCATAGCCGTAATCGTCCAACGTCATCACGTCGGCAAACGGCTCGTTTTGCGGTTGCAGACCAATGGCGATGAATAATCCGTCCAGCGCAAGCTCCTGCTGCTCGCCTGCAGCGTTTTTGATCTTGATGCCGGTCAACTCTTTGTCGCCCAGAAGCTCGCTGACCGTCACGCCCGTGATAATCTCTACGTTATCCTTGCTGCGCAGCTGATCCTGCAGCGCCTGCTCGCCCGTCAGCTCGTCCAGATTCTGTACGATGGTGACCTTGGAGCATTGCTCGCTGAGCAGTACTGCTTCCTGCAGCGCAGAGTTTCCGCCGCCCACAACACCCACGTGCTTGTCGGCAAAGAACGCACCGTCGCAGACGGCACAGAAGGAGATGCCGTTGCCCACCAATTCGTGCTCGCGGTCAAGACCCAGCATGCGGTGACGTGCACCGGTGGCAATGATGACCGACTTGGCTTGAAAGACAGAATCGGTATCGGTCAGGATCTCCTTGTGATCGCCGAGATTCTTGATGCCGACGACCTCCTCGATCTCCACGTCCACGCCGTGCGAGAGCACCTGCTCGGTCAAAGCGTCGGCAAACTCCGCGCCGCTGATGACCGTGCGGGTGGGGAAATTTTCTACGCGGGGAGAGAAAGCGATCTGTCCGCCAAAGCTGCCCTTTTCCAGCAGCAATACGGATTTTTTGGCTCGTAAGGCGTAGAGAGCCGCGGTTTCACCCGCGGCCCCCGAGCCGATGATTGCAATATCATACATCATCGTGATAACTCCTTATCCGTTCAGAGAAGCAAGATACTTTTTGATATCCGAAACGCCTGCGATCTTCTGCACGCCGTTCTCATCGGAAATCACCAAGGTGGGAGCCTGCTTGATCTCCATTGCCTTGGCGCGCTCGGGCTCTTTGTCAGCCAAGACCTTTTCATAGCTTACGCCGGCCTTGTCCAGCAGGGAAGCGGCGATCTTGCAGTTGGGGCAGGTGGTGGAAGCAAACAATACGATGCCTTCTTCCGTAGCGGGAGCCGCGGTGCAGGCGCAGGTCTCTTCTGCAGTAGCAACCACTTTGCCTTCACGCTTGAGCACGGAATTGCCGATATCATACACCTTGCGGTCTTTGTATTCCTGCGCCTTACCGTCGTTCCAGTTCTTGACGGGACGATAGTAGCCGGTGATACGGGAATAAACTTCCGCCTCTTTACCGCAGTGCGGGCACTCAAAGTGCTCACCGGCGATGTAGCCGTGATCGCGGCAGACCGAATAGGTCGGGGAGAGGGTGTAGTAGGGCAGCTTGTAGTTTTCTGCGATTTTGCGAACCAGAGCGGCGGCAGACTTCCAGCTGGGCATCTTCTCGCCCAGGAAGGCGTGGAAGACGGTGCCTGAGGTGTAACGGGTCTGCAGATCATCCTGAATATCCAACGCATCAAAGATGTCGGAGGTGTAGCCAACCGGCAGGTGAGAGGAGTTGGTGTAATACGGGGTGCCGTTCTCGTTGGCGGTGATCATATCGGGATAACGCTTGAGATCGTGCTTAGCCAGACGGAATGCGGTGGACTCTGCAGGAGTTGCCTCCAGGTTGTACAGATCGCCGTATTCCTCCTGATAGTCGCTCAGACGCTCACGCATGTGATCGAGCACTTCAGCAGTCCATTTTTGGGTCTCGGGATGCGTCATATTCTTGCCCAACCAAGCAGCATTGAGAGCGGCTTCGTTCATACCGACCAGACCGATGGTGGAGAAGTGGTTGGCAAAGGTGCCCAAA
>JAFQKX010000082.1 GCA_017414705.1 Clostridia bacterium
CGGAAGTAACAGTTCTTTGTCGTTTGGATTATGATATTCGTCTTGAACAGGTTGTAAAAAAGAAATGTATTGATTGCGTTCATTACGAAGAAGATGCTGAAGGAGATAATCTTAAAGGCCATCGCGAAAAAATATCCCTCGATGGTGAATGTTGGGGATACGAAAAGAAAAGTTAAGGCAAAATCCTCGGTTTTCAGAGCCCTTTCATTCGTGCCATTAAGTTCAAAACACCAAAAAATCCTGCACGCAACTGCGGATTTTTACTTTTTACCTCTTACCTCTTCGCTCTTACCTCAAAAGGCAGGATTTTTGGGACGTAATAGGTAAAAAGTAAGAGGTAATAAGTATTTTTGCAAGGCTCTGCCTTGCTCTTTTGGTGGAACGTTTATTATAACTGATACTGAATATATCGTTAAATATCTTTTCATAACTGTTGCAAAGTATAAAATCGATAATACCCTCGCTTCTAAAATTTCTTTTGCTTCAAAAGGGATTAACTTAAATGATGGAGAAAAACAAATTGACCTTTATTTTTTCTCCAAAACAGCACAAAAAGTATATGAGTTACTAAACCTCAAATAATAATTGTAGAAAACCAAGTTTTCAGATCGGTTCCATTTTGAGTGTCGGTTTCAACCAAGAGGACTGCGAGAGCAGTCCTTTTGGTTTTGGTGCTTGTGTTTGCAGGATGCAAGATCGGTTTCCTGCTTGGTATCGATTTCGTAAAAAACAATTGACATTGCCTGTCGCGTTTGCTACACTTGTCTTGTCTAATCATGTCGAAAAGGGGAGAGAGGGATGCCATACGAATTGCCTATTGCAGCGCTCTTCTTGGTACTATCGCTGGCTGTTGCGGGCAAGCTCGGATTTTTCTATTCTCTCGTTTTTGCTTTGATCGGCGTCGTTGCGTCTACCATTGCTGCCGTCGTATGGACCAAACGCCGTCGCCGCTGCATTGCCGTTGCGCTTTTGACCGTTACGGCGGGCTTTTGCCTTTGGTCTCTGTTTGGATATCTTCGGGTGCAACCGGTGCAGACGGTTGCCGACGGACGTTATCACTCCGTCACGGCATACACCACAAGCGATGCGCACGATCACGGGGAATATTACAGCTACGATATTACCGTCTTCGGACATGACTCCGCTGCGCCCAAAGCCTTTTCGGCCAAGCTGACGACCCAACAACTGCTGGCGGTGCAGCCCTACGAGGAATTTGAGGCCTCCTTGCGGTTTGATACCATCGATCGCAATGGCGGCTCTTGGTCACATTATCAGTTTGTCAAGGCATCTCCCGAACGCAGGCAGCCCATCCTGCCGACCGGTAAGACCCATACCACCATACTGTCCTGGACCGTCTCGGTGCATCGTGGTGTAGATGCCGCGCTGGCACAAACCATGAGCGCGGAAAACGCAGGGATGATCAAGGGTGTCCTGTTGGGAGACCGGAATGATATGACCGACGAGGACGTTGCCAATTTTCGCGCCTGCGGCGTCACGCACGTGACCGCCGTTTCGGGTCTGCACACCTCGCTGATCGCCTCCGTCATTACCTTTTTGCTGATGCTGCTGCGCGTGCCAAAGCGGTTTGCGGGACTGATCGCCTGCTTTTTCCTGCTGGCGTTTCTTGCCGTCATTGGATTTCCGCTTTCGGCGGTGCGTGCCGCCGTGATGTTTGCGGTGCTTTCTTTTGGAATGCTGTTGCTCAAGGAGACGCATCCCGTCGTTTCCTTGGCGGTCGCCGTCGTTGCGATCTGCGCTCTTGATCCCGCTGCCGCCTGCGACGTCGGCTTTTTATTGTCGGTCAGCGCCACGCTCGGTATTTTGCTGCTCGGCGGACAGTTCAAGCAGCTTTTGGGGTTGGATCGTTTTTATCATACCCTGTGGGGTAAGTCGCTCAACAAGATCTGCGACCTGCTCGGTATGAGTATCAGCGCCTCGTTGTTCACGCTGCCGATCGTTTATTTGTATTATCAGGAATTTTCTCTGCTGGCACCGCTTGCCAATCTGGTGGTGGTACCGCTTGCACAAGCTTCGGTCATCACAGGTGCGCTGGGCTGTGGCGCGTATCTGTGCGGTGCGCCGTCGGTCGTCTTTTCTGCAGTCCTGCGCGTGGCGCAACTGTGCGCCGAGGGAATGCGACGCTTTTGTGCGTGGCTTGTAACTTGGCCCGTTACAACGCTGCATATCGGCTATGCGTTTGTCGGCGTTTGTATCGCCTGCTGCCTCGTGCTGCTGGCCGTTCTTGTGTTCCTGCGTCCCAATTTCCGAAAGACCTTGTTGTGTATTGCTTTGTGCATCGCCGTTTTCCTTTGCGGTGCCGTGTCTCATGCGCTTGCCAACCGCGGTATGACCACCGTGATCGCCGTGGATACGCCAAGCGGTTGCAGCGCCGTGTTGGTGCAGGGGAACCGAGCAGTTGCCATCGGTGCCTGCGAACAAGGCTACGAGCTCCAATGCATCGTGCGCAGCAAAGGTCTGACCCGCGTTGAAAAGCTGATTTTACCCTCCTTGGCAAAGCCGTTTGCGCAGGGCGCCGACGAGCTGATCCGGCAAGAATTTGCACAAGAGGTCATTGCCGCATCGCAGGGGGATTGTCGCCAAACGCTGGAAACGCTTCTTCCTGCACAGAATTTTTGTGAAAATCTTGCCCAAACACCCATCTTTGCCTTTGACGATACCGTCATCGTGTGCTATAATACTTACGTCACCCTGCAGATTGGTGTCTTGCGGGTGCTGATCGCTCTGCCGGGATATACTTATCAACCCGAGCACGGAAGCTTTTCCCTGGTCATCTGCTCGTCTGCAGGTGCAGGAGGAATTCCCAACAACGCGGCAGCTGCCGCCTTTGTCGTGGGCGATGCAACGCGCACGATGCCGATCAGCACGCAACTGAAAAATCACGGCATTCCCACCTATACCACCGGCGGCGCAGGAAGTCTTGTCCTGCAGACGCGCGGCGGGCAGCAATTTAAGCTTTCCAGACAGGAGTGAGCGATATGGCAGAAAATGCAGAGAGCCGTCTGCGCCAACAACTGACCTCCGGCGTTTTTTCGCCGGTCTATTTTCTGTACGGAAACGAGCCGTATCTCAAGCTCAATTATGCCGAGCGCATCGTCAAAAAGTCGGTTACCAAACGGCAGGCAGGCTTTGATTACCTGCGCTTTGAGGGTGGAGAATTTACGGTGGACGAGCTTGCCGATGCCGCCGAGCTTCTGCCCTTGGGCGTTGCGGTCAAATGTCTGGAGATCGTGGATCTGCCGCTGCCCGAGCTGTCGGCAAACGAATATTCCAAGCTTTTGGAGCTGCTGCGCGATCCGCCACCCACCGCCATTATGATCTTCCGCTTCCAAGCCGTAGATCCGCAAAAAAATGCAAACGGCGAACAGAAAAGCCGATTTGCCGAGGTCACCGAGCTCATCCGTGAGCACGGATTGGTGGTCTGTCTGGATCAACGCGACGAAAACGGTGTCACCGCTATGATCAATTCCTCGGTCACCCGCCGCGGCTGTCGCATCAGCTCTTCCACCGCACGCTATTTGGTGCAGACCTGCGGTACCGACCTGACCACTCTGCGCAACGAGTTGGATAAATTGACCGCCGTGCGCCAAAACGCCGAGATCACGCAGCAGGATATCGACACCTATTGCTGCCGTACGCTGGAAAGTGATACCTTCGCCATGGTGCGTGCCGTCAATCGCGGCGATGCCGAAAAGGCGTTGCGGATTCTGTCCGATCTGTTTGTGCGCAAGACCGAACCGTTGCTTATTCTGGGAGCCATTACCTCTTCCTATCTCAATATGTACCGCGCCCGCGCCGCCCAAGGCTCATCCATGGGTGTGGACGGCTTTGCCAAAAAGACGGGAGTCAAAGCCTCGTCGCTGTCCTATGCGCTCAAAAATGCCTCCGGTACGTCGGTGCAGACCCTGCGCAGCTGCGTTGCCATCCTGCAGCAGGCTGATAGCAGTATGAAAAACGGACGGGGAGAGCGTGCCAACCGCATTTTGATCGAAGAGACCCTCATCCGCCTCCTGCGTGAGACGAAAAAGCAAAAATAACCGAGCTTTCGGGAAAAGACGACGATTTTTTATGATTCAACTCAAAGAAGCCGTAATCGTAGAAGGAAAATTTGATAAAATAAGGTTGTCATCCGTGGTCGAATCTGTTATAATAGACCTCGGCGGTTTTCGCATCTTTCACGATGAACAAACCGTGGCAATGCTGCGCAATCTTGCCAAGCAGCAGGGCATTATTATCCTGACCGACAGCGATTCTGCGGGATTTCTGATCCGCGGGTATCTGTCGGGCGTCATCAGCGAGGGAACCGTCCTGCACGCCTATATTCCCGATGTGTTCGGTAAAGAACGACGCAAAACGCATGCGTCGGCAGAGGGCAAGCTGGGGGTAGAGGGCATCGATTGCGACGTTTTGCAGCAGGCGCTGCTTCGTGCAGGCGCTACTGTGCAGACGCAGCAGCACAATGTCCGACGCATCACCGCCGCCGATCTGTACGAGGACGGCCTGACCGGCGGTCAGAACAGTGCCGAACGCCGCAATGCTTTCAAAAGATTGTTGTCATTGCCCGAACGCTTGTCCTCGCCGTCACTTCTCAAGGTGCTCAACAGCATCATGACCTACGAGCAGTACCGTGCTATGGATGCGCGATATAAGAAAATTTTCCCGTCTTTATGGCAGACACCACTTGATGAACATACGTATTCAGCACGCCTTCATCCGTCGTCTTCGCCGCGGTAAAATA
>JAFQKX010000083.1 GCA_017414705.1 Clostridia bacterium
ATCCACCTGCGGTGGATGATATATGCCTTTGGCATATGAAGGAACGGATATTATATCATATTTGCAACGCAAATATATCATACGGCGCAAGTCGTATATCATATCGCGTTAGCGATATATCATTATCCCTTGCACCATCACCATCGGTGTGTTATAATACACACAAGGCGGTGAACCTTTATGGAAAAGTACAAGGATGTTTTAGAAAAAGCGGCGCGAAAAGAATTATCCACTTTAATTTTTGTGGCGTTGATTTTGCTTTTAATTATTGTAGCGATTTGGGGAAGTAATTACTTATACTTCAACAAAATGAAAAAGAAACATCCCACACCATTCGCTTCGAAAAAACAAATTAGGCAAGACAGGGGACGGTTCTGTGTCTTGACAAAAATCATTAAAGTTTTCAGTTAAGTATTAGCGATGAAAACGGGAACGGTTGGTGTAAAAGCCAATCGTTCTTTTTTATCTTGCGGATAATACCAAAATATGTTATACTTATGATAACTTAGAGTGGTTGCAAGAGAGGTGTCGTCAATGCCTAAGCTTATGGAACAAATCAAGCATACCGTGGATGCAACGATTCCCGACAAGGAGGAATTGACCCACGGCCTGCATCCCAAGATCGACTATATCTTGCTGGTGTTGCGCAACGTGTTCGTGGCGGCTGCAGCCATCCTTTTTGTGCTGTCTTTTTTGATTCATTTTGCACAAAACGGATTGAAGGCAGCGGCTTATTTCGGCGGCGGAATTGCCTATATCTTTGAGTGCTTGGCGGTCACCGACTGCTTTCAAACCAAGGTGCCGCATACCGAAATGTTCATGGTTTACTGCTTTGGCCCGCTGTATCTTTTGATGGGCTTCAGTTACATATTTTTGCATTGATCCCAATCGACCTTCCGTGTAAAACAGTCTGTTAAACAGGCTGTTTTTGTTTTATCGTGTCTTGTATTTTCCAAAATAGATGTTATAATAAATAAGAATTATTTGCTTACTGATCAAGCGAAAAGCGCTTGTGTTTGGAAAGAGGTCTTTGTATGAATTATAACTATCATACGCACACCTTCCGTTGCCGTCACGCAAGCGGCACGCCGGAGGAATATATTCAGCGCGCGATTCAGGGCGGTATCAGATATATGGGTTTTTCCGACCATTTTCCGTTTGCATTTCCGGACGGCCGTGAGTCAGGCTACCGTGTTCCGATTGCCGAGGTAAAAGATTATTTTTCCGAACTGAATGTCCTCAGAGAAAAATATCGTGATCAAATCGATATCAAGATCGGCTTTGAAATGGAATATTATCCAACCTATTTTGACGACATGCTCAAAAATGCCGTTGCATACGGTGCTGAGTATCTGATTTTGGGGCAGCATTTTATCGGCGAGGAATATCCGAACGGTATGCCATCGGGCCGCGGAACCAAAGAAATCGCACAGCTTCAGGAATACGTTTCTTGCGTGGTTTCCGCTATTCAAAGCGGTGCATTCACTTACGTGGCACATCCCGATATTTTTGTGTTCCAAGGCGAACAGGCGGTATACGACCGCGAGATGCGTAAGATCTGTCAAGCGTCCAAGGAATATAACGTCCCGTTGGAGATCAATTTCTTGGGTATCCGCGAAACTCGATTTTATCCGCACGAAGAGTTTTGGAGGATTACGGGAGAGGTCGGCGCACCGGTCACCTTTGGTTGTGATGCCCATACGGTGCAAAGTGCCTGCGATCCGGAGTCTGTCGAAAAAGCAAAACAATTGGTACAAAAGTATCACTTGAATTATATTGGAATGCCGCAGCTGCGGTTGCTTCAAGAACGATAAACTATATTTCATAGGAGAGAAAGAATATGATCTTCGATACCATGAAAAACAAAGAGCTTTATTACACCTTGCATCCTAAATTTGCTAAGGCGTTTGCATTCCTTGAGCAGGCGGCCGAGCAGGATCTTCCCCTTGGAAAGCACGAGATTGACGGGGAGGAGCTGTACGCTTCCGTGCAGGCATATGACACCAAAGCCCCGCAGGACGGCAGCTTTGAAGGTCATCGCAATTATATCGATATTCAATACATCATTTCCGGGGTTGAAGCCATCGAGGTGATGGATCTTTCTAAGGCGGTCGCCAAGACGGAGTATGATGCGCAAAACGACTACGCTTTGTACCAAGATCATCCCAAAGCCGTGAAGGCTGTGATTGAAGGCGGGGAGTACGGAATCTTTTTCCCGCACGATATTCATAAGCCCGGTATGGCTGCTGACGGCGTCAGTACTCCGGTTAAAAAAATCGTTGTCAAGGTCAAACTGTAAAAGCATCGGCGGTTTTGACAAAAGAAGGTTATGATGAAACGGCGTTATCGTTATAAAAGCTATTTGATCAATTTGATTTTTCCTGCGGTGATCTTCGGGTCTCTCACGGGTATGTTAACTGCGCTGATCGTCAGCCTGTATAAGCTGTGTGCCAAGTACGTTATCTCGTTTTCCGAATCGGGATACCATTGGTTGGCAGAGAATCTTTGGGCGATCATCCCGATTTTAGCCGGTCTGTTGGCGCTCGCCTTCCTTTTCGCTTGCCTTTACCGAAAAACACCCAACCTGCGCGGCGGCGGGATCCCAACCTCCATCGGCGTTTTACGCGGAATTATCACATTTGAATGGCTCAAAAATCTTCTCGGTACATTCTTTTTGTCCCTGACCTCTTTTTTGATCGGTGTTCCGTTGGGAAACGAAGGGCCCTCCGTGCAGATGGGAACTGCACTTGGTAGGGGAAGTGTCTTTTCCTTTGCAAAAAAACACCGAGCATGGGATCGATATTCGATGACGGGCGGCGCCTGCGCGGGCTTTTCCGCGGCAACCGGCGCACCCTTATCCGGCATTATGTTTGCAATTGAAGAAGCGCATCAGCGTATTTCTCCCATGATCATGATTGTTTCGGCAACCTCAGTCATGGTGGCCGGCGTTACCACCGAGCTCTTGACGATGGTCTTGCCCATTCCCACCGCCTTGTTTCCAACCTTGCAGCCCATGAAGCTGACCGTCAAGGATGTATGGCTTCCGGTTTTGATTGGCGTTGCGATGGGACTGTTCTCGGTCGTGTTTTTGAAATACTACCGCTTGATCAACGGCTTTTTCCGCAAACGTCTTTCCAATGTTGCTTTGCAGTATAAGATCTTTCTGATCTTCGGGCTGACGGTGGCGTTGGGACTTTGCTCGCATTCCTTTGTTTCTACGGGGCATGAGCTGATGTTGTCGCTGTTTGATGCGGCGCCCACTGTTTCTATGTTGGTGCTTGTTTTGTTGGTGCGCTCTACACTGACTCTTTCTGCTAATTCCAACGGTGTCACGGGTGGTGTCTTTGTTCCGATCCTTGCCATCGGTGCGGTCTTTTCCTCGTTGATTGGAAAGCTTGTGGGAGAGATTCTTGGCTTGGGAGGTTCTTATTACACCGTTGTTTTGGTGCTTGGAATTACCGCTTGTATTTCCGGCATGATGAAAATGCCTTTGACCGCCATCTTATTTTCATTAGAGGCGTTGTCTTGCTATGAAAATATTTTATACGTCATCATTGTGGCTGCCGTTACCTTCATGATCACCGAATTGTTTGGCGCGAAATCGATTAACGAGCATGTTTTGGAGCACCGAATCGAGCAGCTGCACAAAGGTCAAGAGCCCAAGGTCATCGATACCTTTGTCACGGTACAAAAAAATTCCTTCGCCGTCGGAAAACAGATTCGCGATATCTTCTGGCCTGCTAATTTATTTGTGCTGTCCGTTCAGCATGATAAGACTCGAAATGCCGAGGTGGACGAGCACGGCGCCAAGGCTATTTTGGAAGGCGATCTGCTGCACGTGCGTTTTTCTACCTTTGACGAGCAGCAAACCAAACAGGAATTGATAGCCATTGTCGGAGAACAAAACTATGCGCAGCAGCAGGTCACCGTCATCTGATCCCAAGAGAAAAGGAAAGAGTGAGTTATGCAACGAGTTTTGATGATCGGCAGTAACGGTGCAGAAAAAACTACCTTTTCCTAATCTGGAGAGTCTTTGAAAGAACCGCTTGCATTTTTTTGCAGGCGGTGTTACAATTTTATGCAGATATTAGGAAAGGCTGTGTTTTATGCAATCTCTTCTCTTCGCACTGAATGCCGTTGCTCCTATCGTGTTGATGGTTGCCATCGGTTATTTTCTCAAGCGTCACGGCTTTATGACAGAGTCCTTCGCAAAGGCTGCCAATAAATTGGTCTTTCGGGTCTTTTTACCCTGTATGCTGTTTTTGAACGTTTATAAGATCCAAGATCTGAGCGGAATGGATTTCAACTACGTCATCTATGTCCTGCTTGCAACAGTTTTGGCTTTTTTGATCGCCATTCCTGCTACTATGTCGGTTACCAAGGATCCGCGGCGTCGCGGCGCATTACTGCAGAGCGTTTTTCGCTCCAATTATGCCCTCATCGGGATCCCGTTGGCACAGTCCTTATTTGGCGATGACGGTGTTGCGGTTGCAACCTTACTTTCCGCAATTATCATTCCCGTATTCAATGTTTTAGCGGTGTTCGCCCTTTCGTTGTTTCACGGCGGCGGTCAAAAACCGAGCCCCAAAAAGATCCTGCTCAACATTATCAAAAATCCGCTGATCCAAAGCATCGCCTTGGGGCTGGCGGTTTTGGGGATTCGCGCCATTTTTAAACAGACGGATGTTTCGTTTCGCTTGACCGATCTCAAGTCCGTCTATGCCGTCTTGGGGTATCTTTCCAACCTTTCCACACCCATGGCGTTGTTGGTCCTGGGAGCACAGTTCGAGTTTTCAGCCATCCGATCTCTGCGCAAGGAGATCCTCTTCGGTACCCTTATGCGCAACGTCGCCGTTCCGTTGTTGGGAATCGGCGGTGCGTACCTGTTTTTCTCATCTGCCTTCAACGGGGCGCATTTTGCAGCCTTTGTCGCCGTATTCTGTACACCGGTTGCCGTCTCCAGCGTCCCCATGGCGCAGGAAATGGACAGTGATACCGCTTTGGCGGGGCAACTTGTGGTCTGGACCACGTTGGTCTCTGCCGTGTCGGTATTTACGGTGTCATTCCTGCTTCGCTTGGCAGGGATCTTTTGATAAAAAAACACCTGACTCCTCGAGTCAGGTGTTTTTGTTATTCACCCAGCGCGTCGATCAGCTTGGGTAGGATCGGCTCAAACTTTGCGCCGTACCAATGATTGTCTTCCTGTGCGGTTGCCTTGATACATTCTACCGTGTAATCAGCAGCAATCCGTGCGGCATCGTAAGCCGACTTACCCCGCATCAGCGCCCCGACAAACGACGAGGCATAAATGTCACCCGTGCCGTGGCAGCTGTTGGCAAGCTTTTGATGCTCATAATATGCATATTTGCCGTTTTCGCACACCACTACACCCGTCATGGCAGGGGAGTAGGACACCCCGGTCAGAATGATGTTTTTACATCCGAGCGCGGTTAATTTTTGCAGCAGCGAGCCAATATAATCACGGTCATATTCGGTGCGATATTCCTGATCGGTCAAAAAACAGGCTTCCGTAATATTGGGCAGCAAATAATCTGCCTTTGCGCACAGCTTTTTCATAGAGTTTACAAAAGCACCGTCAAATCCCGGATAAAGATTTCCGTTGTCTGCCATGGCGGGGTCGACTAACAGTAAACTGCTTTGCTTGCGAGTAGCATCAAAAATATCCGCAACGTATTCAATTTGCTTGGTGCTGCCGAGATATCCGGTGTAAACCGCATCAAATTTGATCTGTTCCTTGCTCCAATGCTTTTTAATGTCCACCATATCCTCGGTCAGATCTCGGAAGGTATATCCGCTGAATCCGGCAGTATGGGTAGACAGAACTGCCGACGGCAATACGCAGGTCTCGATTCCGCAGGCAGAAATGATGGGCAGCGCCACCGTCAGTGAGCATTGCCCTACGCAGGAAATATCCTGAATGGTCAGAATTCGTTGATAAGACATAACCGTCGCTCCTTTGCGAAGTTTCTGTTGACAGTATACAATATTTTGGTATTAAGTAAATATCCAAATCAGGAGTTTTTTATATGACCAGAAGCTTGCAGCCTTCTGCGTGCTCTGCGAACGCGGTTGACGTGTCGCTCAAAGTCGCCGGAGTTGAGCAGCTCTGCTAAAAGATATTGCTCAAATACAGGAACCGTGCAGGAATAGAACCCAAGCTTTTGCTCAAATACCTCAATCAGGCCTGCGGGCAGCACCATATATCCCACACGTATCGAGGGAGCAATGGTCTTGGAAAAAGTATTCAGGTAGATCACGCAATCGTTGTTGCCGAGGGAAAATACGGTGTCCTCGTGCTTGGTGGATACCGTCAATTCGGAATCGTAGTTGTCCTCGATAATATATCCGTTTTTTTGCTTGGCCCACAACAAATATTCATATCGCTTAGAGGCGCTTGTCGTCACACCGCTGGGAAAGCTGTTAAACGGAGTGACGTGCAGTACGGTTGCGTTGGTGCGCGCAAGCTCACTGCGGATGATTCCGTCAGCACCTAATGTCAACGGATCGCAAACAACGCCATTTGCCTCGTAGACTTGTCGGATCTTGTTGTAAGATGGTTGCTCCAGCGCAAAAACACGGTCATTGCCCAACAGCTGCACCAGCAGGCTGTACAGATATTCCGCACCCGAGCCGATGATAATTTGATCGGGTCGTGCCTGAATTCCGTTGCTGCGCGCCAGATAAGCAGAAATAGCTTGCCTGAGCGGCAAACAACCGCGATTGGGAGATTTGAGTAAAATATCCTCTTGGTATTCGTTGAGCACCTTACGCATAGCCTTAGACAAGACCGAAAAAGGAAAATTGCCGGACGTGCTGTGCAAATGTGCGTGGTTGATCGAGGTGGAGCAGGGAAGCTCCTTGTTGGATGAAATCAGATCCCCCTTGCGATAGATCACAAAATATCCGCTGCGCTGCCGTGATTCCACGTATCCCTCGTCGCACAACAGATCATAGGTGTGCTGCGCCGTGATAACGCTGACTTGTGTTTCTTCCGCCAACAACCGTTTGGACGGTAGTTTGGTGCCATAAGCGAGCACGCCGTCTGTGATGTCCTTGCGAAGCTGTAGGTATAATTGCATATATGCCGATATGTCACCGGAGCGATCAACGTAATACTTCATCTGATTATATCGATTCCTTTCGAAGTTACGATTTTGATATTATCAGTTATTATATAACATTTCTTGCGGTTTGTAAAGGAAGATTTTCAAAAAAACGCACCTATGACATTTATCATAGGTGCGTTTGTGTTCCCGCCCTGCCGTAAGGCAAATTAAGATAACCTGCAATCAGCAGGTGGGTATTCTCCCCACGGCTTTGTGCTTCCAACGTCCGGTTGCCCGGGAGGCCTGCATTCCCACCGCAGGAGCCGAATTCCCTAGTGTTATACTTGTAGGGTTATAAAATCTGCCGATCCGCGTGCAGGGCAGGAAATAGGTTGTTATTCTTGATCGTCAAATTCGTATTCTTCGGAAAGACGATCCATAAAAATATCGGCGATCTCTTGGAATTTATCCTCATCGTCAAATTCCTCAAAGAATTCCTCGCCGTCTTCCTCAACCACGCGCAAAATAACCAGCTGACCGTCGCCGGCAAGCTCGTCCTCGGGATTGTCATAAACCGGCGCTAATGCAACGTAGCGTCCGTCATCGTCTTCAACGCGGTCGAGTACCTCAAATTCAAATTCATTGCCCTCATCATCACTGATGGTAATAAAATCGTGTCCTAATTCCAGCTCGTTTTGTTCTGTCATTCTATAAACGTCCTTTCGTTTTTGTTGCTTTTATTGTACCGCAGAACGCCCGCTTCGTCAATAGCATTTTTTGGCGAAATTCACAGGAGGTTGAGAAATAACAATCCAATCACGCCTGCAGGACCCAAAAAACAGGAGGAGCATACGGTATATAAATTAAATTGCAATCCGAATCCAAGGAAATGCCGCGTCAGACTGAGTGCTGCCAGCATCAGAAACCCAATCAGCGCAGAGTGGAAGAAAACGCGAAAATTTTTGACCGCTAACGCGCAGATCACGCAACTCAAAGCCGCAATGCACAACACAACGGTCAGAACGATCTCAAGCATAAAAACACATCCTTCGTCTAACTTATATGCGTTGGTGCGGGCGAATATGAAAAAAGAGCATTCCTCTGGAATGCTCTTTTTGAATCATGAAAGAATTATTTGCTGACGATCATGGCAACGACGTTGGCGACCAGAACCAACGCCATAAAAGCAACGCAGATGTATTTGGTCCACTTCTGCAGCTTGCTGTCCAGTGTGCGAGCCTTGTTTTTGGACAAGAAGGTTTCGGCAGCACCCGAAATGGCGCCCGAAATACCTGCACGGCGACCCTCCTGCAGCAGGATCACAGCAATAATAACGATGGAAACCACCAAAAGAAGAATACCGATAATAATGTCAAATGCACCCATTTGTTAAACCTCCAAAATTAAACCTGAAAACTAGCCTTTCTATCTTATCATATAAATTCTGAATTTGCAAGTGTTTTTTACAACTTATTCCAAAATAATAGCAGGAAAATTTTTCAAAAATATTTAGTCTGTCGCAGCACATACTACAAGTAGCGGGACATAGCTTTTGAAATTGCGTTTGCGCTCTGTCTTGCTACCGTTCTGTCAGCGGTAAGCAGGCAGAGCGGTTTTTTATTGTTCTTGCGAAGGAGTGCGAACGGTTTCCAGCAGCTGACCGTTTTGATCGTAGGTGTAATCATAACGGTACAGAAGATCGCCGTTCTTGTCCTTGGTTACCTCGCGCAGTACGTTTCCTGCAGAATCGTATACCGTCTCGGTGATACTGTTGACCGAGCCGTCGGGGGCATACACCGTTGCAACTGTCTCGCGCCCCTCTTGGTCGTATTCATATACCGTGTAATATGCCAGTACGTACCCTTTTTTATCGGCTTTTTGCGCGTATTTTCCGATCACCAACGGTGTCCCGTTCTCGTTGTAAACGTCCATCACCTTAGGATCGTTTGTCTCCCGAATCACGCGCAGCTTGTTGCCTTGGCAACCGCAAAGCAGGATGGTTAGACCGATCAGCAATCCGGTCAGCAGCCTGCGTTTCATCGTGCACCTCCCGCAGTCACGGAAAAGGCCCGCAGTGAAAATCCAAAGCCGTTTGCACGGTCGTGGCGCGTCAGCAAAGCCTTGAGAGAATAGGAATGTGCTTGTCCTTCGGAGTTGATATAGTCAGCCGTGCCGACAAAGCGCAGGTGACCGTTGCCCAAATAATCAGCCGAAGAAAATCTCACCGTCCAGGTGCCCTCCGGCATCGGATCGCTCAAGGTGTATCCGTCGGCGGTCTGGGAATATTTCAGCAACAGGGGAGCCTGCAGAATGTGATCGGGCTGAACGCCAAAATAGGATTTCAAGGTCGCGTCGGCATCCGCGCGCGTGACGGTGTCCTCGTCCGGACTCCACAGTAAAATGCACAAAGCGACAGCGTAATCAATATCGGTCAGATCCTGATGCGTGACCGTAACGGTGTTGTCATCCACAAACAGATAATTATGCAAAACGCCGCCGCTTTCTACGAATTCTGCCGCTTCATTGAGCAGCTCCTGCGCGTTTTTCAGCGCCATGCCGTGATCCTGCAGCGTGTGCTCCTCGGCATCCTCGTCATAAAAAGCGATTTCTGTTGCGTCATCGGTCAAAGAAACCGTGATCGACGACGTTTCTTGCTTGGAAGAAGCGTTGGAAGGCTGTCGCGCACAAGCGCTCAGACAAACGAGAAGGGAACACGCCAAAAAAATTACAAGTTGTTTCATTACGCTCACACTCCTGTTTTACTTTGGTTGTAATGTTACAAAAACAAGCTCAGGCCGATTGTATACGCGCGGGACGATGCCTGAAACGCGGGTCAATCCGCGGCTGATGATCATAGTGGTGCCGTCAAACTGATACTGTCCGCCGGTGTATTTTGGAAAAAGTCCTTGGAACGGCGCATAGATTCCGTCGCAGATGCCGGGAATGCGAAACTGACCGCCGTGCGTGTGCCCGCAAAGGATCAGATCGAACGAAAACGGCAGATATTCCTCAATCAGCTCAGGACGGTGTGCCAACAAAATGGTGTAGGTGTCGCTGTCGTCCTGCTGCGGCAAAGCCTGCAACGCCTTCTTGGTGCGTTCGCGCAGCATCCCGAACAGCTCCTCCACGGAATCCCAGTTGCCGCCGTCTCCGCTTTCAAAGTAGGGATCTCCGATGCCGCACAGATTGACGGTCTGTCCTTGTACCGTCACTTGTTCGCAGCAGTTGTCTAACACCGTGATGCCCATGGCGCTGACCTTTTGTAATAACGCGGCAGGGTCCGGTGAGGTCAGCTCGTTGTTTCCGGTGACAAAATAACACGGATATTTTTGGGCAAGAGCCTTTAATAATTGCTCCGTGGGCTCAGTGTCCTTTGAATCGTCAAACATATCTCCGCCCAACAGGATCAGGTCAGGCTTTCCTTCGTGAATGGCGGTCAGTAATTCGTTTTGGCCTTTTCCGTACCGATCGGAATGCAGATCTGTCACTAACGCAATGCGGATGGGAGCCGTGATGCGCGCATCAGAGATCTGGTACGATACGGTCTTCAGCCGTGCATCCAGAGCGGTGATTGCCAAAGCACCGGCAGCTACCAATGCAACCGTTGCCAAAATGGTTTTTTGTGTTTTGGAGATGCTTTTCTTCGGCAAACCAAACGCTCCCTTCCTTATATGTATTATTTAGTATACCACAGCTTGAGCACTTTTTCAACCCGACATCTGTTTTGCCTGATAAAAAAGAGCTTTCTGCCGAAAGCAGAAAGCTCTTGAGACACATGGTTCTTATTTAATTACGCGAACACGGATGATACCGTCAATGTTCTTGAGTGCGGAGAAGGTCTCGTCTTCGTCGGCATCCTCCACGTCGATCAAGGTGTAGGCATAATCCTTGCGGGATTTGTTGGTCAGGTTGGCAATGTTTTTGCCCATGCCCGACAGCAGCGCGGAGATCTGTGCGATCATATTGGGAATGTTCTTGTGAATGATGCAGATACGGCAGGGAGTCTCGCGGGGAGCGGAAACGTTAGGCAGGTTGACCGAGTTGGTAATGTTACCGTTCTCCAGATAATCGATCAGCTCGCGTGCTGCCATACGTGCGCAGTTGTCTTCGCTTTCGGGAGTGGATGCGCCCAAATGGGGGATAGCCACAACGCCTTCGGCACCGATCAACTCGTCAGAGGGGAAGTCGGTCACGTAGGAAGCAACCTTGCCTACCGACAGCGCAGCCAGAATGTCTTCGCTGTTGACCAAATCGCCGCGCGCGAAGTTAAGAATGCGAACGCCGTCGCGCATAGTGGCAATGCTCTCGCGGTTGACCAGATACTTGGTCTCTGCCGTCAGGGGAACGTGCAGAGAGATGTAATCGCAGTTCTCGAAGATTTCCTTGAGGGTGTTGGCGTGCTTGATGGAGCGGGACAGATGCCATGCAGCATCTACCGACAGGTACGGATCGTATCCGTAAACGTCCATGCCCAAATTGTGCGCAGCATTAGCAACCAAAACGCCGATGGCACCCAAACCGACAACGCCCAGCTTTTTGCCCATCAGCTCGGGACCGGTAAAGGCACTCTTGCCCTTTTCAACCATCTTGCCGACCTCGGCGCCGTTTCCTTTGATGGTCTTGACCCACTCCATGGACTGTGCGATCTTACGCGAGGAAAGTAGTAAGCCTGCGATTACCAATTCCTTAACGGCGTTTGCGTTGGCGCCGGGGGTGTTGAATACCACAACGCCTTGCTCGGTGCAAGCATCGACAGGGATGTTGTTGACGCCGGCACCGGCGCGTGCAATGGCTTTTACGCTTTTGGCAAGCTCCATGTCGTGCATGGCGGCCGAGCGTACCATAATGGCGTCGGGAGCGTCAAGCTGATCCCCATAAGTGTAATTTTTCTTATCAAAGCAGTCCAAACCGGACGGCGAGATCTTGTTGAGTGTCTGAATACGGAACATTATGCATTTTCCTCCTCAAATTTCTTCATAAAGGCAACCAACTTTTCGACGCCTTCCACCGGCATTGCGTTGTAAATGGAAGCGCGCATGCCGCCGACAGAACGGTGTCCCTTCAGATTCACAAAGCCGGCTGCAGTAGCCTCTTTCACGAATTTAGCATCCAATTCTTCGTTGCCGGTCACAAACGGAACGTTCATCAAGGAACGGTCCTCGGCGACTACGGTGCCGCGGAACAGCTTGGAGTTATCCAAGAAGTTGTAGAGAAGCTCCGCTTTCTGAACGTTGATCTCACGACGCTTCTCCAAACCGCCGGTCTCCAGAATCCAATCCAAAACCAGCTTGCAGATATAAATGCACCAGCAGGGCGGGGTATTGAACATGGAGCCGTTGTCGGCGTGGGTGACGTAGTTGAGCATAGTCGGAGTCATTTCCTGTGCATTGCCCAGAAAATCCTCGCGGATGATGACGATGGTCACGCCGGCGGGAGCCAGGTTCTTCTGCGCGCCTGCGTACAGCATGGCGAACTTGGTGACGTCAATGGGTTCGGACATGATGCAGGAAGAAATATCTGCAACCAGGGGAACGTCGCCCGTATCGGGCAGATCATGATACAGCGTGCCGTAAATGGTGTTGTTCATGCAGATGTGCACGTAATCGGCATCGGGACGAACCATATCCTTGGTTACTCTGGGGATGTAGGAGAAGGTCTTGTCTTCCGAAGAAGCAATGGCCTTGGCGTCACCGTAGCGAGTGGCTTCCTTGAAGGCCTTCTTTGCCCACTGACCGGTAATAATGTAATCGGCCTTGCCGTTTTTGGTCATCAGGTTCAGCGGGACCATAGCAAATTGGGTGGAAGCGCCGCCCTGCAGGAACAAGACCTTGTAGTTGTCGGGGATATTCATGACCTTGCGCAGGTTGGCCTCTGCAGCGTCAATGATAGCCTGGAAGGTCTTGGAGCGATGGCTCATCTCCATGACCGACTGACCGCTGCCCTGATAATCGAGCATATCAGCTGCTGCGCTCTGCAGTACCTGCTCAGGGAGCATAGACGGACCTGCGGAAAAATTATAAACTCTTGCCATAAGGATAACCTCCTGAATTTACACCGATCGGTGTTTTTGCTCGTAATTTCGTAAAACCATATCGCTTTACGATGATTGTTTCCTATTATATGCGCAGGCAACAGAAAAGTCAATAGGTTTGATAAAAAAATAACAAAGAATTTTAAAAATTTCGATTATTCAAAAGAAAGATTGTTCATAATTTAACAAACTAGTCGTCAGATTCCGCAAATTTTTCAAAAAATCGATTCTTTTTTCTCTTATTTTAACTATTGACGGTAGAGAAGACAAGGTTTATAATGATGTCAAACCATATTTTACCGATTGGCATGAAAGGAAGTCTTGAACGTGAAATCCATCAAAAAATTGCTTAATCACATTTTTATCGACGGTTTCTCCGGCATGGCGATGGGACTGTTTTCCACTCTCATCATTGGTACCATTCTGGCGCAGATCGCATCCTTGCTCGGCAATCTTGCCGTAGGAGGATATATTAACGCCGTTGCTACCTTTGCCAAGATCATTACCGGTGCAGGTATCGGCGTGGGTGTTGCGAGTAAATTTAAGGCGTCTCCGTTGGTTGCAGTCTCGGGTGCCGTCTGCGGTATGGTCGGTGCACACGCTACCTCAATCCTGTCGGGAACGCTTTCGGTTTCCACGCCGGGTGAGCCTTTAGGTGCCTTTGTTGCCGCCTTTGCCGGTATTGAAATCGGTATGCTGGTCAGCGGAAAAACGAAACTAGACATCATTTTAACGCCCTTTACAACCATTGCTGTGGGCGGTACGGTTGGTCTACTGCTGGGACGCCCCGTCTCCACGCTGATGGCATGGTTGGGCGGTACCGTCAATGCAGCAACGGTTGCGCAGCCCGTTATCATGGGCATCGTTATTGCCACCCTGATGGGCATTTTCCTGACTTTGCCGATTTCCTCGGCTGCCATCGGCATTTCCATCGGCTTGTCCGGTATTGCTGCGGGCGCTGCCGTCGTTGGCTGCTGCTGCCAGATGATCGGCTTTGCCGTCATCAGCTACCGCGATAATAAATTCGGCGGTTTGGTTGCGCAGGGCATCGGAACCTCGATGCTGCAGATGCCCAACATCGTCAAGAAACCCGTCATATGGTTGGCGCCGACCCTGACCTCCGCCATTCTCGGTCCCATTTCCACCGCGGTTTTAAAAATGGAATGTAATGCCGTTGGCTCGGGTATGGGAACCTCCGGACTCGTGGGACAGTTCGGCACCTTCGATGCCATGATGGCCACCAATCACGGCGTCGCCCTGACCTTGGTCGAGATCGTTATTATGCATTTTATTGCCCCTGCCGTCATTTGCTTGGGAATCAACGAAGGAATGCGCAAACTCGGCTGGATCAAAAACGGCGATATGAAAATTTCCGTCGCTTAACTTCTCAAGGGCTCATTGTGTATCGCAATGAGCCTTTTCTCAATTTTTCAAACCGAGGTGAGGCTTGTGTCGCGCTATGTCATTACGGGAGCGTCGGGTCATATTGGCAATAATCTGGTTCGCAGCTTGCGTGAGCGATATCCGCATGCGCAGATCGTAGTACTGACCCGCCGCCCGATTACGATGGAATTAGACGGCATCGAATGCGAGCAGTCTGTCGGTGACCTTTGTGACGAAGGTTTTTTGCAAAAGAATATTATGCCCGATGACTGTGTCGTACATCTTGCGGGGCTGATCGACCTCACCAACCGCCGCACGCAGGAGCTTTATCGCATCAATGTGGATGCTACGCAGCTGATTTGTGACGTTTGCCGCCAAAAAGGTGTACAACGCTTTCTCTATGTCGGAAGTGTGGATGCCATTGCCAAAACCGATTGCGCTGACGTTATTACTGAGCCGTCCCGTTATGATCCCGATTCGGTCGCAGGGGCTTACGGCAAAACCAAGGCCATCGCTGCGCAGTATGTGCTGGAGCAAATACAGCGGCATCCGGAGTTTTCCGCCGCCATTGTATTGCCCTCTGCCGTGATGGGGCCACACGACTATAAGCCCTCTGCCGTCGGCAAGGTACTGAAGGATGTTTTGGCACAAAAGCCGCAGTTCGGTCTGCGCGGCGGCTATAATTTTGTGGACGTGCGGGACGTCTGTAATGCCATTCTCTCCTTGCTACACAGTACCTTGCGCGAACAATATATTCTCTGCGGTCATAACGTCACGGTGCAGCAACTGTATTTCGAGGCCGATCACATCCTGTCGATCAAAAAAAGACCGATCATCTTACCGCTGCTTTTGGCGTATCTTGCCATCCCGTTTGTGCCGGTGCTCAATCCGATCACCCTCAAAGCATTGCGTGAACCGCATCACTATTCTTATCAAAAAGCAAAGCAAGCTCTTGCTTACGCTCCAAGACCGTTTGAGCAGACCCTGCGAGATACCATTGCGTGGTTTCAAAAAAATTCGGAAAAATAAATCAGATAACGAGGTGTTTTATGTCGAACCAAATCATCAAAGGAATGGGCTTTCATCATATCGCCCTCAAATCTGCCGATCAGCAAAAATCCTTGGCGTTTTACACCGCCCTTGGTTGCCGCGAGGTGCTTCGCTGGCCCAAAGGAGAAAACGATATTATTATGTTGGATCTGGGCGATGACGGGCGGATCGAATTATTTGCCGATGGGGGAGAGGAATATTCTTCCAATGGAAAATGGCTGCATTTTGCGCTGCGTGTCGAGGATGTCGAAGCTGCCTATCAGACCGCGTTGCAGGCAGGCGGTGTGCCCGTGACGGCACCCAAGACCGTTCCCTTGGAATCCACACCCTACCGCACTGCCATTCAAGTGGCGTTTGTTAAAGGCCCCGACGGCGAAGAGGTTGAATTTTTCAAAGAAATTCGAGATTGATTTTAAAATAATACAAAAATTTCTAATTATATTCTGCGTGCCGCGGAACACAATATGATTGCAAACGCACACAAATACTTGAAAAGGAGTGTAGCGTATCATGGCAAAGAAGAATGTTGTGCCCGAGGCTAGAGAAGCTCTCGACAAATTCAAGATGGAAGCTGCCAATGAAGTCGGTGTTAACCTGAAAAAAGGTTACAACGGTGACCTGACTTCCAAGCAGGCCGGTTCCGTCGGCGGACAGATGGTCAAAAAGATGATCCAGTCCTATGAAAACAGCATGAAGTAATTAACCTCAACCAAAGCCGGACGCGAAGCAGCTGCTTCGCGTCTGTGTTTTTGTAATTGTGAAATCATACTTGCCAAACCGAGCGGGATATGGTAAAATAGTTCACAGAATTTGATCGGACGGCAGGGAAGAGATTATGAAACGAAACAATCAAACAACCCCCGCGAATCAAGCGGCGCAGTATGAACGACAGCTCCGTCTGCGCGTTCACGAGGAACAAAAAAATCTGCACCGTATTTCGGGAGAAAAATGGTCTCACATTGGTGGCGGGCTGTATAACGGTTGCCGCATCGGCTATTTTATCGTCTCGCTTTATATTTTGTTTTTTGATCTCGTTATGGCGTTGGGATGCGTTTTGGATCTTGTGGATGTGCAGCGATTTTCTGATTCCAAAAGCATCTTGGTCGTCTTATCGGTGCTGATGGTTCTGTTGGTGGCGGCACTCATTCTTATTGCACAGAAAAAACCCAAAGCATTTACAGCACTTTTGATCTCCTTGCCCACTTCGGTAGCATCTGCCATTATTACCTACCGTTGGTATACCAACCAGGGCGACGTCTCCAAAGCGTTTGAGGATGGCGTTTATACCAAATATATTTTCTGTAATCTGCCGGTTATTTTGTTGCCTGTGTTCGCATTCATTCTTTGGTGGATCATTCGCCGAGATACCCGTGCCGAAAATGAAGTCTATGACCGTTTGATCCGCAAGCTGTATGCCGAAAACGTGCAGGAGGACGGAGGCTTGCTGTCTGATGAGCAATGGGCGCAGATCCTGCAGCAGGAGGCAGAAAAAACCGTTGATCCGTCACAAACCAAAAAGAAACGCTCAGCGCGTGTGCGTCAGCAAAAAGAGCAGCACCGCAAGCAGCAATATGCTACCCGTATGACCGATCCCGTGGATGCCGTTTGCCCGATGTGTCGGCAGCAGATCCTACTGCAGCGCGATGATGAAATAGGCATTTGCAGTGCCTGCGGAAAACAGATCGAGGTGCGCAGTGCCGTGCGTCTGTACCAAAAAATGCAACAAGACATAGATTAAATATCTCTTTACATAAAAACGCAGATGCGAGCAGCATCTGCGTTTTTTTAATTATTCTTGGGATTGGGTGGTGATAAAGCATCCTTGATCGGGCGCGATCACAACGCGGTATTTGTTGTCACCGTCTGCAACCAAACGTCTTACGCCGTTTGGCGAGTAAAGACGAACTGTCTTTTCCTCACAGACGGAAAAGCAAACTGTTGCTGCTTGGGGCTTGCTGCCGTTTGCGGTGGAATCATTGTATAGCATTACGGCGTAGCCTTCGTCTGTTTGCTTGACAAAGCATCCCATAAAAACAGATGGATGGTCGCACGCAATGTGGATTTCTCGAAACCATCCCCAGTCGTTCTGATTGCTCGGACGATTGAGAAGCATTGTTTTTTGCCATTGATAGTGCGGATATTCCAAGGTCATTGCCCGGACCTCTTGGTTTACGGTTTTTAGTTTTTGGTACAGGTCGGTTTTTTGTCCCGTCTCATCCAAAACGTTGTGATGCCACCAACCCGCAGTATAACAAGCCCAACTGATGCATCGTGCGCCGAACACCAACGCTGAATAAGCCTGAAAGCGCAGCTGGTCTTGGCTTAAACGGTAATTCGGTTGATGGGAATTTGCCTGCAAGACGACCCAAAGACTTCGTTTGTTCTCGCGGCAAACTTCTGCCGCAACGCGAAGGTCCTCAATCAGCCTTTTAGGCGAGGAGGAATATGCGTAATGGTCAAAACTAAGATAATCTGTATCGATATTGTTACAGTACCGTTGCAAATAATCTCGATAATTTTCAGTTCCCAGCTCGCGACGGATCTGTTCCTTTGTGTTGTCAGCCAGCAGACCGTAACTTGGATAAAGATTCAAATAGGAAAATTGATTTGGAAAAAGGGACTGCATCCGTTCAATTACTTTTCCGTAATACGGAAAATCGAGCGCAGACGGCTCATCGCCGACATCAATTCCCCAAATTGCAGGATGATCCGAAAATTCTTTTGCGGCACTTTCGTATAATTTTAACGGGTTGCGTGATGCAAGTGTTCCGGCATTGTCGCCGTTTGCGCCGAACCATCCCGGAACCACACCGTTTACGATTGCGCCGATCCGATATTTTAAGAAAAGCTCTAAGGTGTCGTGGTGGTATTCCATCCCGAACACAAGATCGATCCCACACTCCGCCAGCTCGCGGATATGCTGCTCGGTTCTGGCATAGGGCTGTAGAAAATACGTCCCGATATGAAATTGTTCTCGATTCATCCGAACCACTTCCTTTCCGGTTGCCGGAAGATACCTGCAATCCAAAACTACCGTTTGCGAGATAATTATATCACGCTTTTTTGATTTAGTCAATTATAATATCGTCGTTCGCATTCACCAACATACAGCCGGAATGTTTTTTCTTTTTCATTCATATCATTAGTAGTGATTGTTGGACACGGAGTTGATGTAATCATGGAATCTAAACAAGCAGGAAAGCCGCAGCCGTTGTACCGCTACCTGGTATCGCAGATCATCATCGTGATGGTACTGCTCATTGCCTATCTTTTTATCAAGCTTCTGTTTCCCGCCCTTTACCGCGATATTCGCCCGTTGTATCAAAATACGTTTGGCTTGCCGACCTCGGTTGCGCAGGTCACCGACGACCTCAACGACAGTCAAAAAAACGGTGTCAATGAAACGGAGCCCTCGAACAAAAACTCATCAACGCCCGCTTCTCAAAACGAATCGTCCGAGATCGGTGCAACAAGTGATTCCGTTTCTTCACAAGCAATTTCTTCGCAAGAACAGTTGTCGCAACAGACCTCTTCCGCTGCTGTGCAGGGAACTGCCGCCGTATCAAAGATCTCAAAAAATTCTTTCGGAAATGCCGTCGGTCCGGTCAAAAACGGCAGGATCACCTCGTATTTCAACTCGCGATTGCATCCTATCAAGGCAATGACGTCTTTTCATTACGGGATTGATATCGGTGCCGATGCGGGAGAATCGGTCTTCAGCGTTTTGGACGGTACCGTTTGTGTTTCCCGATACGACCCAACCTATGGACATTACGTGGTGGTGGAGCACTCCAACGGCGTAAAGACCCTGTATGCGCATTGCAGTAAACGCTTGGTAGCCCAAGGACAATCCGTCAAGCGAGGACAGGTCATTGCCAAGGTCGGCAGCACCGGAGATTCCACCGGCCCGCATCTGCATTTTGAACTGCTGGTCAATGGACAACGAATTGATCCGTTGAGCGTGTTTACCTATCTGAATAATTTGTACGCATGAGCAGAGTGCGTCCCATTGCTTTGCAGCCGCTGTTTTTGATTGGTTTGGCAGCTATCTTGCTGTTTGACAGCGGAAATAACGCCTTGGCCGCTCTGTTGGCCTCCTTGTGGCACGAAGCAGGTCACCTGATAGCAATGAAATATCTGCGCGTCCCCATCAAAAGCGTTGCGGTCAGCGGTCTGAAAATAGAGATCGTGTCGCACCTGCATCTCTCGGCGCCGCGTGTCCAAACGGCGGTTGCAGCTGCCGGAATCGTTGCAAATGCTGCAGCGGCATTACTGACGGGGGGCTTGCTTTGTGCCTTTAATGCGATCTTTTTGCAAACGCTTTTTTATGCCAATCTCGTCATTGCCGCCGTTAATTTGATTCCTTTGTCGGGGCTGGACGGCGGTGATCTGTATGATCAGATGATATTTTCCGTTTCTTCGGGCATACTCAAAAAGACGGTCTCGATCCTTCGCGTGCTGCTTTTATCGGCGGTTTCGGCAGTAGCGTTGCTGCTGCTGTGGAGGTATCATAATCCGATCTTGTGCTTGTTTTTGCTGCTGGTTGCGCTTTCAAGCAGAAAAGGGAAGAAGTCATTTTGATCTCGCCTTCGCAGTATCTTTCAAATGCCAAAAAACATAGCCATCCCGTCCGCTTGCCTTTGAGTGTGCAGGCGGCTTTCGTGCTGCTGATGCGACTTGCCGTGGCGATTGCAGAAACCGCTATGCTGCTGCGTGCACCGCAATATACGTTGGCGCGCTGCATCGTGATCGTGTTACTGGATCTGTTTTTGTTGGCGCCGTTGACACTCGGGCTTGCCCGTAACGTTATCCGTGCCGAAGCTTCGCATCTTATGAATTGGTTTGTCGGTGTCCGCCGACTGTTTGATGCCGCCATTACCGCCGCCTTTTTTTGGCTCGAGCAATTATTGCATGCAGCGCTTTGGTTTTCGGTACTTCGCATCTGCGAGTATTTCGTGAACGGCTATGCCTCGCAATGGCTGCTTTCGACGAGGTGGTGCGTTACGGTCTTGTGGATCTTTTCGTCGGTCGGCCTGCTTTTGAGACGCCTGACGGCGTTTGTCATCGCATCTGATGCAGATTCCTGTACGGTGCTTCGATATTTTTCGGTGCGCCGTTGTCTTGATGTTTCGTGGCAGCAGATCGGCACTCTGACCCTGTCCGCCCTGTGCCTGGTTGCTTCTTCATTGTTTTTGCCGTTACTGCCGCGCAATCTGATTTTGTTTCTGGCAACGCTCTCACCGCAATCACTGCAGGAGCGGCCGAAAAACGACCGCCTTACCGCGGATCTGTCGCAAACGCAGGTGTTCGATTGAGCGTGCAACAAACGGCAAAAAGTACTTGACAAAGCCGTTTTGGTGTGCTATTCTAAATAAAAATCCAAACCGATGAATAAGAGTAAGTAGCCTTTTGCGAAGCCAACAGAGAGCGGCACGGTGGTGTGAGTGCTGCGGGGGAGCAATCGGTGAATGGACTTATGAGGGCGACCGAACGCGTCTTACGCAAGTAGCAATCGACGGGATGCACCCGTTACAGTGCAGTCCGTATGTCAGTACGGAAAACGAGTGGATGTTTTATCATCAATTTGGGTGGTACCGCAGGATTGATTCAGTCTTGTCCCATGGAGGGATAGGGCTTTTTTATTTTCCAAAGGAGGAATTGATATGCTACTGACCAAGCGATGGTGTCTCTTGCATTAAAAAATAATACAATATTTTATTTTGATTTTGAAGGAGATTATGATCATGGAATTCAATCACATCAATTTCGATACTTATTTTAAACATTATCCCGATGAAAACGGTTATTTCGGAAAATACGGCGGCTCTTATATTTCCGCCGACCTGCAAAAGGCAATGGACGAGATCACCGAAGCCTATTTCACCATCTGCAAATCCGGCAAGTTCATCAGCGAGCTGCGCCGCATCCGCAAGGAGTTTCAGGGCAGACCCACGCCGGTTTCCCATCTGGAGCGTCTTTCTAACAGTCTGGGCAACGTCCAACTGTACGTCAAGCGTGAAGACCTCAATCATACCGGCGCCCATAAGCTCAATCACTGTATGGGTGCGGCCTTACTTGCCAAGTACATGGGCAAGAAAAAGGTCATTGCCGAGACCGGAGCGGGTCAGCACGGTGTCGCTTTGGCAACCGCAGCCGCCTATTTTGGCTTGGAGTGCGATATTTACATGGGCTCGGTCGACATCAAGAAACAAGCTCCCAACGTCGCTCGCATGAAGATTCTCGGTGCCAATGTCGTGGAGGTCACCCACGGACTTGCGACCCTGAAGGAAGCAGTCGACGCCGCATTTGAGGCTTACGCCAGAGAATATAAGGATGCCATCTATTGCATCGGCTCGGTGCTGGGACCGCATCCGTTTCCCATGATGGTGCGTGATTTCCAAAGCGTCGTCGGCATTGAAGCGCGCGAACAGTTTGTCGGTATGACCGGTGAGTTGCCGGATGCCATCGTTGCCTGCGTTGGCGGCGGCTCCAATGCGGCAGGATTTTTCTCAGGATTTTTAAACGATCCCGTCGATATCTACGGCGTCGAGCCGCTCGGACGCGGGCCCAAGCTGGGCGATCATGCCGCCAGCCTGAAATACGGCACCGAGGGCATTATGCACGGCTTTAACAGCATTATGCTCAAGGACGAAAACGGTGATCCCGCCCCCGTTTATTCGGTGGCAAGCGGTCTGGACTATCCGTCCTCAGGCCCCGAGCACGCCTTCCTGCGTGATTGCGGCAGAGTCAAATATGACGTCGTCAATGACGACGATACCATCGACGCCTTCTTCGCTCTTTCCAGAATGGAAGGCATCATCCCTGCCATTGAAAGCGCTCACGCAGTCGCTTACGGCATTCAACTTGCCAAGCAGCTCAAAAAAGGCTCTGTCCTCATCAACCTCTCCGGCAGAGGCGATAAGGATATGGATTATATCATTGAACACTACGGTATTCGATAATCACAAAACGCTCTCCGAGAACCTCGGAGAGCGTTCTTGACATCAAGACGTTTTCGCAGTACAATAAAAGAAATCACGTTATATGTTCGGAGGGATCGTATGGCGAAGCATAGCCGTCCTTTTTCTTTCAACCTCGCGCAGGTTAAATTGCCCGTGCTGCTGATCACATTGACCGTTTTGGTTGCAGTAGTCGGCATCGTTTTGGCAATTGTTTTGCTGCAAAAGCAGCCCGCACAGTCCGATTCGGCTTCTTCTGTTTGGTCTGCTTCGTCTGCCGTAACGTCGACGCAGTCGCAGACGGGGGCGAATGTATCATGGCCCGTTATTTCTAATGGGGGTGCTTCTCAGCCATATTCTTCCGCCTATTCCATTCAATCCTACGTGCCCGAGAAGAAGATTATTAATGTGGAAAAAGGGGATGAGCTGGTATTTCAGCAGGGTGGTGCTGCCACCGTGCGTATCCGAGCCGTTGCATATACCGTGTATACGCTGGAAATCCGCCCTGTCGGACGGCAGCCGATCACTGTCGGCAGCAAAAGGACCGACGGTAACGGCAACGCCGTCTGGAATTGGACGCTTGATCCTGCTTTGGGCGGCGGAGAGTATCCCTTTGTCATCTACTCTGAACAAGATCGAGAAGAATTTTACGTCTGGATCGAAGATCAATAATAATAAAAACCGGAGACTCATTGAGCCTCCGGTTTTTGGCGCGCTGTAAGGGATTCGAACCCCTGACCTTTTGGTTCGTAGCCAAACACTCTATCCAGCTGAGCTAACAGCGCATTTTTGACTGCCCGACTATATTAGCACATCCGAACCGAAAAATCAATAGTAAATTTGCGAGTTTTTTAAAAATTTTTTATTTTCACAGACACGAATCGAAAAAGGCTCTTTGCTTTGTTGCAAAAGAGCCTTTTTGCTTGATCAAAAAACAGTCCGGATACTTTTGGGACACCCGTGCGGAGAATATTCCCATACGTCGATATGCGAATCGTCTACAAAATAACGCGGCGGTTGGGGAGAGTAGTCTTCGTCAAACGCATCAATGATGATCAGCTTGACCTTCATCTTGTCAGGCAGAATGCTTTTGATGTAAACGCTGGCGTGTTGTCCTGCATAAATATCGGGTTTTGGTTCTGCCAATCCCGCAAGATTGGGAGTCAACTCCACGAAAGCACCGTAATCCTCTACGGTGCGGATAATACCGGAAACTGTTTCGCCTTGTGAAAAGGTATTGGCGTTTTCCAACCAGGTGCCCAGCAGCTCTTTGTGTGTCAGCGTTAACCGTCCGTCTTCACCGCGCAGCCGTACCACGGCGCGAACGGTATCGCCCACGCAAAAGCGGTCGGAGGGATGGAAAATACGCGAAACCGAGATGGAATCAATCGGAATCAGTGACGAAATGCCGCATCCGATGTCGCAAAATGCTCCAAACGGCTCCAAGTGCGTGATCCGTACCTCAATGATATCACCCGGTTGCAGCAGGTCTACGTATTGTCTCATGCACAATTCCTGCGCGCGGCGGCGGGAAAGCAGTGCCACCGTTTCTCCGTCCTGCTTTGAAAAGCCGGTCACCGTAAAGCAAACCGCCTTATTGACACGCGAGATCAGCGCAATGTCCCGTACCGAGCCTTCGCGAATACCGATTGCACCTTCCTCCCGCGGAATGAGACCTTTCATACAGCCGAGATCCACCCAAAGATCGTGCGTGCCCGTTGCACGCAGGGCACGTGCCTCCAAGATATGTTCCTTTGCCATTGCGTCGGCCAAAGCGGCAGGGGAAGCACAGGCGTTCAGGTTAGCAGGGGAACGGAAGAGTCGCCCTTCCGGATAAAACTGTTTCATTTGCATATCATCCTATCTGCCGAGACGGCATATTTTTGGTCGTTTGTTTATATATATGCCCCGACTGCGGATGAAATGCGTTGCAAACCGAAGGTCTCGTGGTTGATTGCTTTATTTATTTTTAACTTGAAAAGAGGGAGTATGAATGATATAATGTATGCATAGTTGCAAAAGGAGAATCCTATATGAAAAAAAGTTATATTGCCTTAATCGTTGCTGTCGCGATATTTGCGAATATTCTTATTCTTTCCTTTTTATTGCCCATGATTGGATATTGGTTTGGCTTGGTTTTTTTTAGTTCGGACACAAGCTACAATAACGCGGAGATCGAGATCGTCGATTACCGTTTGTGTGAGGGAAAAGACGGGGAAGACATTATTGTTGTTAAATATTTGCTGAAAAATAACGGCAAGGATCCAACGGCATTGGGTTACGAAGGCAATTTTTATGCATACCAAGAAGGCATTGGTCTTGTTGAATGCTATGAAGAACTTCCCAAGGAATGCAATTATGATTTGGATGATCAATATAAGAACATAAAAGGCGGGGTAGAATATTACGCCGAGATTGCTTATGTGCTTGAATTTTCGGATAAGGACGTGGAGATTTTGGTTGAGGACTACGGTGACTTTTCCGACCGTAAAAAAGAAAAAGTATTTCAGCTTCAATGAGAAATAAAAAAGATGTGCGGGATTTAGCACGATACTATTAACGGAGTTTAATAAAAGAAACCGCCAATGGTAAGTTGGCGGTTTCTTTTGCTATATAAGTGGGGTTGGGCTACCGCCCAACTGTATTTGTATACACAAATGCGATGCCGGTTCTTCTTTTCCAAAGATAGTTTCTATTCTCCTAACAAGTCCTTTTCAAACTGGTCTTTTGCTGCTTGCCATTCTTGTTCTGCTTCAATTTTCAACTGTCTTGCTTTCAATCGACGCTTTTGAATCTCATCTGCAATTTCCTGTTGAACGGTAATGTCGGGAACGGGAATTTTAACATTCTTTAACGTGTCGGTATTTACACCCGCCTGATTGTTGAAGTTAGTACACAACAGTTTCCAATATCCAATACTCAATAACACGTTGAAGAATGCGGCTACGTAGTAGGGATTTATTCCTTCCTTTACAGTTATACGTGTTATATGATTTGAAGCGGCACAGGGTATATCTGCATCCAATACCGTGGTTTTTCCGACCAATTCAGGAGAGTTTGTGTTATTAAAAATAACTTCATTCCTTTTGCAATAATCCTTGTTACTCAAACGACTCTTTGGAACGTACTTTTTCGTATTAAACGTTAATTCGCCATCTGGTGTAATGCTGAAGGGTCGAAGGTGTGGAACTCGTTGTGAATTCGGCAAATTATCTGCTTGATCTTCCTTTCCCGCAGCAAATCCCGAAACAATCTTTTCGCTTATTGCCTCAACAGTAAGCACCTCATAAGCAGATTTTTCTATCTGCATTCTAAAATGAGCAAACTCCGGAGAATAGTAATCTGCGTCAATGCGACTATGTATATCGGCGTATTTAGTTGCATAAATTATTTTCTTGTCCGGAAAATCAAAGGATAGTCCTAATCTTTCTAAAACATATTTGCTCAGTGAAGAAAGCAAATTCTCTGATTTGTAAATCTTACTTTGCATTGACGCGCTGGCATCGTCCATAAAATCAACCAATTTTTGTTGAATATCAAGCGGAGGAAGCACAATTTCAAAAGATTTATATTCTTCTTTATTTATATTTGATTGAACGGCAGAGCGTTGTATTCCTTTTACCCATTTTTGATAGAAATTAATTTTTGTACACCAATAGGCGTATTTGGGAATGACCTTTTTTTCGTCAAATCTAAATCGAATACAATAACCTGCAAAAACAGCACTTCCAATACTGCCGTCATAAAAGTAGGTTCTTCCGACGGAACCGCTACGAGCAAAAAGAATATCGTTTTTCTTTAACAAATGCTTGTCTAAATACGTTTCCGCTGTCATATATTTGTGATTCTCTTCAATGCCAAAATCATCAAAATCTGTTATTCTGATATATTTGGGTTGTTTGTCGTCTGTTCGTTCTATTGCGGAGGCAGAAGTTCCGTAACAAGGTTCTTCAAGGCATAACTCTCCCAAGGGATTCGTTTTTAGGTTTGTACCTGTAATCGAAAGCTTATAAAGAACGTGATTTATATCAATTCGGTTTTCAATATCCCCCCGTTTAACAGCGAAGACGCAAAGGTCATTCGCATCGGGGGTTATGCGAAAAAAGGTTTTGCGTCCTTCTGGAATTCCTTCCATTTCTTTACAATCTCGTCAAGCTGAGATTCGGTTTTTCTTCCCGTAGCATCGTAACCGATTAGCTCGGGTGCTGCCATAAAGATTGCTTCGTTATCATTCGGCTTTTCGTTTTCTCCGCGCTTGCGAACGAAGATGACAGACGCCTTTACTCCTGCTCCGAAGTGTGCGAACGCGCACTGCGGCAAGCTTACGACCGCAAGAAGCTGGAATTTTTCAAGGATAAAATCACGAACGTACTGCATTGAGCTGTTTGTCAAAATACCGTCGGGCAGGACGATAGCTGCCTTGCCTGTTTCGGGCTTCAAGAACTGCCAAATTCTCTCGATAAACAGAACCTCGGAGCTTTGGGTTTTGCGTATCTTGACCTTGCCCTTTGCATCGGTCTGAGTGCCGAGCTCATACGTAGCCAAATATGGTTTTTCCGCGAGATTTATCGTAGAACCGAAGGGCGGGTTTGTAAGTATAAGATCAAAACGGTTTTCGGCAAAGCCCTTGTTTCGGTCGTGCATTTTGTCAATGCTTTCGAGCGCGTCGTGGCTGATGACGTTTGTATGTCCGTCATCGTGAACGATCATATTCATCTTTGCTACTCGTGCAATTTCGTCGTTTATTTCGATGCCGTAAAGGTGTTTTGCGGCAAAGTCGTGCCAATAGTTATAATAATCAACCGAACCCTTTTCGTAATATTCGCCCGCTTGATCGCGCATATAATCGAGCGCATGAAGCAGAAATCCGCCCGAACCGCACGAGGGGTCGAGAACGTCGTGATCCTGCTCAGGCTTCATCATTTTTACGCAAAATTCGATAATCGGACGGGGAGTAAAGTATTGACCGAAATCGCCCTTGAAAAATCCGTCCATGAACTGCTCAAAGGCAACGCCTTTAACGTCAAGGTCAGTTTTACTCAAATTGATAGCTTCCAAATGGGAGACCACCGTGTGAAGAACGCGATCATCCACCTTTATGGATTCCGTAAACACCTCGGGGTCTCTTATTTTTTGCTCGTCGTACAGCGCGTTTATCCGCGCAGCCAACTTTGACGACGGCTCGTGCGTCTTTATCTGGAACTGATATGGCTCACCGTCTCTACGATGTTTCTGCTCGTCGCTTATTTTGACAAAGATCAATTTGCAGAGCTCGCCGAATGCCGTTGGCGGAGAAAGGCGACCACCGCCCCATAGGGTCTGATGACATTTCTTGATAGCCGCGATTAATGTCTCGCGCGAAACGGGCTTGATGTCGTTTGCCGTGCCTTTATAAAAACGGTATTCCTGCGGCTTGCCGTATGCTTTCGGTAAGTCGGCAACTACGTTTTTCTCGCGTTCGAGTATTCCGAACTTGTCCGAAACGTCAAGGACTCGGCGGGTTTCGCCCGCTATTATTACCGCATATTCCGCGCGCAGCTTTATCCATGTCGCGTTGCCTACTCCTTGCTCGATTGCCTGATTAAATTCTGCGTCAGTTATTCCGTCCTTTTTGCACTCCACTACTGCGTAAGGGCGAGTGCAGGCATCGTCGCTGAAAATGACGATGTCCGCGCGGTTTGCGGGTAATCTATCCGGAACAGCCACCTCGACCTTAATTCTGTTCGCGGGGTACTCGTATTTATAAATAAGCTCCGCCCAAAATTCTGCGCGTATTTTTTCCTCGGGATCATTATAATTTTTTATGGTTTCGCCTGAAGTGATGTAAGTAATTTTCTGCTTTTCGTCCGTTCCAGTTATGTGCGCATAGCCGTCTTTTATCGCTCTTTCAAGATAGGTCATTGTTTTTACCTCCCATTTTGCCATACACTTTCTTGATTACCATTATACCAAACTTCAATGCTTTTTTCAATATGAAACTACTAAAAAAGACAGAAGGTAACAACCCTCTGTCTTTTGATCAAATATCTCCGTTAAGGATAGCACCTATTCCCGCACATCTTTTTTGTTTTGAATCAACTCGTTTTGATGAGCATTGACCTTAGTTTTTATCCGAAAGTGCGCGCTCTAACCAAATAGCGCCCAGATCCATAGCGTTGTAAAGACCGTTTTTCTCGCTCTTTTTGACTACGCGATCCTTTTCGCTCAAGGTCGGATCGGTCTTGACCAAAGCGATCTCTACCTTTTCGGAAACCTTCAGCTTTTTGACCTTGTTTGCCGTCAGCACCTTCATCATGATCACGTACGGATCGGCGGTGCTGCCGTAATAAAGCACGTTTCCGCTGCGTACCAGCGGGCGACCTTTATAGGTCAGAAATTCAGACTCGTTCGGCATCATGTTCACCCTTTTTGAATATAAATTTTGACCATTGCCTGCAGCAGCTCGTCGCGATCAATGCGGCGGATGAGGCTGCGTGCGTTGTTATAGGTCGTGATGTAAGTCGGATCCTCCGACAGGATGTATCCCACCAGTTGATTGATGGGGTTGTATCCTTTTTCCCGCAGAGCTTCATATACCGTAACTACAATGGCGTGCATCTCCTGATCGGCATCCCGAATGGGAGAAAAAGTAATGGTTGAATTTTTGTCCAGCATAATCAAAACCTCCTTGGAAATCGGTTGTTAATACAATAATACTATTATATTACACTATTCGGTGTAAAATTGCAAGTCACACCGCAAAGAAAATTTCACAGACACGAAAATTATTGACGCAGTGTAGCGCCTGCAGCCTCCAGCTTTTTGATGATCTTGGCGGTTGCGCGTTCGATCTGCTCGTCAGTCAGCGTAGCCTCTGCCGAACGCAGCACCGCACGGAAGGCAACACTCTTCATGCCCTGCGGGATCTGAGAGCCCTCGTAAACATCAAACAGCTCTACTTTTTCGCACAACTTTCCGGCGCCCTCGCGAATGGCATCCTCCAAGGTTCCCACGGGAGTTTCAGCGGTGCAAAGCAGTGCAAAGTCACGCAGCACGGGCGGGAATTTGGGCAGGGGACGGTAGAGGATCTGCTTTTGAACCACCTGATACAATGCATCCAGCTTGAGCTCCGCTACGTAGCATCTGGTGTCGATTCCGTAGGCTTGTGCCACTTTGGGATGCACTTCGCCGAATACTGCAACCGTAGCATCGCCAAGCAGCACCTTCGCTTGACGGCCGGGATGCAGATACGGCTCGTCACTGCGTTCGTAACGGCAAACGGCACCGCAGACCTTCAATACCTGCTCAAGCAAGCCCTTGAGAGTGAAGAAATCCTCTCCCTCGCCGTACAAGCCGATACACATGGTAGCAAGCTCTTGCGGCTGCTCGGTCAGCGGAAATTCCTTGGCGACAAAGCGTTTGCTGATTTCAAACAAGCGAGCGGCTTCGTTTTTGTTATTATAGTTGGTTGCAAGTACCGTCAGCATGCTGGTTACCAACTGCGTGCGCATAACCGAATATTCTTCACCCAACGGATTGAGCAGACGGATCTGCTGCAGGCGGCGATCCTCAGCATTCAGGTGCAGCGCGTCAATGGCTTTGCTGCTGATAAACGAATAGGTCGTGATCTCGTTGAGACCGTTGCCCAGCAGCACCTGCTTCATAGCGTTGTTTTTCTTGCGCTCGGGCAAGATGTTACCGCGGCAGACCGTGCCGGTCATCGGCGTGCCGATGATGTGATCGTAACCGTAGATTCGCATGACTTCTTCCGCCAGATCTGCACGACCTTCAATATCGTCGCGGATCGAGGGAATACGGCAGGTCAGCATATCACCGTCCAGCGTTGCCTGCAGATCCAAACGGCAGAGAATATCCAACATGGTCTCGGCGGGAATGTCCAGACCCAACAGAGCGTTGATGCTGCTGGCGGTTGCCTTCAGTTCGCGGCGCTCGGGCAGGCCTTCGTTTTTGTCGATCACGCCGTCCAGAATCTCTCCGCATCCCAATTCGTCGATCAGAGCCAAGGCACGGTTCATGGCAAATTCTACGTTGTTGATGTCGGTGCCGCGCTCGTAGCGTCCGCTCGATTCGGTGCGCAGACCCAACGCGCGGGAGGTGCGGCGGACGTTGTCGCGGCGGAATTTAGCGCTTTCCAGGAACAGATCGACGGTGTCGTCCTTGATCTCGCTGTTGAGACCGCCCATAATACCAGCCAGACAGGACGGCTTTTCGGCGTCGGCAATGACCAGCATCTCTGCCGTCAGCTCGTGATCGTTGCCGTCCAGCGTCACGATATGCTCGCCTGCATCGGCGTTTCGGACAATAATATGATGCCCCGCAATGTCGCGCATATCAAATGCGTGCATAGGTTGGCCCGTCTCCAGCATCACAAAGTTCGTGATGTCAACGATGTTGTTGATGGGACGCATACCGGCGGCCTTGAGGCAACGCTTCATCCATTCGGGGGATTCCGCGATCTTCAGATTGCGTACCGCGCGACCCATGTAACGCGGGCAGCAGTCGACGTTGAGCACGTCTACCTTCATAATATCGTGGATACTGCCGCCGCTGACGCGGTAATCACAGCTCGGAGCACGGAATTCGGTCTTGAGCACTACGCTAACCTCACGTGCCACGCCCAAAACGCTCTGGCAGTCGGGGCGATTTGCCGTGATCTTAAAATCGATCACGTAATCAAATAAACCCAACACCTCGCGCAGATCGGTGCCGATGGGATAATCGCCCTTGAGGATCATAATGCCGTTGACCTCAGCACCGGGATAATCACAATCCTTCAGACATAATTCTTCGCCCGAGCATAGCATACCGTTGGAGGGCAGCCCGCGCAGCTTTCCGTTTTTGATGACCATGCCGTTGGGCAGGTGGGAATTGTGTAATGCAGCAGGGACAAAAGCACCCTCAAATACGTTTTGTGCACCGGTGATGATCTGAACGTCCTCGCCACTGCCCACGTCCATGGTGCAGATCTGCAAGTGATCCGAATCGGGATGGGGAACGATCTTCTTGATCTGTGCTACCACCACGTTGTCCATGGTGTCGGCAAGATTTTCGATGCTTTCCACCTCAAATCCCGCCATAACCATTTTATCGCAAAATTCTTGTACGGGAAGCGTGATATCAACGTATCGCTTCAACCAATTTAATGAAATCTTCATATTGCTTCCTCCTGACAATCAGAACTGTTCCAGAAAACGAATATCGTTTTCAAACAACAGACGAATGTCGCTGATCTTGTAACGGGTCGTGGTCAAACGGTCTAAGCCGATACCGAATGCAAAGCCCGAATATTCTTCGGGATCGATGCCGCATTCCGACAGCACGTGCGGATGTACCATGCCGGCACCCAAAATTTCGATCCAACCGCTGCCCTTGCAGACACGGCAGCCCTTGCCGCCGCATTCCGAGCAGGAAACGTCCACCTCAACCGACGGCTCGGTAAATGGGAAGAAGGAGGGGCGGAATTTCACCTTGGTCTCGGGACCGTAAATTTCGTGTGCGAATTGCTCCAGTGTTCCCTTGAGATCGCACATGGTGATGCCTTTGTCCACAACAAGACCTTCCACCTGATGGAATACGGGGGAGTGGGTCGCGTCCACCTCGTCGGCGCGGAATACGCGGCCGGGGCAGATGATGCGGATGGGAGGCTTGCGCTTTTTCATGGTGCGGATCTGTGCTGCGGAGGTCTGGGTGCGCAGCAACAGGTTTTCGCCCAAATAGAAGGTGTCCTGCATATCGCGTGCGGGATGATCCGCCGGTACGTTGAGTGCCTCAAAGTTGTAATAATCGGTCTCCACCTCGGGACCGTCCACAACGTCAAATCCCATGGACTGGAAAATGTCGATCAGATCGTCCAACACCGTATTGAGCGGGTGCAAACGGCCTTGCTTGTTGGATTTTCCGGGCATGGTGATGTCCAAGGCCTCGGCAGCCAGCTTTTGCTCGATCGCTTTTTCCTTGATGATCTCCAGCTTTTCGCGTACGGCAGTCTCGATCTGTGCGCGTACCTCGTTTGCCATTTGTCCTACAACGGGACGTTCCTCGGCAGACAAAGAGCCCATCTGCTTGAGAATGGCAGTCAATTCTCCTTTTTTACCAAGATAACGAACCTTGAGTTCCTCGGCCTCCTGCTGCGTCTGTACCGACTGTGTTGCGGTCAGCGCTTCCTGCAGGATCGCTTGCAGCTTTTCTTTCATCTTGTAACCTCCAAAAATAAAAAATGCTTCTGTCCCAAAAAGGGACGAAGCATATAACTCCGCGGTACCACCCTGATTTTTGCATAAGAGCAAACACTCTGTCGACGATAACGGTGCCTGACCGTCGCAGCCTACTGAAAAAACTTGTTGAGCCGCGCCGCTCCGGGGCGAACTTCATCTGCGCTCCTGCTGCCTCCGCTTTCAGCCTTGACGGAGACTCTCTGAAAACAGTTTTGTGCGAAAACTACTTTCCCCTTCATTGCGTTTACCAGTATATAATAACACAAAAAAACAAAATTTCAACCTTTTTTTAAAATTGTTTGTTTTTCTTTTGCCGCTGTGTTATACTGAATAAAAATAAACAGAAGGAAGAGAATGCCTCGTGAATCCCTATCAATTTTCCAGAACGGAAACCCTCTTTCAAAAAAATCAAAGTCCCCAAGAAAAGAAAATGATCGTATTGCTTTGGACGGTGTCGGGCTTGTTGGCAGTGGTGTTGGCTTTTTTGGCATATTTGCTGATGAACGTCGGCTCGGTTTTTTGGATCGCTGCAGCGTTCCTGATTTTGTTGGATCTGTATGCCGCAAACCGTCTGTCCTCGCGTTTTTACATCGAATTTGAATATTCGCTGAAGGATCACGATTTTGACGTTGCCAAGATCGTAGCGCGCAGCGACCGAACGGAATTGGTTTCGCTGGATATGCGATCGGTGACCGAGCTTGGCCGCTATCGAGCGGGACAGAGCTTACCCAAGGCGCAAAGCTATGCCAAAACCTGGATTGACGAGCAGTCTGAGAACCTTTGGTATTTGGTGTTTGAAAACGAGGATGGCAGCAGCGGCTGCTTGGTGCTTGAGCCGAATGAAAAGGTGCTGCGGCATATGAGCCATTTTATTCCGCGCTCGGTTTCAAAAACATTGTTGGACGGTTATCGCAATGAAGATGAATGAAAATATAACCACCCTGCAGGAGGTCGTTTCCTGCTTTCCTGCCAGAAAACAAGATTCCCATAAGGGCGATTACGGCAAAGCCCTTTTGAGCGTTGGCAGCTACGGTATGTGCGGTGCCGCCGTGATGGCTGCCGCGGCCTGCGCACGCAGCGGTGCGGGTTTGGTTCGTGTTGCCGTGCCGCAATGTATTTATCCCATCGCTGCACCAGCACTGCCCGATGCCGTTTTTCTGCCTCTGCAGCAAAACGAACAGGGAAGCATCAGTGCCTCGCAGATGAAGGAGTTGATAGCGGCAGCGGAGCAAAGCGATGCCGTCCTTTTCGGCTGCGGATGCCGCAATAATATTGATACCGAAATGCTGGTACGCGCCCTTTGTGCACAAGAACTGCGGCTGATTTTGGATGCCGATGGCATAAATGCCCTGCATCGCGATATAAATGTATTGAGAGACAGCTCAGCAGACCTGATCCTGACTCCGCACGTAGGCGAGTTTTCCCGCTTGACCGGATGTTCCGCAGAGAAAATTGCAGAAAACCGTGTTCGGCTGGCAGGCGAATTTGCCGTTCAAAACCAAGTTGTTTTGGTGCTCAAAGGATATCATACCGTGATTGCCGCACCGGACGGCAGGATCCGTATCAATCCTACCGGAAATCCTGGCATGGCGCGCGGAGGCAGCGGTGACGTTTTGGCGGGGATCCTGACTGCTTTGGTTGCGCAGGGCATCCCCTCGTTTGAGGCAGCGGTCAGTGCGGTGTATCTGCACGGCATGGCAGGCGACCTTGCCGCGCAACGGCGTTCACAGCAAGCAATGCTGGCAAGTGATCTGATCGACAGTCTCTGTGAGGTGTTTCTCAAGATTGAATCGGAGCGGTGATCTTGATGAAACTTTTTTCGAAAACGGTCTGTGCATTCTGTGCGGCCGTTTTTCTTTTTTTAACGGGTTGCGCACGCGCAGGCAGCGATGACGATTTCACGGGATTGACTACCTCTTTTTCTTTGCAAGCGCAAGCTACCTATCATAAGGAAAAGGTTGTCTTTTCGCTGACCCGAACGGCACGCAGTATCTACCGTTTTGAGTTTTCCGAAACGGATCTTTTGCGCGAACTAACGGTTTCGCTCAACGGTGACGAGGTTACCATGGAATACGACGGGATCACCCGCAATGCGTCGATCTCTCAACTGCCGCAGACCGGGATAGTGACAGCCATCCCTGCCATCATCGACCTTACAGATCTTGCCAAGACTGCACGGTATGACAAGCAAAGCGATACTTATCGGATTGCCGATACCGCCGCATTTGGCGAATTTACTGCAACCGTCTGTGCGAAAACCAATCTTCCGTTGAAGCTGAGCGCACCCTCGATCGACTTGACGGTGATTTTTGAACAGTGACAAGCCTTGACGCGCTCTCATACAATGAATTGAGAAAAGCTTTTCTCAACGTTTTTTATGTCCGTATGATTAAATCGACTCCCGACGGACAACAATAAAGACACCAGCATAAATTGGGAGTGTGAAAAATATGACAGTCAGACGGGGAGATATTTATTATGCCGATCTCAGCCCTGTCGTCGGTTCCGAACAAGGTGGCATCCGACCGGTTTTGATCGTGCAAAACGACGTAGGCAACAAATACAGCCCAACCGTCATCGCTGCTGCCATTACCAGCCAAAGCGATAAAGCAAATCTGCCCACGCACATCCGCGTGACCACCCAAGGCTCAGGCCTGACCAAGGACTCCATCGTCCTGCTCGAACAGGTCAGAACGCTCGATAAACGCCGCCTTAAAGAGAAAATGGGAACCTTGGACAAAAACTCCATGGGGCTTGTCGATCAAGCTCTGTCGATCAGCTTCGGCCTGAACATATAAATACTGCTCGGGCCTGTTGGGCTTGAAGATAAAACCGCTAAAAGCGGTTTTATCTTTTTTTGTGTGCTGCGGTTGACTTTGCGCTCAAAAAAAGGTATACTTGACGCAAACCATGAACCTTAAAAGGAGGAAGAATATGATTTATACCGTTACGTTCAATCCTGCACTCGATTATGTGATGCAGGCAGATGTGTTTGTGCTGGGAAGTTTCAATCGCGCAAACGGTGAAACGTTTTATGCAGGGGGAAAAGGCATTAACGTTTCCTGGGTGTTGCGCGAGCTGCAGCAGGACACCGTAGCACTTGGCTTTGTGGGCGGATTCACCGGCGAGGAGCTTGTCCGCTTGCTGTCCGAACAGCAGATTCCGTGTGATTTTCTGCGTCTCAAAGAGGGGAATACCCGCATTAACGTCAAGATCAAATCTCATCAGGAGACCGAATTGAATGCAAAAGGTCCTGCCATTACCGACCGCGATTTTAATGCGCTGCTCGAACAACTCAACGCCTTACAAGCGGGAGATACCTTGGTGCTTTCGGGCAATGCAGGCGCTTCGGCACCTAAGGATAGCTACGCACGCATTATGCGCCATCTGCAGGGCAGGGGGATTCGCTTTGTTGTGGATACGACGGGCGAGACTCTGCAAGAGGTCATTTCGTTGCATCCGTTTTTGATCAAGCCCAATCACCACGAGCTCGGAGAGCTGTTTTCGGTCACCCTGACCAATCACGGAGAAATTGAAGAATACGCCCGTCGCTTGCAGCTAATGGGCGCCCAAAACGTCTTGGTCTCCATGGCGGGAGACGGAGCCTTGTTGGTGGATGAAAACGGCATTGTCAGACGCTGCACCGCACCCAAGGGTAAGGTGCGCAATTCCGTCGGCGCGGGCGATTCCATGGTGGCGGGATTTTTGACCGGATACCTGCAGGGCGGCGATTACGATTACGCCTTGCGCATGGGCACCGCCTGCGGCAGTGCCACGGCATTCTCCGAAGGTCTTGCCGACCGTGCAACCGTTATGCGTTTGTTGGCAGAAATTAAAAGTTTTTAAGATCGGACGGAATCCAATTCTATGAAAAAAGATCAGAACGCTTTACCGCCTCGGTTGTGCGAGTTATTATTAGCGTGGTACGACCGCAATCAGCGCGTGTTGCCTTGGAGAGAAAATACCGACCCTTACCGTGTTTGGGTGTCTGAGATCATGCTGCAGCAGACCCGTGTGGAGGCCGTCATTCCGTACTATGAACGGTTTTTGTCGACACTTCCTACCGTTGAGGCTCTGGCAAATGCAGACGAACAGCTGCTCATGAAGCTGTGGGAGGGGCTCGGCTATTACACCCGCGTGCGCAATCTGCAAAAGAGCGCTCGCGTCATCTGCGAACAGTATGGCGGCGTATTTCCGTCCACCTTTGAACAGATCCGTTCGTTGCCCGGTATCGGAGATTATACTGCGGGTGCTATCTCGTCGATCGCGTTTGAATTGCCCACCCCTGCAGTAGACGGTAACGTTCTGCGTGTGCTCTCACGCGTCACCGCCGATGACCGTAATATTGACGATGCGGCGCTCAAAAAAGAATATACCGAGCGTCTGCGGGCGATCTATCCTGTTGCCAAACGCGGAGATTTTACTCAAAGCCTGATGGAACTCGGCGCCATCGTCTGTCTTCCCAACGGAGAACCCAAGTGCTCCCATTGCCCTCTGAAGAGTATCTGTCAAGCACATTTGCAGGGCAGGGAAATGGAGCTCCCCGTTCGAACGCCAAAGAAATCCCGAAAAAAGCAGCAAATGACGGTGTTTTTGCTGAAACGCGGCGACAGTATCGCGCTTTGCAAGCGTTCCTCCGTCGGCTTGCTTTCGGGTATGTGGGAATTTCCCAATACCGACGGCTTCTTAACGCGTCAGCAGGCAGAGGAATGGCTGCGGCAGCGCGGCGTCACACTCGAAAGCCTGCGATCGGCAGGAAAAGCCAAGCATATTTTCAGCCATATCGAGTGGGATATGAAAGTATGGCTTGCTGAGTGCAACTGCCTTGGAAAGCAGTTTGAAATCGTTACACAACGACAGCTCAATGACCACGTCGCCTTACCTACGGCATTTGGTCAGTTGGTTCCTTTTTTGAAAAAAGAAGGAGAATGACAGAAAATTATCAATCTTCTATTGACGATTCCGAGTTTTTTCGGTATAATAAAAATATCAAACGGCTTCGTGCCGAAAAGATCAATACATGGGAGGCTGTTTTTATGTCAAACAGATTTGTACTCAATGAAACCAGTTATCACGGCAAGGGTGCCATTCAGGAGATTGCTGCCGAGATCATTGCCAGAGGCTTCAAAAAGGCTTTTGTCTGCTCGGATCCCGATCTTATCAAATTCGGCGTTACCAAAAAAGTGACCGATGTGCTGGATGCCAAGAATATTCCGTATGAGATCTATAGCCAGATCAAAGCAAACCCCACCATCGAAAACGTGCAAAACGGTGTTGCGGCATATAAGGCCTGCGGCGCAGATTGCATCGTTGCCATCGGCGGCGGTTCCTCGATCGATACTGCAAAAGCAGTCGCCATCATCGTTGCAAACCCTGAGTTTGCCGACGTCCGCTCATTGGAAGGCGTAGCTCCCACCAAAAATAAATGCGTTCCCATTATCGCAGTTCCCACCACTGCCGGCACGGCTGCCGAGGTCACCATCAACTACGTCATCACCGACGCCGAAAAGAACCGCAAAATGGTCTGCGTAGACGTTCACGATATTCCGGTGGTCGCCGTTGTCGATCCTGATATGATGAGCACCATGCCCAAGGGACTTACCGCTGCCACCGGTATGGATGCCCTGACCCACGCCATTGAGGGCTACATCACGTTGGGTGCTTGGGAAATGAGTGATATGTTCCACCTCAAAGCCATTGAGTTGATCTCGACCTACTTGAGAAAAGCCGTGGAAGGCACCGACGACGGACGCGAGGGCATGGCACTCGGTCAGTATATTGCTGGCATGGGCTTCTCCAATGTCGGTTTGGGTATCGTACACTCCATGGCGCACACCTTAGGCGCGGTCTATGATACGCCGCACGGTGTGGCCTGCGCGATGATGCTCCCGATCGTCATGGAGTTCAACCAGGAATATACGGGTGAAAAGTTTAAGAAGATCGCGGAAGCATTCGGCGTGGATACC
>JAFQKX010000007.1 GCA_017414705.1 Clostridia bacterium
AAAAGACAGAGGCTATCGGCGTAGCAATTATGATATTCATTTTATCTTCCGCCACACCAAATATTATAAATAACAAATATAGAAGCGCTGAAACAAGTGTAGGTATCAGAATAGACAGTTTCGTGTTTCCAAACATTTTATCGAGTATCTTTCTCATTTATCGTCACCGCCTTGGGTGTATTATAGCATAAAAGCGGCAATAAATCAACGGCTTGCCGTTGCATATCATCAATTCCGTGAGGAATTGCATATCATCAAAACTTTAGTTTTGTATATCATCAAGCCGACAAATTTTTGATGCACACCTAAAGGTGTGATGAGATACAACACGGCAACGCCGTGTTGATGATATACACGCTGACGCGTGATGATATACCAAGCCTGTCGGCTTGGATAAAAAAATCCAAGTCCCAAAAAGGACTTGGATTTTTTGGTGGAGACTACTGGGCTCGAACCAGTGACCTCTTGCGTGTGAAGCAAGCGCTCTAACCAGCTGAGCTAAGCCTCCGTCAAGATTTCCTTGACAGTTTATCACAAACCGAGCCAATTGTCAAGGTCATTTTGGGATTTCATCAAGTTTTTTCGGTCTGTTTCTTGCTTTTGACAGATCTTCGCAACAATCAAAATAAAAGCAGGCCTTTCTTTGGAAAGGTCTGCTTTTTATCTTGGATTGCGTAAACGCCTATGTGCGACAATGAGCCGAAAGGCACCGAAATACTGCCTTTTCAGGCCGGCTCAAGTTTCACTGCTTTGGCTAAGGGGTTCGCTTACTTTTTCTTCTTTTTGATCAGCAGAATTGCGCCGACTGCCGCAAGGGCAAGAACGGCTGCGGCAATGGGAAGAATGATCTTGAGCAAATTCCCTTGCTTGCCTTCCCCATCGGACTGCTGCGAGTGGTCGTCAGTACCTTGTTCGGAAGACTGCGGCTGCGACTGCTCGGCAAAGCTATCCTTGATATCTTCTCCGGAAGAATCGGAGGAGGTATTCTCAGAGGGGGTCGAAGGAGTCACGGTCGAGCTATTGGACGAGCTGTCGGAGGAGCTGTCGGAGGGCTTGTCGGTCGGATTCTTGGGAGGCTGATTATCGGCTGTTGCGACAATGTTGGGCTTCCAATAATCATCAACGCCCATTTCCAGATCGTCGACCCAAACGGTTCCCGCCTGAGGATCCGTCATATAGAACATCAGGTTGACCGTTTGTTCCAGCAACGTTTCTGCATTATTCATGGCAGCGCCGTTTTCGGTGTAAAGCTTTCTCAAATCAAAGACAAGCATCTCAAAATTGGCATTTGCACTCAGGGTTTTGGGAGAAGTAAATGCCTTGGTTCCGTCGGTTGTCATAATGCACAGTCTGACGTTTTTCGAGCGCGCATCGCCGTTTTTTATTCTGGCAGAGAAGGTTTTGATGCCCTTCAAGCCAACGGTGAGGCTGTATTTGGAAGCCTGCTTGAGATCCATACCGAAGATGGTATCCACCGTTCCCTCCTTGTAGGAGACCTTGACGGAGCCAACGCCCTGCACGCGGGTCTGGGTGTCGTATTGCGCTGCGGCACGATTAAACAGCGTCCAAAGCTTTTTATACGACGCCTGTCCGGTCTCCCTGCCAACCGTAGAAAAACCGGTTACGACGAAATCATCCTCGTCACAGTTCAAATAGGCGCGTGAGCCCAAGCCGGAGTTTTTATCGGTGCCTGTGGTAAAGGGTGCCGCGGGGATGCCGTTGCTTGCAACAAGGTTGGCATCGGTATTCATATCGTTGTAGGCATAAGAAACGTATTTTGCGTTTTTGAGCAGGTAGCTATAAACCTGGACGGTATTTTTGTCCAAAATATCGGCGCTTGCATTGACCCAAACGACGCCGTCGCTGCTCAAGGCGAAGCCCAAAACGCCCTTGGAATTATTGCAGACCTTTAAGCCGCTGCCGACCTGCTCAAAGGTGACCTTTGCAACGCCGTTGGTGATCTTGCATTCCTTCATAACAGGAGCATTTGCTTTGTCCTGCCCATAAACGAGGCCCAATGCGGCCAAGCCCATGCGCTGACCGACCGGCTGCTTGACGGTGGGATGAATGACCGCCTTGTTCTGGGTAATAGCATCGTTATAGCGCAGGGACAGATCGTAGATAGTCACCATAGCAGCGGTGGCTTGATTTTTTCGATAGCATTCGGTCATGGCATCCATCATTCCGGTCATGAACAACTGATTCTTGGCCGATGCAGAGGTGTACGGTGCCAGCTGCGTATAGACCATGGGCATGGTGTCGTTGGGGAAGCCGAACTGTTCGCCCCATTTTTCCTTGAGCAGATCCAACTGCTCCGCATACATTTGAGAGATCGTAGCATTGCTTTCTCCCTGATACCACGCAAGTCCCGCAATGCTCAGACGGGTAAGCGGGGCGATCTTGCTGTTGTACATACTGCCCAGATCGGTGTAAGCTTTGGGCGTTTC
>JAFQKX010000001.1 GCA_017414705.1 Clostridia bacterium
AATTTGTCGCATGCGAAGCGACCTAACCTCTCTTTTGTTGGTGTAGAATGATTACATCAAATGAAAGAGAGGTTTTTATTATGAAAAACAACATTACTGAACTCGTATTTATTTTGGACAAAAGTGGCTCAATGGCAGGACTTGAGAGTGACACAATCGGCGGTTTCAACTCAATGATTGAAAAGCAGAAGAAAGAGGATACACCTTGCTATGTATCTACAATTCTTTTCAACGGCGAAAGCGAAGTCATTCATGACCGAGAAAAACTTGATGAAATCCATCCCATGACTGAGCGTGATTATGTTGTAGGCGGTTGCACTGCGCTGATTGATGCGATTGGCAGTGCAATTCACCACATCGGTAACATTCAAAAGTACGCCCGTCCTGAAGACGTACCGGAGCATACGATGTTTGTCATTACAACCGATGGTCAGGAGAACGCAAGTCACCGATACACAAGTGGACAGGTTAAAAAGATGATTGAGCGACAAAAAGAAAAATATGGTTGGGAGTTCCTCTTTATCGGGGCTAATATCGATGCAGTTGAAACGGCGGCTCGGTATGGTATTGATAAAGACCGAGCAGTTAATTACAATGCCGATTGTGAAGGCACGCATATTCTGTATGAGTCGGTCGCAAAGGCGGTTTGCAATGTTCGAGCAAGCGCACCGCTAAGCGCAAATTGGAGCGAAGAGATTAACGCTGATTATCAGCGCCGCAGAAAGAAAAAGTAATATTATCTCATTAGACGAAAGAAGCCATACAACATCTTTTTAGATATTGTATGGCTTCTTTTTTGTGTTGTTTTCAAAAATAATTTTGAGCTTTTTCGAAAATCTGTCCCACTCTTGCCAGTGTTGGAGATAAGCGGGATACTACGCGTCCTTTGGGACGTTTCGTCAACCTCGCATTTCCCCTATCGGACAACGTCAAAGCCGTTGCAGGCATCCGCCTGTTTGAAATGCGGGTTATCTGAACCGCGCGCTCTGTGAGCGCCGATTCGACCCTTAATATCCCCGACCAAAACGAAAAAGCACACCTTGCGGTGTGCTTTTGTTTTGGTGGAGATAAGCGGGATCGAACCGCTGACCTCTTGACTGCCAGTCAAGCGCTCTCCCAGCTGAGCTATACCCCCTCGTCGGTGACGAATGCTATCTTAACACATTACGCAGCAGATTGCAAGTGTTTTTTTAGAAAAAATTCAAACAAAATGCGAAAATAATCAGTTGAACCACAAAAATTATCGGTAACCCAAGCATAAATTTGAGATGCTTGGTCTTGTGTCGAACGGTCTTCATGGTGAAATACATTCCCGCTGCTCCTCCCAGGACGCCCAACAACAGCAGCGTGCGTTCGGGTACGCGGACGGCTTTGCGCCGCGCGGCCAGCTTATCCAATATCGTAATGACGGCGGATATCAGATTGATGAAGCACATATAAATAAGTATACACCAAAAAACCGTTTCACGCATCGAACCCTCTCCTTTCTTTTATCTTAAAAAGGTTTCCGTTTTTTGTCAAGCACTTCTTGAAAAAACATTGTGCAAAACTCTTGCATATTTCACGGTTTTTCGGTATCATAATAACGGTGAAAAAAATGAAATTAAAAACTCTTACATATATATTGTCGGTTTTTGTGCTTTTGGGATCGCTGAGCGCCTGTGCAAAAGCGCCGCAAGGCCAGCACTCCTCTGCAGCGCAGAACGCATCGCAGCATTCCGTTCCCGTTTCTTCGGGGTCGGCTTCTTCGGTGAACTCTGCTAACGATTTGTCAACTTCCCTGCCGCCACGCTTGGAGGTCACGGGAGAATTTCGCGGCGTTTGGATGAGTTATTACGAGGTCAGCGCTCTGTGCAAGGGCAAAAGCGAAGCACAGTTTCGCGCCAAGGTCACCGAATATTTTACCAACGCTGCCGACGCAGGACTGACCGCCGTCATCGCGCACGTACGTCCTTCCTCGGATGCGTTTTATCGCTCGGAGATCTTCCCCTGGTCGCTGTACGCAAGCGGCACGCAGGGTAAGGATCCGGGCTATGATCCGTTGGAGATCATGGTGGAGACGGCACACGCAAAAGGCTTGGAGCTGCACGCATGGCTCAATCCCTACCGTGTATGCACCGTGAAAAACTTTGGGATTCTGGCTGACAGCAATCCCGCCAAGATCTGGTTGACCGATGAAGATACGCAAAACGATCGCCGCGTGCGGGAAGCCGGCGGCGGATATTACTATAATCCCGCACTACCTGCGGTACGCGAGCTGATTATTGACGGCGTGCGCGAGATCGTACAAAATTACGCGGTGGACGCCATTCACTTTGACGATTATTTTTATCCGACTACGGCAAAAAGCTTCGACGACGCAGAATATCAGGATTACCGTGCGCAGATGGGAGCTTCTGCGTTATCGCTGGGTGATTGGCGCAGAGAACAGGTCAATACGCTGATGCGCGGGGTCTATGCGGCGGTCAAGGCGATCGATCCGCAGGTGGAATTCGGAATCAGTCCCGGCGGACGCGTGGAACACAACCGTGACACGCTGTATGCCGACTGTGCGTTGTGGCTGAGTCAGACGGGCTATGCGGATTATATTTGTCCGCAGATCTATTTCGGCTTTGAGCATCCCACCGAGGCGGTGCGATTTGCGCGGCTTTCGGCACAATGGAGCGCATTATCCACCAATCCCGAGGTGCAGTTATATTTGGGGCTTGCGTCCTACAAGATCGGCGAAGAAGACCGCGGCAGCAAGGAATGGATCGAAAACAGTGATATTCTCAAGCGCCAGGTGCTGCTTTCACGGCAGGATCCCGTGGTGGACGGAATTGCTTTTTACAGTTACACGTCCCTGTTCGGCAGCAAGGAGCACTACCGCGCCGAACGTGAAAACGTGTTGCCACTTTTCAAAACAACGGAGGACAATTGAGCGTGAAAAAAATCAAGGTTTTACAACGGGCTGCTGCGCTGCTGTTGTGCTGCACTCTGATATTGCCGCTTACTGCCTGCTCGGGCAGAAAAAGCACACCCACCTTTAACACGGGGGAATCCTCGCAGCCCTCTACGGTCATTGCCGATCCAGGTGCCTCGTTGGATGAAACGGTAGACGTGAATTATTCCCGCGCTACGGTGCCTGCGGGTGTTTGTATTTCGGTCTTGGATCTGGATCTGACCGACGCAAAGACCGCAGCAGAAAGCGCTGCAAAGCTGATCGCGAAAGCGGAAAAATTAGGACTCAACAGTATTCTGTTGGACGTTTCGGATCTCAACGGAGATTTTTTCAAGCAGTCTTCCAAGCCCCTTCCGTTGTTTGCAAGCGCTGACCCGCTGACCGAGATCCTCAAGACGGTACGCGATCACGGAATGTTCGTTTATCTTGGCTACGATCTGTTGCGCGAGGGTACGCGCAGCAGTCAGCGTAAGGAAGACGTTGCACAGATCAAAGCGGAGCTGCTTTCCTTAGTCAAAAGCTATGACATCGACGGAATTTTGTTGTCCGGCTTTGCCCAATACAGCACCGATTACAGCCAATATATCGCAAGCGGCGGCGCCGAGGGTGCCGCCAACTACGAGAAAATGTGCTTAGATGCCATGATGCGGGAGGTCTCGGTTGCGCTGCGCACCGCACGGCCATCAATCTATTTGGGGTTGTTGCTGGTTTCCTCCGCCAACCAAGCGAAAAACCCAATCGAATGGTTGCAAAAGGGATATGCCTCCTTTGCCGTGCTGCAATATTCCGCAACGACCGCGTCCTCGCCTTCCTTTGCACAAATGAACGAGGAATGGAAAACGGCGTTGCAAGGCATAGAGATCGAAAGCTACACCCTGCATGACGCGCAGCAGGAGAGCCGCGAGGAGCTGGCAAAGCAACTGAACGTCTTGCACGAAGCCAATTGCGACGGCAGCTTCTTCACCCCCGCCAAGCTCTTTTTGGAGGATAAGAGCGGTGCAACCAACGCCGCCGCCAGCATTCTCAATTCTATCACCAAAAACGAGCTCTCTGCGGATTCTTTGGTCTTCACAAAGCCGACCCGCGCTTCGGTTACCACTTATGAATCCTCCATCAGCCTTTCGGGCTCCTCGAACCCGAATTTCCCGTTGTATTTGGACGGCAAAGAGGTACAGCGCAGCGAGTTGGGATTTTTCTCGATCCGTGCCGAGCTCAAGCTGGGGGAAAACGTATTTACCTTTACGCACCGCGGCAAGACGGTCACCCGCACGGTAATCTATAAAATGCTGCTGGTCAAGGACGTTTCTCCGTCCAAGGATCTGACGATGGATGGTGGCACTTCCCTGTCGGTCAGCGTTATTGCACGCAAAAATGCAACCGCCAACGCCACCCTCGGTACGCAGACCGTCAAGCTGACGGCGGTGCTGAGCAACGACGACCACCTCAACGATGGAACGGTCACCAATTTCTGTACCTATTCGGGCAGCTTTACCTTGCCCGAATCCACCGAAAAGGCGGTATCCTTGGGACGCATCAGCGTCAAGGTGGAATGTCAGGGGCAGACCTCGTCGGCATCGGGCGGCAAGATCACGATTGCTGCCAAGGAGCCCGAGCCGGAATACAGCAAAACGCCTGTCCTTGATTTCGGAGCGCTGGAACTTGGAAAATCCAGCTACATCGTGGAAACCAAGCGCACGCAACTGGAGACCTTTGAGGGCAAGCTCAACGACAACCGTTCCCGTCCGACCAATGCTTATCTGCCCAAGGGAACGCTGGATTACTGCTCCAAAGCAGAATCGGTCATTACCAGCGGCAGCAACGTATATCGGTATCGTCTGATGGATTACGGCAAGCGGGTGTATTCCTCCACCAAGGTCAGCGGTCGCGGGGACAGCAACGATTATATTAATCTGTACTACGGCCGTCTGCCGTCCCACAACGAGCTTTCCGCCGCAGGTTACGATAACAACGGCAGACATTCCTATCTGGTGTTGGATACGCTTTGGAAGGCGCCGTTTGACGTAACGCTGGTCGGTCAGGAATATAACAAGCCCTACGCTTCTACCCCCGATTACACCGTATCCTCCCTGACCTTTACGGCGGTTGAATTTAAGTTTGCGTACTGCACCGTTGCAAGCGGCAGCTTCGAACTGACCAACGATCCGCTCTTTTCCGACGCTCGGTGGATCAAAAACAGCGACGGTACGCATTCCCTGCGGCTGACGCTGCGTAAGATGGGCGGATTGTACGGTTGGGGTGCTTCTTATAATGAAAAAGGGCAGCTGGTGCTCAGCTTTTTGAATCCGTATCAGTTGCAGGAGGCAAAAGAGGGAGAAAGCGTCTCACTCAAGGGTGCCGTGATCATGATTGATCCCGGCCACGGCGGCTCGGATTTCGGATCTCCCGGTATTGCCACCAGCGCACAGTATTACGAAGACGAGCTCAACCTGATCCTTGCCAAAAAGGTTCAAAGCCGTCTGGAGGCCATGGGTGCCACCGTCATCATGACCCGCACCACCGACGTGGAGGTGACGCTCAACGCGCGCAACGAGCTGGTTTGGAAATATAAACCGAATCTGTTTATTTCGTTCCACCGAAACGGCTCGGAATCGGCAACCGCAAGCGGATATTCCTGCTTCTATTACGAGCCGTACTCCATGCCGCTTGCCAAGGAGATCGCAACGCGCTGCACCGCGTTGCTACCCGGAAATCGCTCCAAACTGCTCAATTATGCACCGCCTATGCAGGTCTGCCGCGTTTCGGACTGCCCGTCCATTCTGACCGAAAACTGGTTTATGACCAATTCCAAGGATTTCAGCAAGATCGTGACCGACGAATTTAACGACTTGACCGCCGACACGACGGTGGAGGGCATTCTGGCTTATTTCAGGTCCATGCAATAGTGCATAATAAAACACCGTTTGCAGCCGCAAACGGTGTTTTTGTTTTGTCCTTTATTTTTCCAGCGTTGCTTCGTAACGCTTGTAGAGATCCTCCTGCACCAATTCGGACAATGCCTGGAAACGCAGGAAGGCTTTTCCGTTTTCCTCCTCAAACTTGGCGGGGGTGGTATTGTACTCGGCAGCCAAGGCATTGAGCATCCCTGTGTAATCCTTGTCGGTAACGGTCAGCTTAAACTCATCGGCCAACGCACGCACAAGAACAACGAATTTTCCCTGCTGCTGTGCATACTGCTCGGCATATTCCGTCACGCCGGAGGCAGTTGAGCCGTAATAGCTGATGACCATATTGTAATAATAGTCGTGCAACGCCGTCGGGATGCTGCGATATTCGGACTGCTTCATGATGGAAGTATACAGATCGTTGCAGATCACCCTTTCTTTGGCATCCTGCAACTCCTTGTCGGTATAGGAAGGCTCGCCGCAGATGTAGTTGACGGTTACGGTAAAGACCACCTTGGCACCCGCCAAATCCGCCGTTCCGTAATTTTCGGGAAAGGTCAGGTTGAGGTCAACCGTTTTGCCGGTCTTAACACCGATGAGCCCGTCTTCAAACCCATCGATAAAGGAGTCCGTGCCGATTCCCAGATTGTATCCTTGCGCAGTGCCGCCGTCAAATGCAACGCCGTCTTTCTTGCCGACATAGTCGATGTTGACCAAATCGCCCTCTTTCACGGTACCGGTCAACTGTTCATAGGTCGGGTTGCCGTACTGTTCAAGATAATCGTCGATGGCGGATTGCAGTGCTGCCTCGTCCTTGAAGGAAAGCTTATAGTCAAAATCCTTGCACAGCGTCATGTGTTTGGATGCATCGAAAATGAACGCTTCTTCTTTGTTGAAGACAGAAGAGGTTTTGTCGGTTTCCTTGTCAGAGCTGCAGCCTACCAGCAGAGAAAAGCACATCAGCACCGCCAAAATGCCGCATACGTAACGTTTTTTCATAAAATTCTCCTTGATTTTGAAATTTACTTTATTATATCAGCATCCCTTTCAAAAGTAAATAGCAACTTTGTGAATTTTATCGGCACGGCGGGAACCCTGTCCGAATAGGATGAATAACAGGAGGGAAAACTATGCTCACTTCTGTTGTATGGGCGGCGGGCGGCACGGGGTTTGCCTGTTTGATGACCGCATTGGGTGCCGGTACCGTCTTTTTATTTCGGCGCACCCTTTTTCACGGGGTGCAAAAATTATTTTTCGGATTTGCAGCGGGTGTGATGATCGCTGCGTCGGTTTGGTCGCTGATCATTCCTGCGGTAGAGCACGCACAGGCGCAGGGACTGTTGGGTTGGCCGCAGACGGCAGGCGGATTTTTACTCGGTGTCTGCTTTGTCATTGTGTTGGACAAGACGCTTTGCCGTAATTTGTTTGAGCGAAACGCACAGCTGCTTCCCGCAGGGGCACGGCGTTCGTTTTTGCTCATCAGCGCCGTCACGCTGCATAACGTTCCCGAGGGGATGGCGGTGGGACTTTCGTTCGCATTGGCTTGCCTGAATCCATCCGATCCGTTGGCATTTGCCTCTGCCGTGGCTTTGGCGTTGGGTATCGGGATCCAAAATTTCCCAGAGGGTGCCGCCATCTCTCTTCCGCTGCGTCAGCAAGGCTTTTCGGCAAGACGCGCCTTTGCATGGGGTGCATTATCCGGCATCGTAGAGCCGTTGTTCGGCGTATTGACGGTTTTGGCGGTCAGCGCGGTGGACGTACTGCTGCCGTGGCTGCTTGCCTTTGCGGCGGGAGCAATGATGTACGTGGTCGTGGCGGAATTATTGCCGCAGACCAACGAAAATCAGGAGGATCCGATCCTCACCACCTGCGCCACGCTGACGGGATTTATGCTTATGATGATCCTGGATATTGCGTTGGGATGATCCAAGTACAAGGAAAATAGAAAATAATGGCATTTACCACAATATGTTGTGGTTTTTGTATTGACAAACCGTTTATTCTGTGTTATGATTGCAAGGCATGCGAAAGGAGGACAAGCGATTATGATCATTCAAGGCTACCAAAAGCTGACCGCGCTTGACTTCCCCGGAAAGCTTGCCTGCACGGTGTTTACGCCCGGCTGTAATTTCCGTTGTCCGTTCTGCCATAACGCATCCTTGGTGCGCGGCAGTCAGGAGCCTCCCATAAGCGAGGATGAGGTTTTTGCTCATCTCAACAAGCGCGTCGGGATGCTGGACGGCGTTTGTCTGACCGGCGGCGAGCCGCTGCTGCAAAAGGGATTGGACGTATTTTTACAAAAGGTCAAGCAATTGGGTTATTTAGTCAAGCTGGACACCAACGGTTCTCTGCCCGAGCAGTTGAAGCTGCTCATCGAAAACGGCCTGGTCGACTATGTGGCGATGGATCTGAAAAACTGCCGCGAAAAGTATCCTTTGACTTGCGGATCAGAAGGCTTATCGCTTGACAGCATTGAGCAAAGCATAGCACTGCTGATGCAAGGCAAGGTAGATTATGAATTTCGCACTACGGTGGTCAACGAGCTGCACACGGTGGAGGATATTGCGGCGGCGGGCGAATGGATCCGCGGTGCCAAGCAATGGTTTTTACAATGCTATAAGGATTCCGGCGACGTATTGGGCAGCGGATTGACGGCTCCGTCCAAGGAAACGCTGCAGCAAATGCTGGAGACCGCTCTCCCCTTTGTACAACACGCCGAGCTGCGCGGTGTATGACCTTGTCCCAAAAAGCGGACAGAACCACTACATTTTGTGTGAAAATCGCAGATTTAGTGATTTTTTTAAAAATAAATACAATATCTTGTGGTTTTCTATTGACAAACGACTTCCTTCGTACTATAATGATGAGGCACACTCGATCCGAGGTCGGATCTTGCATATATTGCATCATTATTATAGTATGGAGGATTTTTTATGTACCGTGTTCTCAAGCGCGACGGGAAGGTCGCAGATTTCGACATCGCAAAGATTCGCACCGCAATGATCCGGGCTTTTGATGCCTGCGATACCGACTACAACGACAGCGTCATTGACTTTTTGGCCATCAAGGTCACGGCTGATTTTGCGCCCAAGGTCAAGGATTCGCTGATTGCCGTTGAGGATATTCAGGACAGCGTAGAGTCCGTGCTCAGCCGCGGCGGTTACTCTGAGGTTGCCAAGGCATACATTCTGTATCGCCGTCAGCGTGAAAAGCTGCGTTCGCTCAAAAATACCATTCTCGACTACAAAGAGGTCGTGGATAATTACGTCAAGATCAACGACTGGCGCGTCAAGGAAAACTCCACCGTCACCTATTCGGTGGGCGGCTTGATCCTGTCCAACTCCGGTGCCATCACCGCCAACTACTGGCTCAGCGAGATCTATGACGATGAGATCGCCAACGCGCACAGAAACGCCGATATCCATCTGCACGATCTGTCCATGCTGACCGGTTACTGCGCGGGTTGGTCGCTCAAGCAGCTCATTCAAGAAGGTCTGGGC
>JAFQKX010000008.1 GCA_017414705.1 Clostridia bacterium
CTGCCGGCGCCGTCGGCGTCGTGCGTCGCGATCCCATGGCAATGCTGCCCTTCTGCGGCTATCACATGGGCGACTACTTCAAGCATTGGCTTGAAATGGGCAAGAAATTGGGCGACAAGGCTCCCAAGATCTTCAACGTCAACTGGTTCCGCACCGACGATGAAGGCAACTTCATCTGGCCGGGCTTCGGCGACAATATGCGCGTGCTCAACTGGATCATCGACCGTTGCGAAGGCAAGGCTGATGCCAAAGAGACTGCCATCGGCTACGTGCCCCGTCCCGAGGACATCGACCTGACCGATCTGGATATGGATATCGAGACCCTCAAGAGCATTCTGGACGTTGACAGCGACGTTTGGACCAAAGAGGCTGCCGAGATCGAAGAGCATTACAAGAAGTTTGGCGACAAGCTGCCTGCCGAGCTGCGTGCTCAGCTCGAAACCCTCAAGAGCAAGCTGTAAACCCATAAACGGAAAGGACACTATCTCATGTGCAGATAGTGTCCTTTTATAATACGGTTTAAGGGGAAACGGTCATTGTTTTGTTAATTCTTCAAGGGAGATTTGAAAGATCTTTGAAAATGCAATCAGTTCAATGTCAGTAACAAATCTTTTTCCGCATTCAATTCGTTGTATTGCGTTTTTATCAATATCAATGCCAACCAATTGCATCCGATCTGCGAGTTCGCGCTGTGAAATTTTTAAATTTGATCTCAAAATTGATATATTTTTACCGCAAATGTTATTTTTGCCGTCAAAACTTTTGTTAATAAACATAAAATTTCTCCTTTTTTGACATTTAGTACTTGTCAACAATGAAATTGTATGCTATAATGTGTCTCAAAATGACATCTATTGAATGTCAAAATTTAGGAGGAATATGAAAGATGGAAACAATGATTCAACAGACGGCTGCTCCCGTTGGGCAACTGAAAACAAACAGAGGGTTACTGAAATTCATTTTACTCAGTATTGTGACTTTTGGAATCTACGCTCTCGTATTTTATTCGTCAATTTCCAATGATATCAATATCGTTGCGAGCAGATACGATGGCAAGAAAACAATGCATTATTGCCTGCTTTGTTTTTTGGTTTCCCCCATTACTTTTGGCATTGCCGGTATCGTTTGGATGCATAAAATTTCAAACAGGATCGGAAACGAACTCAAAAGAAGAGAGGTCGGGTATTCCTTTTGTGCAGCTGATTACTGGTTGTGGGGTGTTCTGGGATCGTTGATCTTTGTAGGACCTTTTGTGTATTTACATAAGCTTTCCAAGGCAATGAATTTGCTTTGCGAGGATTATAATGCAAAAGGCTGACCTTCAGTATTAAACTGAATCAAAATAACGTTGCCCAACCGCTTGATTAGGAGGTTGGGCTTTTGATATGTCATTGTTTTGTTGTGCAAATCATTTTATAAAAAACACCGGACTCCGATCGGAGCCCGGTGTTTTTTTGAGGGATGGTGCTTAGCAACCGCAACCGCAGTTGTCGTTGTTGTTGCAGCCGCAGCTGTTGTTGCCACCGCAGCAGAACAGGATGAGGATCAGGATGATGATCCAGGTACAGCCGTTGTTGTTGAACAGATTAGAACACATTCTCGATTCCCTCCCTTCAGCCTTCAATACCATCCTATGCCAAGGGGAGGGGAGTGTGATAAAATTTATCGGTGTGCCGTTTCGGCGGTGACTGCAGCGGGACGCACGGGCTGCTTTTTGCCGCCGGTCTGTTTTTCCTGATGCTCAATGGCGGGCACGCCGAACTTGACGGCGTGCTGCACCATTTGTGCGTAAAACGAGCGCTCGTGCATGACCTCGCCGTCCAGCGTGTAGGCAAAGCGCTCATCCAAGCCTTCCACCTGAATGCTCTTGCAACGGCGGTACAGCATAATGTCCTTGAGCTTGGGATCGTCCAAATGCTCGCCGCGCACGTATTTGCCGATCAGCGAAACAAAGCGCAGCCGCGAAATGGGCTTGACCAGACAAACGTCCATCTGTCCGTCGTCGTTTCTCGAGCGCGGCGCGCAACGGAATGAGCCGCCCACGTATTGTCCGTTGGCAACCGTGCACAGCAGACAGTCGCCCTCGTAAAACAGCTCGCCGTCGCAGACGACACGAACGGGAGTGCGCATGGAATTGATCAGGGATTTCAAAATCCCCACCGTATATGCGTTCTTACCGCCAATCAATGGTTTATGGCGTAGCTTTCCCATGGTATCGGCAACCGCCGCCTCAAAGCCAAAATTGAGCACGTTGAGCGAAAAACGCTCGCCCACTTGAATCAGGTCCACCGGCACGTCCTTGCTTTCCAACAGCGCAGGCAGACGGCGGAAATAATCCGCCTTGCCGTAATACTTGACGAAATCATTGCCGCTGCCCGACGGATAGCAGGAAAAGGACGCGTTGGAGCAGCCGTAGGTGCCCACCGCCACCTCCTGCAGGGTGCCGTCACCGCCGCAGGCGTAAAACCGCATCGGCTCACCGCTTTGGCAGCGTTCTTTGATGTACCGCACCGCGTCCATTGGCGCGGTGGTGGTGTACAGCTCCCAATCGTAGGAGGTGTTGCACAGAGCAGTGCGCAGAACATCCTCTACACCGCGTGCGCCGCCCGCTACGGGATTGATGATAAAAATATGTTTCATAAAAGCTCCGTTTTCCGTTGCGGTTCCAGCACCGAAACGGGAGTATTTTTTACCGTTTTTTTCTATTGTAACACATCTTTTCCGCCTTGGCAAGTATTGCGCGGATTTTTCGCGGAAAAGATGACAAAAATGCCACTTTTTCCTTTACTTTATTATACTTTTATAGTATAATAAAAGCGTCTATAATCTAGGGTAAAATTTACTCTGCTTTGCGGCAAACCAACCTGAAATCGGGAGGAAATAAACAGTATGATTGAAGTCAAAAATCTGGTCAAGGATTACGGTGGACATCTGGCGGTCAAAAATGCCAGCTTCACCATCCGTGACGGCGAGATCGTCGGATTCCTCGGCCCCAACGGCGCGGGCAAATCCACCACCATGAATATTCTCACCGGCTACCTGTCGGCAACCTCCGGCAGCGTTTCGGTGGACGGATACGACATCGTGGAATATCCGCACGAAGCCAAAAAACGCATCGGCTATCTGCCGGAATTACCCCCGCTGTACACCGATATGACGGTGGGAGAGTATCTTAACTTCTGCTACGACCTCAAAAAGGTCACGCTGCCGCGCAAGCCGCATTTGGAGGAGATCTGCCGTCTGGTGCGCATTGACAACGTCTATAAGCGCCAGATCAAAAACCTCTCCAAGGGTTACCGTCAGCGCGTGGGCATTGCGCAGGCACTCATCGGCAACCCCGACGTGCTGATTTTGGACGAGCCGACGGTCGGTCTGGACCCCGTGCAGATCATCGAGATCCGCAACCTCATTGCTCAGTTGGGCAAAAATCACACCGTCATTTTGTCCTCGCACATTTTGTCCGAGATCCAGGCGGTGTGTGAGCGCATTATCATCATTAATAAAGGCGTTATCGTTGCCGACGGTATGGCGAGCGAGCTGTCACATTCGCTGTCGCAGGATCACTCCCTGACCGCACGCATCGAGGGTCCCAAGGCAGAGGTCATGAAGCTGATTGCCTCCATCCGCGGCGTCGACACCGTCACCGCCACCGGTGCCAAAGACGGCAAAGCATTGGAATACCGCATTCTGCCGCTTGACGGCGTTGATATCAGAAAGGCGTTGTTTGACCGCCTTGCCGACCGTCATTGGCCGCTGATCGCCCTGAGTTCCAACGAGCTGACGCTGGAAGAAATTTTCGTGCGTCTGGCATCGGATGAAAATACCGAGTTTGTTCTCAAAATGCAGGAAAAGAAAGAAGCCGAGCAGAATGAGGCAGACGCAGACCAAACAGAAACGGAGGAGAACAACTGATGAGAGCCATCTTCAAACGCGAAATGCGTTCCTACTTCACCTCTCCCATCGGGTACGTGGTGGTGATTGCCTTTTGGCTTTTTGTTTCCATGCTGTTTTATATGATGTTTTCATCGGGCGCTGCACAGATCGGGGATATCTTCGGCTCCGCCTTCTCGGTGGTGCTGATCCTCATCCCGCTGCTGACCATGCGCAGCTTCTCGGAGGAACGCAGACAAAAGACCGATCAGCTGTATATGACGGCACCGGTTCGCCTGACTGCGGTGGTGCTGGGTAAATTTTTTGCCGCCCTGACCGTGTTTGCCATTTGTCTGTCTATCACGGTGGTATTTATGCTCATCTTCTGCCTGTACATTACGCCCGATTGGCTGGTGTATCTGGGCAACGTGGTCGGCATGCTGCTGCTGGGCTCCTGCTTCATTGCCGTGGGCATCTTCATTTCGGTGCTGACCGAAAGTCAGATCGTTTCCGCCATCGGCTCCTTCTCCGTTGCGTTGGTGCTGATGCTGCTCGATTACGTGACCTCGTTGGTCGGCATTGAGCTTTTGCAGAAGGCCGCTGCGTGGGTCTCCTTCTCGGAGCGTTACAATTCATTCACCACAGGTACCTTTGATTGGGCCAACGTCATTTTCTTCTTGAGCCTGACCGCCGTGTTCCTGTTCCTGTCGGTGCGCCGACTCGACCGCAGACGCTGGGCATAAGGAGGTCAAAAGCGATGAAAGAACAAATCAAAGCCAACGCGTTCACCGCGTTTCTCAAAAAACTGGTGCGCCCGCAAATGCGCCGCAAGCTGTATTCCTCGCTCATCACGGTAGCCGTCATCGTGGGCTTGGTGCTGGTCAACGTGGCCGCCACCGCCCTGGCAGAGCGTTACCCCATCACGCTGGACCTGACGGCCGACGGCGATTACTCGCTGACCACGCTGAAAAGTGAGCACGAGGATTTCATTCGCGGCATCCAATACGATGTCAAGATCACCATGTGTATGAACGAGGGTGATCTGAACAGCGGACTGTATTCCTATTACCTGCAGAATCTTTACAGCTATGAGGATTCCACCAACGGAAAATATTACGAGCAGATGGTGGCACTCATCAAGCAGTATCCCAAGCTCAACCCCCATATCTCGGTGCGGTTTTTGTCTCCGCTGGAGACCGCCTTCACCGAAGTTACGCAGACCTATCCCAACGAGGAGTTTCAGTACGGCGACGTGCTGTTGGAATGCTCCTTTGAAAACAAAGAGGATAAGGAGATCAACCGCTATCGTATCCTGAACGTGGACGATCTGTATAAAGCAGAGGACCAGAGCGGCGGTATGTACGAGATGTATTACGGCTATACCGTTTACACCGTCAACGGCTCTACGCTGGAGCCTTCCGTCACACAGGCGCTCTATGCCGTCACGCAGGAGGCAAGTCTGCAGGGTCTGGTCTATACCGGCAAAAACTGCGACGCCAGCGAAGCGCTCGTCAAGCTGCTCGAGCGTAACAACTACGAATTTTCCGGCATTTCCAATCTCTTGACCGAAACCATTGCCGAGGACGTGCAGTTCCTGATCATCAACGCACCCGAGTCGGATTTCACCAACGAAGAGATCGCCACCATTCAGAAATTTATGGAATCGGATGAGGAAAAACGCCAAAAAACGCTGGTCTATATTCCGCACGAGAGCATCGTGCTGGAAAATATGGAAGCCTTTTTGGAGGAGTGGGACATCCAACTCTCCGATGCCTTGATCTATGCGGACGATGATCAGTATTATTCCAACTTCGAGGCGGCATACGGCTCCGACTTTGCGCACCTGATGCCGTTTATCACGGCCAGCAACGAGGGCTCGGTCTACGACGTTGCGGTAGATGCCAACGATACCTTTGCCCCCAGCTATTACCGTGCCATCAACGCCAATAAGACTTCTGAGGAAGATGAAAGCATCGTCTCCATGCTCAAGTACAAGGGCGAGGTGGTCGGCAAGCCGGTCTCCGAGATCTCCTCGGATTCCGATTGGAAGCCGGGCGAGGGCGAGCATTATACCAATCCCGCCGCCGTCTGTGTTGCCACCGAGTACAAGGCCACCAACGCTACGCTGGAGCAGGAATCCATCTATATGTATTCCACCGTGCTGTGCATCGGCTCACAGACCTTCGTTTCGGACGCGGCATTGACCTCTACGGCGTATGCCAACGGGGACTATACCGTCAAGCTGTTCAATAATCTGGCAGCCATGGACGAGAGCGATATCCCTGATATCACCTTCTCCACCAAGGTCATCAAGACCGATAGCTTTGCCGATGAGCTGTCCGATTCGATTGCACCCTCCGTGGTCAGCACCATCTTCTTTATCATCGTACCCTTGGCATTGATCATCACCTGCGTGGTGGTCTGTGTGTGGAGGAAGCGCAGATGAGTGAAAAGGATCTCAATCAAACCGAACTGCAGCGGGAGCAGGAGGCTGCCGTAGAGCAGCCTGCCGCTCCCAGCATTTTCGATAAGCCTCAACGCATCGAGAAAAAGGTGCGCAAAAAATGGAACAAGGGTTTGGTCGCTATCATTGCGGTGGTGCTGGTCGCCGCCATTGCGGTCGGCACGGTTATGACTACGCGTTATCTCGACAAGACCGACCCTGCCAACAATAGCTCCAACACCTCCTCCGAACCTTCAAGCTTCGAGCTGACGCTGCTGGACTATAGCGGGTATCTGGATACGCTTGACGAGGTCAAGGAGCTTGGACGCGGCGGCGTGGAAAAGATCGTGCTCAACAATGCCGAGGGCGAGTTGACCTTCAAGCAGATCATGAATCAGGTCACCACCACCGACGACAACGGCAAGACCACCGTCAAGGACACGGTCGCTTGGCTGATCGACGGCTACACCGGCATCAATTGGGATGACGATTCGGTTTTGGGTCTGGTGGGCAACGCCCTCAAGGTCACCGCCATCATGCAGATTGAAGCCGAAGCCAAGGATCTTGCCTCCTACGGCCTTGCCGACGGTGAGGATCAGGCAACCATCCGCGTAGAATTCAAGGATAAGACCTCCTACACCGTGCACGTCGGTAATTGGTCGGCAGACAAATCCGGACGCTATATCCGTTTGGATGACAGCAAGGACGTTTATCTGTCGGGCTATACGCTGGGCGATTATGCCGGCCGCGAGATGAAGAATTTCGTCTCGGTCGAGGCTCTTGGTGCCTACGAATCCACCGGCACCGATTCGGATTATTTTTCCGACGGAACCCTGATGTTCTTCGACGCTATTCTGATGGGCGGACGCCATTTCGGCGATATTTTGCTGGAATTCTATCCGTCGGATCAGACCGTCACCTACACCTATTACAAGCTGAGCACCTGGCAGCTCAACGGCAAGGGAAATCAGGTCAAGAGCTTTGAGATGCCCACCAACGACGACCGCGTCTCTTCGGTCTTCAGTATGATCGTCAACGGCTTCTCAGCCAAGGACATTTACGGCTTCTATCCCGATAAACAGATGCTGGATGAGTATGGTCTGGACGTGACGCTGTTTGATATCATCTACAAGATCAACGGGGTCAATTACCGGATTCAGATCGGTGACAAGCAGGAGGACGGATTGTATCCCGTGCGTCTCAACGAGACCCCCGTCATTTACGCCTGCGAAGGCTCGGTCTTCCCGTTCTTAAACTACAGCAATACCGACTATTACCGCAATCAGCTGTATCTGTGTAACATCGACGAGATTCAGTCGGTGCGCGTGCAGCGCGGCGATCTGGATGCCACCTTCGTCCTCACCCACACCGTCAAGAAGGACAATGAGGACGACAAGGATCAGACGGCAGCGCTCAGCAACGGAAAAGCGGTGGACATCGCGTTGTTCCGCACCTTCCTGAGTGAATTTATGAAAACGCAGCCCATCAACTATCTGGACGATGCGTTTGAATCCCTTGGCAAGGCCGATATGACCATCACCATTACCTACGTGGACAAAAAGCTTTCCAAGGACGTCATCACCATGACCAAATATTCCGACCGACGCTACGTTTACCGCACCAACGGCGGCGGTGACGTGCTCATCAAGTCGGATACCGTAGAGCAGATCTATCAGCAAGCACTTGCGGCGTATCGGTCCGCCAAGTGAGAAAGGATGCAACATGGATATCGTAAAATGCCCCAATTCCGAATGTAATGCAGAGCAGGCCATCTGGATCGACCGTGACGGTGACGTAGCCTGCGCCTTCTGCGGCACCAAGATCACCGAGCTGCCCGAGGGAGTCGACCTTGACTCCTATCGCAAGCAGGCGCAGGACCGACTGCTCGATCAGCCGATCGCCGCTGCCTATGACGACGCAGCGCCCGTCGCTGCCCCCGAGGGCAAGGGAGACGCCGTCTGTGCCGATTTCTCCTTGGAATACGCGCAGGTCGAGCAGGCACTCTACAAGGCAGATCGCATCAATCCGAGTAAATCCCGTCAGATCATCTTCACCGTTCTTTTGGCGTTGATGTTCTGCTTGGAGGTCTATCAGATCATCACACAGCTGACCGCTCAGGAGGAGCAGCCGTTTCCTACCATGCCGGTCATTCTGATGATTATGATTGCCTTTATGATCCCTTACCTTTGGATCTCCCCCAAAAAGCAGTTAAAAAAATACATTGAATCCATTGCCGACGGCACGGTGCTCAATACCATCGTATTTGAGGATCTGCTGCGGATCAAAGCGGAAAACAGCGACAAATCCACCAAGGTCAAGCTGGACGGTCAAAGCGCCGAGCTCATCGAGACCGAGGATCTGCTGCTGCTTTCGGTCAAGGAGACCGGCAGCCTTGTCGTGCTGCCGAAATCCGCCTTCGGCGAGCAGCTGGAGACCGTGCGCGAGCGTCTGAAGGCAGGTACTACGCCCTACGTCCCCTTGGCAGAGCGAAAAGCCAAAAAGTCGCAGCCCGCTTCGGCAGAATCCAATCAACAATAATCCGCGCGTAACCTGCGCGACAATATGCTGAAAACAGCAAGATTGAGGAAGGTAAAACCATGAGTGAAGAAATTACGGTCAACGGCAGTATGATTCCGGTCGAGATCGTCGACGAAATGCAAAAGGCGTATCTTGCCTATTCCATGTCGGTTATCGTCGGTCGTGCTCTGCCCGATGTGCGTGTCGGTCTCAAGCCCGTCCACCGCCGCATCCTTTACACAATGTATGAAAACTCGCTGTATCCCGATAAGCCCTACCGTAAGTGCGCCGATACCGTCGGTTCGGTGCTCGGACGCTATCATCCGCACGGCGACACATCGGTCTACGATGCCATGGTGCGTATGGCGCAGGATTTCTCGCTGCGTTACATGATGGTAGACGGCCACGGTAACTTCGGTTCCATCGACGGCTATCCCGCCGCTGCTTATCGATACACCGAGTCGCGTCTGTCCAAGCTGGCAATGGAAATGCTGCGCGATATCGACAAGGATACCGTGGAGTTCACCACCAACTACGACGACCGTCTCAAGGAGCCCACCGTTCTGCCCTCGCGCATTCCGTCCCTGCTGGTCAACGGCTCGCAGGGGATCGCGGTCGGTATGGCAACCAATATTCCCCCGCACAACCTCGGCGAGGTCATTGACGGCATGTGCCATCTTATCGATCACCCCGACTGTGGCTTGGATGAGCTTTGCCAGCATATCAAGGGACCCGATTTCCCCACCGGCGGCGTCATTATGGGACTCAGCGGCATCCGCGCTGCCTATGCTACCGGCAAGGGTAAGATCGTAGTGCGCGGCAAGAGTGAGATCGAAGAATACCGCAACGGTGCCTACCGCATCACCATCACCGAGATCCCCTATATGGTCAATAAGCAGGTGTTGGTCAAATCCATTGCCGATCTGGTCAAGGAAAAGCGCGTGGAAGGTATTGACGACGTGGTCGACCATTCCAGCCGTGACGGTATGCGTATCGTCATCGAGCTGAAAAAGGACGTCAATCCGCAGGTGGTGCTCAATCAGCTGTATTCCTATACACAGCTGCAGTCCACCTTCGGCGCCATTATGCTTGCCATCGTTGACGGTCAGCCCAAGGTGCTCACCCTCAAGGATATGCTGCAGCATTACATTGACTATCAGTGTGACGTCATCGTGCGCCGTACCCGCCACGACCTCAAAAAAGCGCAGGAGCGCGCTCATATTCTGGAAGCACTCAAGACGGCGCTGGATTATATCGACGAGGTCATCAGTATCATCCGTTCCTCCAAGACCGTGCAGGAAAGCAAGCAGCGCTTGATGGAGCGCTTTGGGTTTGACGAGGAGCAGGCAAACGCCATCGTTCAGATGCGTTTGGCACAGCTGACCGGTTTGGAACGCAGCAAGATCGAGGACGAGCTCGGCGAGCTGCACGCCAAGATCGAGGAATACCGCCGCATTTTGGCTGACAGCAGTCTGGTGCTGGGGATCGTCAAGGACGAGGCGCTGACCGTTCGCGACCGTTTCAACGACGAACGTCGCACCGAGATCACCGCCGTCGGCGGTGAGGTAGATATTGAAGACCTCATTCCCGTGGAGGAATGTGTCATTACTATGACCAATATGGGTTACGTCAAGCGCCTGCCCGCTTCGGAATTTTCGGTGCAGGGCAGAGGCGGACGCGGGATCAAGGGTATGTCCCGTCGCGATGACGACTTTGCCAACGAGATGTTCTCCTGCTCGTCACACGATATGATCCTCTTCTTCTCCACCCGCGGACGCGTTTACCGTCTCAAGGCGTATGAGATCCCCGAGGCATCCCGTACCGCAAAGGGTCTGAATATTATTAACCTCTTGCCCATTCAGTCGGATGAAAAGATCACCGCCATGATCCGCATCAAGGAATTTGACGAGGAAAGCTATCTGTGCATGGTCACCCGCAAGGGCCTGATCAAGCGCATCCGCTTGGATGAATACAACACCGCGCGCAAGGGCGGTATCATCGCCTTGACGCTCAACGAGGACGACGAGCTCGGTTGGGTTAAACTGACCACCGGTCACGACAGTATGATCGTTGCCACCCGCAAGGGCCAGGCCATTCACTTCTCTGAAGAAGACGTGCGTCCCATGGGACGCACCGCCGCCGGCGTGCGCGCCATCAAGCTCAAGAATGAGGGCGACGAGGTCATCGGCATGGATGTCGTTACCGAGGACTGCGATATTCTCACCGTTACCGAGACCGGCTACGGACGCCGCTCCAAAATCGATGATTACCGTCTGCAGACCCGCGGCGGTTCGGGTACCACCAACTACCGTACCGAGAAATTGGGCGACGTTGCTTCTATTCAGATGGTCAACGATGACGACGATATCATTATGATCTCGCAGGAAGGCATCGTGATTCGTATTTGCGCTGCGCAGATCAGCTGCTTCAACCGTCCCGCCAAGGGCGTGCGCGTCATGCGTATGGGCGAGGGCGACAAGCTGGTCTCCTTCGCCAAGACGGCACACGAGGAGCCGAGCGACGATGAGACCGAAGAGGAGGGCGCAACTACTGCTCCCGAGACTGCTCAAGTTGCACCTGCCGCCGATGCCACCGTCGAGGCAGAGCAAATGGATGCTCTGCTGCAGGCAGCACAAAGCGAGCCGCAGGCAGAATAATTTCCCAAATCAAAAAGAGTCTTTCCGTTTTGGAAAGACTCTTTTATTGGTTAAAGAATACCACCAGCTGTGCTGGTGGTTCCAAAAAGCTTTAGCTTTGCCCAGTCCCGCCGCAGCGGAAGCCTCCCCTGTGTAAGGGGAGGTGTCACGGCGTTAAGCCGTGACGGAGGGGTTGTACTCGTAGTGACAATCCCCCAGTCACCGCTGTGCGGTGACAGCCCCCTTTACACAAGGGGGCCTTGGTGCGCCTCTAACCGCATCTGCGGTGGCAGGGCGAGACACGCAAGCGAAAGAGAATTCGATGAGCCTATAGGCTCGGCTGGTAAAAGGCCCTAAGGGGGCCTGTGCATACCACCGGCACGGCCGGTGGTTATGATTTTGAGTTGCGTATTTATCGCAGGAGGCGATTGAGGATGCGGGCAAATTCTGAATAATCGTTTAAATAAGCCTCGTCCAACGCCACCATAATAAAGATAAAGACAAAAAACGCAAGCGTGGCAACGCCGATCGCGCCAAGCACGATACCCGCCAAAGCAGTTCCTTTTCTGTTGGCGCGGTATCCGATGATCCCAAAGATCAACGCAAGGATGGAGCAGGGGAAGGGTGTGCAGGAGGTCAGACCCAAAATGCCGGTCACCAAGGCAGCCACCGACAATCCGTTTTTGGGCGGCTCCTGCTCAATGGGCATCATCTGGTACGGCATGGGTGCATACGGATGATACTGTTGCGGCTGAGGGGTATATGCGGTGGGCTGATATCCTTGCGGATATTCCTGTGTATACGGCTGATATTGCGGCTGGGCGGGGGGATAGGGCTGCTGCATCGGTGGATAGTCCGGTGCCTGCGGTTGGTATCCCGCCTGCGACTCATACTGCGCAGCTTCGGCCTGCGGTGCAGAGGTCGGGATCACGGGAGGCTGCGGCGGTGCCTGCATCGGTGACTGTTCCACCGTGGGAGTAACCGTCTGCTCGGGTGTGATGGGGTTCGGATTATTTTGCTGATCCATATCAAAAAGCCTCCTCGCTTAAACTCTGTTTTCAGTATAACAAAAACGAGATTTGATTGCAACAAAAAATTATGTTTTTGTTTTTTCGAAAAAAGTCGAAAAAGGCAATAAGAACCTCTTGCATCTATCCTGCTCTGACAGTATAATAGAAGCAACGGATGATACGTCTTGTGCGCAGCAACGCTGCGCTGTATTTTTGAGGAAGGAGGAGCCGTGATGCAAAAGCGTTTTTGTGCCGCCTTGTGCGGTTGCTTGGCGGTATTGCTGCTGAGTGCGGGCTGCTCGCGTAATTTCACCCCCAACGCCACCTCATCGCAGGCCGATAGCAGTTCAGCTCCGACCTCTTCCGCAGTCTCCTCATCCTCTGCCGTGTCCTCGGGATATACCGTCTCTGAGTTGGAGCAGCATTCGCAGGAGATCCAATACAAGCCGGTCTCGGGCGCGCAGTTCAAGGGATACGTTCCGGCACCCAAGGATTATTTCAAGGATGCTTTGTTTATCGGGGATTCCCGTACCGTCGGATTGTATCAAAAATCCGATTTCAAAAGTCAGGCAGACGGATTTTGTAAAGTCAGTATGAGCGTTTACCGCCTCTTTTCCGATAGCAACAAGGTCGCGATCGGCGATCTTGGCGAGGTCACGTTGGAAACGCTGCTGCACCAAAAAATCTACGGCAAGATCTATTTGATGCTCGGCATCAACGATATCGGCTACGGCGCCGACAGTGTGGCCAAGCAGACCAAAAGCATCATCAAAAAGCTGCGTCAGCTGCAGCCAAGAGCCATTATTTACCTGCAGGCCAATCTGCACGTCACGCAAGAAAAATCCGACTCGCACGCCGTCTTCAATAACACTAATCTCAATCAGCTCAATGAACAACTCAAGAGCTACGCCGACAACCTGCACGTATTTTATTTGGACGTCAATCCCGTGTTTGACGACGAAAACGGTGCCCTGCGCAGCGGCTATTCCGGCGATGGGATCCATGTCGGCGGCGCGCAGTACGCCAAATGGGCAAGGTGGATCAGTCAAAACACCGTGCCGCTTGAGCGTACCTTTGATCTGGAGTACCGCCCCGGCGCGGAATACGATCCGGATTTCTGGCAGACCTACATTCAACAGATCAAGCAGCTGCAGCAGGAATCCTCCGCGCCCGATGTGTCGCAGCCGACTGAGCCTGATGCGTCGCAGCCTGCGACCTCCTCCGTATCAAGTGAGCCTGCAGCCTCGCAAACTTAAAACTGCTTTCCGCACCGTATGCAGAAAGCAGTTTTTTTATTCGGTAATATCACAGACTGTCAGCGTGTTATTTTCTACCCGAAAACGAATTTCAAAGCCGGCAAACCCAAAGCCGTACACACGCGCGGGATCATCGTGATAGGAGGGGCGCGGATCGCAGGCCAGCACCTCCAGCAGTCCTGCACGCTTTTGCTGCGGCAACCGCTGCAGCAGCGCCTCATCGCATTGCACCGTCAGACGGTCGGTACTGTGCTGCTGTCCAAAGCCGCCACGCGCCTGCGGCATACAGTCGCAGTAGGGAATATAAGGCTTAATGTCGAGAATGGGGGTCTGATCCATCAGATCTGCTCCCGAAACCACCAGCACAGGGCCGAGGCGTTCATCCTGTCGGATCTCCTTGAGCTGCACGCAGGAAAGCCCGATGGGATTGGGACGAAACGGCGAGCGCGTGGCAAATACCCCGCGGCGCTCATTTCCGCCAAGCTTGGGCGGACGCACGGTAGCACTCCACTCCTCGCGTGCCGATTCGGAAAATTCCCAAATTAACCATAGGTGAGAAAATTCTTCTATTCCGCGCAGCGCGTCGGGATTGCGAAACGGCGGTTCAAACACGATCTCAGCAGTCAGCTCCTGCAGCAAGGCGCTTTGTCGCGGGATCCCGAATTTGGTGGAAAAATCCGTGTGCGCGCGGGCAATCATATGTAAGGAGGAAGGCTTATTGTTGGTCATACAAGCCCTCCATAGGGGTCACGGCAAGTGCCACCCAACCGTTTTCATACAATCGCTCCACCACACGCAGTTTTCCGTCTAATGCGTCCAGAATGTCCTGTTCGCGGGTATCTACAATGCCGGACAGCAGCAGGACCCCGTCCTGCTTGAGCGCCGAGGGGATCTCGGGTAATAATTGCAGCAAAATATCCGCCACGATATTGGCAGCAACCAGATCGTATTTGCCTTGCGCCTGCTCGGTCAACGAGCCGCAGAAGCAGTCGTAGCGATCTTGTACGCCGTTGACGCGAGCATTCTCGGCGGAGATCCTGACGGCAGACGGATCAATGTCAATACCGTGCGCCGTATCGGCACCCAGCAGCAACGAGGCAATGGCCAAAATCCCGCTGCCGCAGCCTACGTCCAGCATACGGCACCCTTGCTTTGTGTACCGCTCGATCAGCTTGAGGCACAGACGGGTGGTCTCGTGTGCACCGGTGCCAAACACGGCACCCGGCTCAATGGACAGCACCACGCGATCGGTCGCGGGGATCTCCTCCCAAAGCGGACGGATCAGCAGATGCTCACCCAGCTCCAGACAATGAAAATACTGCTTCCAATGATTGGCCCAGTCCTCCTGCTTGCACAATGAAGTGTTACAGGAAAAGGGGATTCCCGCCGCCGTCAACCGCTCCGACACAAAGGAGATGGCTTCTGCGATCGGGGTATGCTCGGGTAAATACAAATGCACGATCGCCTTGCTGCGATCCTTGCTGCGCAGGGCATCGTCAATGAGATTATCGTGCGTGATCGCCTGCACATCCTCCTCCAAAAATCGGTAGTCCTCCAGATAAATTCCGTACGGCACCACCATGGTGGCAATATCGGCGGCCTCGTCGGCAAACTGTGCGTCTACCGTGATGCTCAGCTCCTGAAAATCCTCGGTGGGGAAGGTGAATTGTTCTTCGGTCATAGTGATTCGCTCCGTTTTTCTGTGATTCTTTAAAAAGTTTACCTTTTTTCATGGAAAATGTCAATTCCCGATTGCACAAACTCGAAAGATATTGTACAATAAAAAAGTAATTTTGACACCAATTTACCTTTCAAAGGGGAATGTTTATGAAAAACCGTATTTTTTCTCGTTTGTTTTGCCTGCTGCTCATCCCGGTGCTGTTGGTGACCGCAGGATGCTCCTCGTCGGGCTCTTCGTCCGAATCCTCGCAGTCCAAGCAGCCGATCGAGTTGTCGGCGTTTATGGATGCCATGCTGGCGGCTGATAATACCCTGCCGGAAATGGATCGCTATTCCTCGGAGGATGAGGAAGCAGAAACCTTCTATTCTATGGTCTGCGGTCTGGAATATGATAAGGTAGACGGTTATCAATATGCTTGTTCGGTCAACTTTAAACTGGCGGACGAAATCTCTGTTACTCGTCTCAAATCGGTTAACGATGCTGCCGCTGCTGAAGAGTCTATCCGTCAGCATCTGCTTGTTCGCCAGGGACAGTATGAAAACTATGCACCCGAACAGGTGCCGCGTGTCAAAAAGGCTGTTGTGTTTACCCACGGTGTGTATGTCGTTCTGATCGTCAGTGATCAGGCCGCTGCCGTCAAACAGGCGTTTGAAAATTTGATCGGCTGATCGGAGTTTATCACGTATGGTTTTCAGTAGTACGGAGTTTTTGTGTGCCTTCTTGCCGGCGGTGCTGTTGTTGTATTACCTCTGCCCGCGCAAGCTGCGCAACACCCTGCTGTTTGTCGCAAGTCTGCTCTTCTATGCTTACGGCGAATGGCGGTATATTTTCATCATGCTGTTTTCCACCTTTTTTGATTACGCCAACGGACTGCTCATCGAGCGGTTTCGAAAAAAGGGGAAAACGGCTCTTTGCCGTTTGGTGCTCATCCTTTCGTTGGTGATCAACCTCGGCATTCTTTGCTTTTTCAAATATACCGACTTTGTGCTGACCAACCTCAATGCAGTCGGCCTTTCGGTCTCGCTGCTCAATATCGCCCTGCCGCTCGGCATTTCCTTTTACACCTTCCAGACGCTGTCTTACACGATTGACGTCTATCGCGGCAACGTGCCCGCGCAGCATAACGTGATTGATTTCGGGATGTACATCAGTATGTTCCCACAGCTTATCGCAGGCCCCATCGTGCGCTACAGCGATATTCAACACGAGGTTAAGGATCGCCGCGAGGCTCCCGAGCAGATCACACGCGGCATCGTCCGCTTCGTGCTCGGCTTGGGCAAAAAGGTCTTGCTGGCAAATTTTGCGGGTGCGCTCTGGGAAGAGATCGCCGCAGGTCAGCTGACCGTCACCGCAGCGTGGATCGGTGCGTTGGCGTATGCCATGCATATCTATTTCGATTTTTCGGGATATTCCGATATGGCCATCGGTCTTGGTGGAATGCTGGGCTTCCGATTTCCGGAAAATTTCCGCTACCCGTACGTCTGCAATTCCATTACCGATTTTTGGCGGCGGTGGCACATCACGTTGTCTACCTGGTTTCGCGAGTATCTGTATATCCCGCTTGGCGGTAACCGAAAAGGTCTGCCGCGACAGATCCTCAATCTGCTCATCATTTGGTTTTTGACCGGACTGTGGCACGGAGCAGGCTGGAATTTTATCGCCTGGGGCTTGTATTATTTCGTCTTCCTCGCCCTCGAAAAACTGTTTTTGTTGCGGTTGATGCAAAAATTGCCGCGTTTCGTGCAGCATATCTACGCACTTGCCGTAGTATTGGTGGGGTGGATGCTGTTTGCAGCACCCTCTCTGTCGCAGGCAGGCACTTATATCGCCGCTATGTTCGGTGCCGCACCCCTGACCTCGCAGCTGTCAGCGTATTATCTGTATACCAATTCGCTGATGCTGGTTACCATGCTGATCGGCTGCACGCCGCTGCCCAAACAGATTGCCCAAAGACTGCTCGCGCGCTGCAAAGAAAGCATCGCGTTTTGGATCTGTGCCGCCGTCACGGCGTTACTGCTGACGGTCTGCGTCATTTTCGTCGTCAGCTCGGGCTATAATCCGTTTTTGTATTTTCGCTTTTAGGAGGAGTAAGGGATGAAACAGCTTCGCATTGCCGCAATCGCCCTGTTCCTCTGCATCTTGCTGACGCTGGGCGTGCTGACCGCCGCATTGCCGCAAGAAACCTACAGTCCGCAGGAAAATCGCTACCTCACGACCTTTCCTGCCTTTTCCTGGGCAGGGCTCAACGACGGTACCTATCAAAACGATATCACCGATGCCATGAACGATCAGTTCCCCCTGCGCAGTCAGTCGGTTGCTGCCGCCACCGCTATCCGAAAAGCACTCGGCGCACGGGACATCGGCGGCGTCTATTTGGGAAAAGACGGCTATTATTTTGAAAAAAAGCAGAACAAGGACATTTCTCAACAGCAGTTTCAAACCAACCTGCGCCTGATCGAGCGCTATGCCGCACAAGGCAGACAAACCTCGGTCATGCTGGTGCCGGATGCCGGCATCGTGCTGCAGGAATACCTTCCCGCCTGCGCGCAAATGTATGACGCCGATGCCCTGTATCAGACGGCACAGGAAAAATTGACGGTCGATCGGGTGGACGTCCTGCCTGCCTTGCAAAAGGTCGGCGCGTCAGCATATTACAAGACCGACCACCATTGGACCTCGCGCGGTGCCTACGCTGCCCTGCAGGTGTTTCTCAATCAGAAAAATATTACATCGCCCGATTACGAGCAGGCAGGCTTCCAAACGGCGAGCAGCGATTTTTACGGTACGCTGTATTCCAAGGTTCTGGATGCCTCGGCCAAGCCCGATACCGTTGACTATCTGCCCACTATGCAAGCTACGGTGACGTTGGACGGCAAGGCAGGGGAGCTGTATAAGCAAGCAGCGCTGCAACAAAAGGATCAATATCAGTTCTTCTTGGGCGGCAACTGCGGCTTGACGGAGCTGAACGGGGGATGTAAAAACGGCAAAACGATCCTGCTGATCAAGGATTCCTTTGCCAACTGCTTTGCTCCGCTGCTGACGCCGTATTATGAAACGGTGCTGATGGTCGACCTGCGCTACTACGGCGGATCGGTCAAGACCTTGGTGGCAGAGCGGCAGGTGGACGAGACGCTGTTTTTGTTCTCCTTGAGCTCCTTCGCCGCCGAGCCCACGCTGAGCAAGATCTTACTGTAAGATTCGAAATCCGTTCCTTTTGGAGCGGATTTTTGCTTTTTTGAGGGTGATCGTGGAGAAAATCGGCATAAAATACCCTGAAAAACGGAAAAAAGTGGAAAAAACTTGCGTTTTTGTATTTTAGTGAGTATAATGAAGAAGCATCCCTGTTTCAGAAAGGAGAATGTGCCGTGCGGATGTTACCCTCCGATCGTCAGGAATATCAGCGTTGTGCCGTTTGGGGCAGCGTGTTCCTGATCTCGAGCCTGCTGATCTTCGGCGGCGTTTACAGCCGATACCATTACCGTTTTGACGCTGCACCACCCGTTTTTTCGGATTCTCCCTTCGTGCAGGATCAGGATACTGCAAACCGTTACGATGACAAGGGACGCCTGACGCGCTCCGGAATCTACGAGCAGGATCTGAGCGGACACCAGGTGTTGCGCGGCTATTATCATTATTCCTATCGCTTGACCGCCGAGCAAAAGGAAAACGGTGTTGTGCGTACCGCCGTGTTGAAGGACCTCAACGGCCTGCAATATGCGGTTGCCGATTATTATTCCGATGCCGTTTTGTTGGAATACCACGACGAGCAGGGCGTGCCGACCCGCTTGATGACCTACGATGCCAAGCTGCAGACGCTGCAGGAACGGCAGGATTATATTTACGACAAGAACGGCGTACTCACGCAGATCGTCTACCGTAACGGTCAGCTGCAGATCAGCAGCCGCGTGTGCTATGAATACAACGCTGATATGACCTTGAGTACCTGTACCGTCTACGATGGCAGCGGCGTGGAGATTTCCTCGGAGGCCTATTTTTACAACGAAGGAAACTGCACCCTCAAGCGCACCTACGGCAGAGGGCATATGGCCATCGGCTATGTTACCTTGGCATACCGTGCTGACGGAGCCTTGCTGCAGGAGGGCCATTACCGCGCGGATTCCACACTGTTGTTCACATTGAAATATTTGTTTGACGAGAACGGAGCCCCCATCGGAGAAAGCAGAAAATATGACGCTGCAGGGCAGCCCATGGGCTGGGTCGAGGAGCCGCAGACCGAAGCGGAATCCTCACAGCAGCAAGCCTCCTCTCAAACGCAATCGACACAGTAACCGATCGTTGCATAAAGAAAAGATCCCGTATATACTACGGGATCTTTTTGTTTATTATTATTATTTACGCTTTGCTTTGGCCTTTGCTTTTTTGGCTTTGGATTTAGCAGCCTTTTTGGCAGCACGCTTTGCACGGCGTTCCTTGCGCTTGGTGTCGGGATCGCCGGTCTTTTCTCTCCACCATACCCACAGCGGAGAAGCCAGGAACACGGAGGAGAAGCAGCCTGCCACAACACCCACTGCCATAGGCAGAACGAAACTGAGGATGGAGGTCACGCCGCCCACCCAGGCAACCACGCACACCGCAACCAGCGACAGGAAGGTGCAAAGAGAGGTGTACAGGTTTCTGGTGAAGGTCTGATTGACGCTGATATTGACAACCTCGGCAATGCCCTTTTCGTCACCGTACAGACGCTCGTTTTCGCGGATACGGTCGTAGATCACGATGGTGCCGTTGAGCGAGTAACCGAACAGCGTCAACACTACGGCGATGAAGTTGTCATCCAGCGGGAAGCGGAAGAGGACGTAAACGAAGTAGGCGATGAGAATATCGTGTACCAATGCAAGCAGCGAGAAGGCAGCTGCCGAAACGCCGCCCAGATGGCGGAAGCGGAAACCAACGTAGATGGTTACGAAGATAGCCCCCAGAATGGCAGCGAACAGACACTTGATAAAGAAGCCCTTACCGACCGTGGCATCCACGCTGTTGGAGGAGACCTTTTCGGTCTTGTTATCGGCAAACTGCTTGGACATTTCTTTGTCCAAAGCCTTCATCGTTTCGGTGCTGACGGATTTGTTACCCGCCAAGGTGATGTTGACCAGCTTGGTCTCACCCGAGAAGTCACTGGACAGATTGACCGAAACTTTACCGTTTAAGGCTTTTTGTGCCACGTCGGCAACCTTGTCCTGATCAATGGTTCCGCTATAGGAATAGGAGATCATGGTACCGCCCTTGAAGTTGATATCCAATTGGGTACCGAAGATCACGTTGCAAACGATACCTGCCAGCATTACGCAACCGGCGATGATGAGTGCGATTTTGCGGAACTTGATGAAATCAAATAACTTTTTCATTTGCTCGCACCTCCGTAAAGCCAGGTTTTACGCAAGCACTTGAAGCGGGAAGCGCTGCGCGTCATGAGTTTGGAAGTCCAAACACCGCAGACGAAGTTGAACACGATACCGATCAGCAGCGTGTAGCCGAAGGAGTAGATCGAACCGGTGATGGAATTGGAAATGGCAAATCCGGGGATCAGACCGATGGAGTGGTTGTACAGCCACATGAACACCCACAGGATCTTGGCCCAGAAGCCGTTGGAGGGCCCGAAGATACCCATCAGGATGATGGCAACGATCATGGTGGTGACGTTACCGTCCAAAATCGCGGTGAAGGACTGGCTGAAGCCTTCCTTGATAGCACCGTCGATGGTCTTGCCCTTGGCCAGCTCCTCGCGGATGCGCTCGTTGGTGATGACGTTGGCGTCCACACCCATACCGATGGACAGGATGATACCCGTGATACCGGGGATGGTCAGCGTGAAGCTGTCAAACGGACTCAAGAAGCCGGAGGTGCAGGCGATGATACCTGCAATCTGACCCAGCAGGGAGATGCAGGCCACCAAACCGGGCAGGCGATAGCGGATGATCAGCAAAATGCAGATGACCGCAAACGCGATGATACCTGCCAGCAGCATGACCTCGAGAGATTTCTCACCCAATGTGGGGTTGATGATACGCAGCTTGGTGTCGTCAACCGAAAGCTTGAACGGCAGGGTACCGGCATTGATCTGATTGGCAAGCGTTGCAGCACTCTCAGAGGTGAAGGAGCCGGAGATGAAGGCGCGGCCGTCGGTCAAAGCTTCCTGCACCGTTGCGTTGGAGAGCATGGTCTCGTCCATCCAGATGGAGATGTTCTGCCCGACCAGACGCGAGGTAGCATCGGCAAATTTCTTTTTACCGGCAGAGGTCAAGATCAGCGAAACGCCGTACTGCTGATCCTCCTGATTGTACTGTGCCTCGGCGGATTTAACGTCGGCAGAGCCCTGCAGGATGATCTTCTTCTCGTCGTAGCTTTCGCCTTCCACAAACTTGACGATGGCCTGTGCGCCCAATTCCTCAATGGCGGCGGCAGGGTCGTAATCTGCTTCATCCGATTGCCACGGGAAACGGACGATGATCTGATTGGCATCGTTGTCGGTGTAGACCTCGTAGTCGGTGATGTTTTGTCCGACCAAACGCAGCTTAAGCACCGATTCCGCAGCCGTCATCATATCGTCGGTGATTGCGGAGCCGTCCTTGTTCTCGGGTGCAAACACTGCTTCCACACCGCCGCGGATATCAATACCCCAGCGGATGTCGTTGGCACCTTTGAAGTAGACCGTTTCCTTATCGCCGTACCAGTTGCTCACACCGAAGAATGCCAGATAGGCAAACACAAAAATGAGCACAACGACGATCGTGAAAACGATTTTTCTTGTTTTCTTCATCGTGAGTCCTCCAATTTGTAAAAATTAGAAAATACATTAGAATATAATGTATCAATTATACTGTATCGGGGCAAAAAAGTCAATCTTGCGCCAAACGTTTTTCCAGCGCAGCCAATCGTACCGCCACCGTAAACAACGCCATAGCCTGCTTGAGCTCCGCAATGGCGGGGAAGGTGGGGGCGAGGCGGATGTTACGATCCTCGGGATCGTTTCCGTAGGGGAAGGTAGCACCTGCACCGGTCAGCGTTACACCGGCCTGCTTGCACAGCTCTACCACGCGCTTGGCACAGCCCTCGGTCACGTCTACGCTGATGAAGTATCCGCCCTGCGGATCGCTCCAGGTTGCCGTACCGGTATCGGCAAGGTCGTGCTGCAGCAGCTGCAATACCGCATCAAATCGCGGGCGCAGGATCTCGGCCATCTTTTCCATATGGGCGTTGATGCCGTCCAGATCCTTAAAGTAGCGCATATGGCGCAGCTGATTGACCTTGTCGGGGCCGATGGTCTGAATCATTACGCGTTTTTTGATCAGATCGTAGTTGTACGAGCCGACCGCCATAGCGGCAATGCCCGCGCCGGGGAAGCTGATCTTGGAGGTCGAGGTAAACTCAAACACCAAATGCTCGTTGTCATATTGCTTGCAAAGCTCGAAAATGTTGGCAAGCCTGGCATGATCCTTTTTGAGATGATGCAGACAATAAGAATTATCCCAAAAGATGCGGAAATCCTTTGCCGCCGGCTTGAGCGCTGCAAAGCGGCGTACCGTTTCATCCGAATAGGTATAGCCCTGCGGGTTGGAATACATCGGCACGCACCAAATGCCCTTGACCAGCGGATCCTGCACCCATTTCTCCACCACTTCCATAGCGGGACCTTGTTGGGTCATGGGAACGGGGATCATGGTAATGCCGAAATATTCGCAGATGGCGAAATGGCGGTCATATCCGGGCACGGGACAGAGAAATTTGATCTCGCCCTGTTGCCCCCAGGGAGCCTGCCCGAAGCCGGACACCATACCCTGACACACAGCGTCAAACATCAGATTCAACGAGGAATTGTTACCCAGGATCACGCGGTCGGCGTCCACGCCCATGATCTCGCCGAACAAGCGGCGCATTTCGGGCAGTCCGTCAAACAGACCGGAGTTTCGCACGTCCATTCCGTTTTCACTGCGTGCATCGTCCGCAGCACGCAGCGCGTCCAGCAGCGGAGCACTCAGCTCGATCTGCTCGGCGCCCGGCTTGCCGCGCGACATATCCAGTTTCAGCCCTTGTGCTGCAAAGGAATCGTACGCGACCTTCAGCGCATCGTATTCCCGTTGCAGTTCTTCCCGACTGAGAGAAGAATAGTTAGCCATAGAAAAGCCCTCCTGTGGGGATCAGAATTGTCGTAGCGTATCTGCCGTAAAAAACGGAGGAAGCGTCCTCCGTTTTTTACGGCTGAATGACTGCCCTGGAACTCAGGACTCTTTGATCTTTTTGGGACTGTAGTACTTGACCAAAGACTCGTCGATGTCAGCCTTGAGCTTGGCGATCTCGGTCTCCAGCTTCTTTTCAAACGCTTCGTCCTTGAGATCGTGCAATACGGTCAAGCGATAATCGTCCTTGTAATGCTCGTAATCCTTGGCGGGATCGCGCAGCAATGCCACAATATACTGCTTGTTGGTGTCGTCCTTATACACGGCAGCCTTGTCGCGTTCCTTGACGTCCTTGAGCAATGCGTACATTCCGCTGGTATCGTCGGCGGTCACGACAACGGCGTCGGGATACACGGCGGGATTCTTTTCCTCGGAGGAGGTCACACCTGAGGAGGTAGCGGCAGAGCCGGTGGATGCGGCCGAAGAATCAGCAGCAGAAGAGCCTGCAGAGGATGCACCCGACGAAGTGCCGGAGGAGGTAGAGGACGAGGTATCGTTTTTCTTTTGCTCCTCTTCAAATTTCTCGCCGGCTTCCTTGACGGTCATTTCGCCGTCGTTGATCTTTTCTACCAAAGCATCCAGAGATTTCTTGATCTCGGTGATCTTGGCTGCAGCCAGATCCTTGCTGTCGTCATCGGTCAGCGAGGCGGTGAAGTATTCGATCAGCAGATACTTTTCGATAAAGGTGGTCTTGATGGTATCGGCTGAGACTGCCTCGGGACCCTTTTCACCGTAGAAATACTCAAAAACGACCTGCTCCTTGAACAGCGTCTCGTAGTATTTGGTGAAGGTGCTGCGGCTGACGCCGTTTGCTTCATAATATGCGCCGTAGCCGTAAGAATCCCAATACATGGAAACGTACTGATCCACCGATGCGGCATAATCGCCCAGCTTGAGCTTGTTTTTGGCAAAGGTATTTTCTACCCAAGCATGCTCACGGCAGTTGTCCTCCGCCTTTTCGCGGATCCAGGTGATGGCGTCCTTGTCATCCAACTTGAGCTTGAGATAGCCCGCCAGATCCTCGGGAGCCTTTTCGCCCTCCTTCAGACCCTCGTCAATGCCGGATCTGAATTGATCCGTGGCATTCATCATATACATCAGGTACAGACCGGAAGAAATCTCGACGCCGTCGATGGTCATCACGACTTCATCCTTCTGGTGACAGGCAGCCAGCGTCAGTATCATGCACGCGGCAAGCACTGCAGCAAAAATTCGTTTTGCAAAGGTCATGGTAAAAAGCATCCTTTCTTTTCCAACATTCGGAAACACAAAAGTAATTATACACGAAATTTTCATAAAAGTCTATAGTTTTATGACAAAAAAGAAAACATTCTCCGTCAAAATTCAGGTGTGGGAGAGAAATGTCACGGGTTTGCGCCATTTTTTACGCAGAGCCCTTGCAAGCTGCTACAAAAAATGATAAAATAAAACAAATCATTCGAGAAAAAAGGGGGTCGGACAGATGCAAACGCTCAATTACAAATGCCCCAATTGCGGCGCAACGCTTCCGTATCACGGCGAGAGCGGGCAGATGCGCTGCGAGTACTGCGACAGCGAGTTTGATCCCGAAGCCCTGAGACAGTACGACGAGGTGCTTAAGGCACAGACCGAGGAGCCTGACCAACCGATCTGGGAGGAGTATCAAAACGAGGGCTGGCAGGATGAAAATATGGGAATTTTCGTCTGTCGCTCCTGCGGTGCCGAGGTGGTGGCAGAGGAAACGACGGCCGCCACGTCCTGCCCCTATTGCGGCAGCACAACCGTACTGTCCTCCCGACTCACCGGCGTTTTCAAGCCCGATCTGGTGGTGCCCTTTGCGGTGGGCAGAGATGCCGCTAAGCAGGCCCTGCAAAAATTTTGCAAGGGAAAGCTGCTGTTGTCCAAAAGCTTTTTGAACGAGACCGTCATTGACAAGATTGCGGGAATGTACGTGCCGTTTTGGTTGTACGACTGTGACGTCAGCGCAGACATCAATTACCGCGCTACGCGGGTACATTCCTACCGCTCGGGTGAGTATCAGGTCACCAAGACCAGTCATTATCTCGTGCGGCGTGCAGGTGATTTTTCGGTGCAGCGTCTGCCGGTCGACGGCTCGCAAAAGATGGCGGACGCCTATATGGAGGCCATTGAGCCGTATGATTACAGTAAGGCGGTCGACTTCACCTCAACGTATCTGTCGGGCTATACCGCCGACAAATACGACGTGGATGCCGAAGCCTCCAAGCCCCGCGCCAATGAGCGTATCACCACCAGCGCGCAGCAGTTATTGCGCAATACCGTCATCGGCTACGCTACCGTCGTGCCGTCGGGGCAACGCATCGACCTGCGTCACGGCAGCATCCGATACGCGCTCATGCCGGTGTGGCTGCTCAATACCACCTATCGTGGCAAGACGTATACCTTTGCCATGAACGGACAGACCGGGAAATTCGTCGGTAACCTGCCGGTGTCACCCGCCCGTGCGGTGACCTTATTCGGCATCTGCGCTGTCGCAGGCGGCATCATCGCCGCCCTGATCGCCCTGTTGGGTCGATTTATGTAAGGGGGCGGCGGTATGAAACGAATGTTATCCCGCGTCTGCCTGCTGCTGTGCACGCTGCTGCTGATGACGGTGTTTACGGTCGGCGTCTGTGCGCAAGGTGACTACATTGACGACCAAGCAGACCTGATATCCGACACCGTCGAGCAAACACTTGACCTGCACGCGCAGCGCATTCGAACGGAATACGGCTACGAGATCGGCATCGTGACGCGCAACGACCTGGCGGGACTGCTGATTGAGGACTACGCCGACAATTATTATGAAAACGGCTATTATGCATGGAATGCGGTGTTTCTGTTTGTCGATATGGGCTCCCGAGAGACCTGGATTCTGACCAACGGCGATGCGGACATCCTGTTTGACGACGGCGACGGTCTGGAAAAGCTGTTCGACAGCTTTTCCGATGACCTGCGCAACGGACAATATGAGCAGGCGTTTTCGGCTTATTATAATGAGATCGACACAGCGCTGGCGCTTGACCGTGACGGGCAGAGCTATTCCGACGGCTACGTCACCGAGCACGAAACCGATTACGGGAGCAGAGCCCCGACCAAATTGGCAACCTATATCGCCATCGGTGTCGGCGTCGGACTTGTGATCGCAGGTATTATTTTTGCAGTATGTCTGTTTGGTATGAAGACGGCGCGCTCCAAAGCGGCGGCAGGGGAGTACGTCAAGCCCGGCAGCTTTGCGCTGACACACAGCAGCGATCTGTATTTGTACACCACGACCACACGCGTGCGCATCCAATCCAATTCCGGCTCGTCCGGGAGATCGGGAGGCTCGCGCGGTGGCGGCGGACGAAGCTTTTAAACGATATATTATATTGTAAAGGAGAACAGTATTATGGGACTTATTAAAGCAGGAATCGGTGCCTTGGGCGGCACGTTGGCAGACCAGTGGAAGGAATATTTTTATTGCGATGCTCTGGCGGCAGATGTGCTGGCCGCCAAGGGCCGCAAACGCACCTCCTCGCGTTCCTCCAACACCAAAGCAGAGGATAATATCATTTCCAACGGTGCCGTCATTGCGGTCAACGAGGGTCAGTGTATGATGATCGTTGAGCAGGGCAAGATCGTGGAATTTTCCGCCGAGGCAGGCGAATTCCGTTGGGATTCCTCCACCGAGCCAAGCGTTTTTGCGGGCAGTTTGGGCAACAGTATTTTGGAAACCTTCAAGACGCTGGGACGCCGTTTTGCCTTCGGTGGTGATACCGGCAAGGATCAGCGTGTCTATTACTTCAACCTCAAGGAGATCGTCGGCAATAAATACGGCACGGCGACCCCCGTTCCTTTCCGTGTGGTGGACTGCAATATCGGTCTGGACGTGGATATCGCCATTCGCTGCAACGGTGAGTATTCCTACAAGCTGACCGACCCGATGCGCTTCTTTGTCAACGTGTGCGGTAACGTCAGCGACGTTTATACGCGTGCTGCGCTGGACAGTCAGCTCAAGAGTGAGCTGCTGACGGCACTGCAGCCCGCCTTTGCCCGCATTGGTGCAACCGGCGTGCGTTATTCCGCCTTGCCGGCACATACTCACGAAATCGCCGATGCCCTCAATCAGGAGCTCAGCCGGAAATGGGGAGAGCTGCGCGGCATCTGCATTGCTTCCTTCGGCATCAACTCGGTCTCGGCATCTCCCGAGGACGAGGAAATGATCAAGAACCTGCAAAAGACCGCCGTTATGCGGGATCCCTCCATGGCAGCTGCAACCTTGACCACTGCGCAGGCAGAAGCCATGAAGGCGGCTGCCTCCAATCAAAGCGGTGCCATGAATGGCTTCATCGGTATGGGCTTTGCGCAGCAGGCAGGCGGTGTTGATGCAGGTGCTCTGTATCAGATGGCGGGACAGCAAAAGCCTGCGACCGACGCGGCAGGCTGGGTCTGCGCCTGCGGTGCCCAAAACGACGGCAAGTTCTGCAGCGAGTGCGGCAAAGCCAAGCCCGCCGACGATGTATGGCAGTGCGCCTGCGGCGCCACCAACCGCAGCAAATTCTGCAGTGAATGCGGTAAGGCAAGACCCACGGGCTTCCGCTGCGATCAGTGCGGTTGGACGCCTGCCGAGGGGGAGCAACCACCCAAGTTTTGCCCCGAGTGTGGTGACCGCTTTGACCAAAACGACAAGGCTTAATTGAGTTTTCCAAAGCCTCAAAGCAACCGGAACGTATCGATAACGAAACCCCTTACGGCAGAATAGAAATGCTGCCATAAGGGGTTTTTATGCTTCGTTTTTATTTAGGACCGTGTGTCCTGTTGGATGACGATGCGTTTTTCCAACAATCCGTCGTCGGTAAAGTAAACCGTCACGGTTTCACCGTTGCTGCCCTCGCAGGTCATTTCCCAGCATAGCTCTTCGCTTGCGGAATTTGGCAGCGTGGTCAGCCGTGCATTGCGCAGCGTCAGCAGGGAAGACAGCTTTTTGGCAACGTCGTACGCCGTGTGCTTGGCGGCGGAAAATCCGTGTTGACGGTGGTTGAGCAGGTAATCGCTGCTTTCTAAGCCTAAAATCTCGCCGTCATCCATAGCAACCGCCACCTCGATGGCATCGGCGTACACCAAGACGCCGTCCTGCTCGGAATAAAACTGCACCACGCAGATCCCGTCGGCGGTGCTTGCGTGTGAAAATTTCGCATCCTCAAATCCGCAGCGCGTCAGAAAGGCTTCTGCCTTTTGCCGTGCGCCGCCTTCGCTCAGACGGCTCTCGGTAGTGACGGAGCGATTTTTGAGCAGCGACACCGCATAGCCGCCCCGCTTGGAAATCGCAATACTGAAGCCGTCTCCGATGAAACGGTATGCCTCGATCACGCCGAATGCGTCTCCGTCATCGGTCAATGCGGCCGCGTCTTTGTTGAGTAACGCAGCGGCTTTTTGACGCGCCTGCTGCCGCGTGATCTCTTGTGCGCTCTGCAGCAGTTCAGAGGTGCGGGTGCGGTAATGGTCGGAGTAGAGACCGTCGTAGGTCATGCTGTCGTAATCGGTCATGGCTTGCTCTAATTTTTGAATCGAGGTATAGAACGAAGCGTTTTGTCCCTGCGATCCGTATAAAATATCGTCATTTTCCAATTCCCAGATGCCGGTGTCATTCATCTGATCGCGCAGTTGACCGACCTGTACCGACAAAAGCTCTGCGATCTCGGATAATTTTTGCATGGCGGTGCGGTCTTGTTCGGTCAGGGAGTAGCCCTGCGATGCCTTGCGTCCCAGCGCCAGCATATATTCCGACGCCTGCGCCAAATACAGCTCCGTGTTTTCCAGCGTGGTGTAGCCCACCGGCAGCTGAGCCAGACAGGAACGGGCGTATCCGCCCGCTTCGTATACCTGGGCCGAAAGAGTTTCCAACCCGTACGCTGTCCCTGCATAGAGGCTCTTTTTGAGCGCCTCGTCCATGGATTGCAGATGCGCTGACAGATCGTACAACGCGCTCTCGCAGGTGTAACGCACCTGCGCCTTGTAACGGTTGGCATCGCGGTATTGCAAAACACCCCAAACACCCAGAAGCACGATGAGTGCCGCAGTAAATACGGCGGTCAGGAGCAGAATTTTTTTGGTACCATAATGCTTTGAAAACGTAATGCTCTTCATAGTAATCATTCACCCGCCGTTATTGTGCCCCGGTCGCATCAAAAATATCCAAATTTTTTGGAGAGTAAAAAACAGACCCGCAGTGCGAACACTGCGGGTCTTTGTATATGAGAACCGATTATTTGGAGTACAGCTCTGCAGTCTTGAGCAGGTGGGTGTACTTGTCTTTTGCATCGGCCTGAGCTTTGGCAAACAGCTCTTCTGCGCGATCCGGGAAGGCTCTCATCAGCGAGGAGTAACGAACCTCGTTCTTGATGAATTCCAGATAATCGCCGGTGGGCTCTTTGCTGTCGAGCGAGAACGGATTTTCCTTTCTCGGGTCGAAGCGGAAATTGTGCCAGTAGCCGGCAGCAACTGCCAATTTCTCTTCGGTCATGCTCACACCCATGCCGCCCTTGATACCGTGGTTGATACAGGGAGCATAGCAGATAACGATGGAGGGACCGTTGTAGCTTTCAGCCTCGGTCATGGCCTTGATGCACTGATTGTAGTCAGCACCCATGGCGACCTGAGCAACGTACACGTAACCGTAGCTCATAGCGATCGCGGCAAGGTCTTTCTTCTTGACGCTCTTACCGGCAGCAGCGAACTGTGCGATAGCGCCGGTCGGGGTAGCCTTGGAGGACTGTCCGCCGGTGTTGGAGTAAACCTCGGTGTCAAAGACCAGAATGTTGACATCCTGATTCTGAGCCAGAACGTGGTCCACACCGCCGAAGCCGATGTCGTATGCCCAGCCGTCGCCGCCCAGGATCCAAACCGACTTCTTGGCAAGGTAATCGCTATCGGTCATGATGTCGTCGGCAGCAGCCTTGGCATCACCGCTGAGCTTGGCGCCCTTGATGGCAGCCGTCAGAGCCTTGGCAGCCTCTGCGTTCTCAGCACCGTTTTCGAAGGTGGAGATCCACTTGGCAGCGGCTTCCTTGACGTCGCCGTCAGCGTTGTCGACCAGCACCTGAGCGTCGCCCAAGAGACGGTTGCGGATGGCCTTGTTGGCAAGGTTCATACCAAAACCGAACTCGGCGTTGTCCTCAAACAGGGAGTTGGCCCATGCGGGACCGCGGCCCTCTTTGTTGGTGGTGTACGGAGTGGAGGGTGCGGAGCCGCCCCAGATGGAGGAGCAGCCGGTGGCGTTGGCAATGTACATACGATCACCAAACAGCTGGGTCACCAGCTTGGCATACGGAGTTTCGCCGCAGCCTGCGCAAGCGCCGGAGAACTCGAGCAGCGGCTGTTTGAACTGGCTGCCCTTGACGGTCTCGGGCTTGAACTTGGCAGCAACCTCTGCCTTTTCGGGCAGGGTGATGGCATAGTCAAAGTTCTTCTGCTCATCCAACTTGGTCTCGATGGGCTCCATAACCAGAGCCTTTTCACCCTTGAAGCCCGGGCAGACGTTGGCGCAAGAGCCGCAGCCGGTGCAGTCCAGAGTGGAGATGACGATGGCGAACTTCATGCCGGGCAGACCGGTCATATCCTTCATCTGCATACCGGCGGGAGCGTTTTTGGCTTCCTCTTCGGTCAGAGCAACGGGACGGATGACGGCGTGCGGGCAAACGTAGGAGCAGAAGGAGCACTGGATACATTTGTCGGGATTCCAAGCGGGAACGTCCACGGCAATACCGCGCTTCTCGAAAGCGGAGGAGCCCAGCGGGAAGGTGCCGTCCTCGGCGCCTGCAAAGGCGGAAACCGGCAGCTTGTCACCCTGCTGTGCGTTGATGGGACGCTGAATGTTGTTGATGTAATCCACCAACACCTTGTTGTCGCCGGTGGCGGGAGCAACGGCAACCTCGCCGGTAGCCTTAGCCCAATCAGCGGGGACGTTGACCTTACGGAAGCCGTTGATACCGCGCTCGATCGCAGCGTGGTTCATAGCAACGATCTTTTCACCCTTCTTGGCGTAGGAGCGGGTTGCAGCATCCTTCATCAACTGAACAGCCTTGTCGGCAGGGATGATCTTGGACAGAGCAAAGAAGGCAGCCTGCAGGATGGTGTTGGTGCGTCCGCCCAGACCGATCTCCTTGGCAATGTGAGTTGCGTCGATGACGTAGAAGTTGATCTTGTTCTTTGCAATGTACTGCTTCATGGAAGCGGGCAGGTGAGCACCCAGCTCTTCATCGCTCCAAGAGCAGTTGAGCAGGAAGGTGCCGCCGACCTTGATGTCCTGAACCATCTCATACTTATCAACGTAGGAGGGGTTGTGGCAGGCAACGAAGTCTGCCTGATTGATGAGGTAGGTGGACTTGATGGGCTTCTTACCGAAACGCAGGTGAGAAACGGTGATACCGCCGCTCTTCTTGGAGTCGTAGGAGAAGTAGCCCTGTGCGTACATGTCGGTGTTGTCACCGATGATCTTGATGGAGTTCTTGTTGGCGCCGACGGTACCGTCCGAGCCCAGACCCCAGAACTTGCAGCTGGTGGTACCCTTGGGAGTGGTGTCGGGATTGACCTTGACCTTCAGGGACAGCTTGGTGACGTCGTCTTCGATACCGATGGTGAAGGTCTTCTTGCTCTTGGCAGCCTTCAGGTTGTCGTACACGGCGATGATCTGGCCGGGAGTGGTATCCTTGGAGCCCAGACCGTAACGGCCGGTGCAAACGGGGATATCAGCAAACTTGCTGTCCTTGAGAGCGGCAAGAACGTCCAGATACAGAGGCTCACCGATGGAGCCGGGCTCCTTGGTGCGGTCCAGAACGGCGATCTTCTTGACGGTCTTGGGCAGAGCAGCCAACAGATGCTTGGCCGAGAACGGACGGTACAGATGAACCTTGACCAGACCGACCTTGTTGCCGGCAGCGTTGAGGTAATCAACCGTCTCTTCGATGGTGTCGCAGCCCGAACCCATGGCGATGATGACGTACTCAGCATCCTTTGCGCCATAGTAGTTGAACAGCTTGTACTTGGTGCCGAGCTTTGCGTTGACCTGAGCCATGTAATCCTCGACAACGCCCACGATGTTCTCATAGTAGGGGTTGGCGGCTTCCTTGGCCTGGAAGAAGATGTCGGGGTTCTGAGCAGTACCTCTCTGAACGGGATGCTCAGGGTTCAAAGAACGGCGGCGGAATGCGTTGACTGCATCGCGATCGAGCATTTCATCCAGATCCTTATAATCCCAAACGGCAACCTTTTGGATCTCGTGGGAGGTACGGAAACCGTCGAAGTAGTGAATGAAGGGGACGCGGCCCTTAATGGCAGCCAAGTGAGCAACGGCACCCAGGTCCATGACCTCCTGCGGGTTGTTGGAGCACAGCATGGCGCAGCCGGTCTGACGGCAGGCATAAATGTCGGAGTGATCGCCGAAGATCGACAAAGCGTGACCGGCGATGGCACGGGCAGAAACGTTGATTACGCCCGGCAGCAATTCACCGGCGATCTTGTACAGGTTGGGGATCATCAGAAGAAGACCCTGAGAAGCGGTGTAGGTGGTGGTCAGAGCACCGGCAGCCAAAGAGCCGTGCACCGCACCGGCGGCACCTGCCTCAGACTGCATCTCGGAAACCATGACCGGTTGACCGAACAGGTTCTTGGCACCATTGGCAGCCATCTTGTCCGTTTCTTCTGCCATGTTCGACGACGGCGTGATCGGGTAGATCGCAGCCACGTCGGTAAAGGCATACGAAACGGTTGCGGCGGCAGTATTGCCGTCCATCGTTTTCATTTTTCTTGCCATTTTTACCATCCATTCTGCCTCTGCACAGGCACGTATTTGATTTTGTTCTCGCGGTGCAGTGTTTTTGCGAAAACAATGAACTGAAAAATATACGGGACAAAGCCCACCGGTTATTTTACCAAATTTTCATTCATATGTAAATACAGAAAATCAAAATACTTAAAAATTTTTGTAGAAAAATCAAATGTTTTTTTGCTTTTTTTGGGCATTTTTCAAAAAAAGGCAAAAAAAGAGCAAAAAACAGAAAATCCGACCGGATTGATCTTTACATTACATAAGTGTAATTCAAAGGGCGCTTAAAAATTTTTTTGACAAAATACGATTTAGGGGTAGAAAAATGAAAAAAATATGGTATAATCAAAGGTACTTGCGAAAATTTTGTCAAAACAGAGGAGAACGATCTATGTCTGTAAAGCGGTTTGAAAGTGACCGTGTCATTTTTCTTGATGACGAAAATGAAGTGCAGGAAATCGTATATCAGAAATCAAAACGAAGAGGCCCCGTCCTCTCCTTTTTGATCGAGCATTATCTGGGTGGCCAACAGCGCAAAGGCGCATTCGTATGGAACGCCGCTTTTTTTGTGTTGTCGGTCATGTTTTTGGAGATCTGCATGCAGCTGGTCAGCTTTGGTGAACTGACCGGTGATATCGTGTATCCTATTTTGTTTTCGATTCCCACCGGTATTCTGCTGTCCTTCTTCACCGGGTTTTTCAATCCCAAGGTCAACGGCATCATCAGCATGGTGCTGACCTTCTTGGTGTGTCTGTACTTTAATATCCAACTGGTATATCAGAGTATTTTCGGCGACTTTTTGGCATTGGCCGATATGAGTAACGGCGCCGACGCCATTGAAAATTTCTGGGCACAGATGCTGCACGGTATTTGGGAAGCAAAGTGGGAGATTCTGCTGCTGTTCATTCCCTTCTTTGCCACCATTGCCATCGCCATCTTTAAGCCCATTCGCTTCACCAAAACCTCTTGGATCACCAAGGGTATCAACTTTGCCGGGCTGTGTGTGCTGCACGTTGTTTGCCTTTTGGCGCTGCTCGTCGGCGGAAAAGGTCCATACACGCCGTGGGACTGCTATACCAACCCCAACACCGCTACCAATAACAGTATCGCCGTGCTGGGTGTGCTGACCACCGCGCGTTTGGAGGTACAGACCGTCACGCTGGGACTGTCGGTCACCAATCCCGACGATCTGGTGCATATCGACGACTCTCATCTGCTGGGCGATCTCGTACAGACCTCTCCCGAGGTCGATACCTCGCCCAACGTCATGGATATCGATTTTGATAAGCTTGCAGCCGAGGAGACCAATAAGTCCCTCAAGGAAATGCACGAGTATTTCGCGGCACAGACCCCCTCCAGAAAAAATGAATACACCGGCTATTTTGAGGGCTACAACCTCATTACCTTCTGCGCCGAGTCCTTCTCCTCGCGTATGATCAATCCGGTGCTGACCCCCACGCTTTATAAGCTTTCGACCGAAGGCTTCGTTTTTAACAACTTCTACAACAGCTATCATTCCAACACCACCAACGGCGAATATACCTTTAATATGGGCATTTTCCCCGATCTGTCACGCAGCAAGGCAAACGGCTCCTTCCGCAAATCTGCCAATAACTACGTGCCGTTCTGCTTGGGCAATATGTTCAAGACCGTCGGTGTGCAGCCGTATGCCTATCACAACTATTACGGTACCTATTACACTCGCTACCTCTCTCACCCCAATATGGGTTATAAATTCAAAACGCCGGGTGCAGGTCTGAATATCCGCGTGCAGTGGCCCTCCTCCGACCTTGCCATGATGGAAAAGTCGATCAAGGATTATCTGTCCGCCGATCAGCAGTTCATGGCGTATTATATGACCTTCAGCGGACATTATCAGTACACCTGGAACAACCCCATGGCTGCAAAGAACCGCAAGGAGATCAACGAATACTGCAAGGAAAACAACCTTAAGTACAGCGAGACGGTCAAGGCCTTCTTGGCCTGCAACCTGGAGCTGGAAAAGGCGCTGACCTACCTGATGGAGCAGCTGGAAGAGGCAGGCGTGGCCGAAAAGACGGTCATCGTATTGACCAACGACCACTATCCGTACGGCCTTAACTCCACGCAGTACAACGAGCTGGCGGGCGAGAAGATCGACACCACCTTTGAGAAATACAAGAACAGCTTTATTTGCTGGAACGGCGGTATGAGCGAGCCGGTCGTGGTCGATACGCCATGCTGCACCATTGATATTCTGCCCACCCTTCTCAACCTCTTTGGCTTTGAGTACGATTCCCGTCTGCTTATGGGCCGTGACGTGCTGGATCCCAATTCCTTCCACGTTGCCATTCTCAGCAACCAGAGCTGGATCACCGACAAAGCGAAGTTTGACGCCTCGCGTAACAAGCTGACCGTCATCAAAGAAGGAGATGAGACGGTTACCGACGAATATGTACAGGCCATCCAATCGCTGGTCAAAAATAAATTCACCATGTCCACCAAGATCCTCAACAAGAACTATTACAAGATCGTGGTGCCCAAGTCGGCTTCGGTGGTGGCTCCTTCCGATAAAAACAATCAAACGGTCACTCCGCAAAAGCCGAACAATACAACGAAGCCCAATAACAACAATACGCAAAGCTCGTCGGTCTCGCAGGGTTCATCCGAACCGCCGAGCAGCTCCGAAAATCATGGTGCATCCAGCGAGCCGGCGACGCCCGGTCAGCCGACTGTATCACAGACCCAGAGCACACCTGCCGGTTTCGAAGACGAACAAGAGTAAAAATTTCCCCATCGGTTTTCAAAATCCTGAAAACCGATGGATTTTTTTCGCTTTCTTATTTACAAACGCCGTTATTTTCGGTATAATAAAAGAAACAATTCTATTGTTGAACGGAGAATGGATGATTATGAAGATATCGAAGGTTGCTCAATTGCTCAATGCGCAGGTCATCTGCGGAGAAGAATTGCTCGACAACGAGGTGGAGACCGCCTGCGGTGCCGATATGATGAGTGACGTGCTGGCGTTTGTAAAGGATCGCGCGCTGCTGCTGACCGGTCTGGTCAATCCGCAGGTGGTGCGCACCGCCGAAATGATGGACATTCGCTGCATCGCCTTTGTGCGCGGCAAGCAGCCCAATGATATGATCATTGAGCTGGCAAAGGAGTTGTCCATCGTGCTGCTGACCACCGAGGAACGCTTGTACGCCGCCTGCGGTATTTTGTACAGCGCGGGACTCAATCCCGACGGAGGAATCAGATCATGAGTGAGCCGTTGCGTTATACCTATCCCGTCAACGGCGATGATTTTATGTCGGCGGGCGGTGTTTCCGCCGTGGTCAAAAAGACCTTGCGCGAGCTTGGCTTTGACAAGGATATCATCCGCCGCACCGCCATCGCTATGTACGAGGGCGAGATCAATATGGTCATCCACGCCAACGGAGGCGTGGTAGACGTCGAGATCTATCCTGACCGTATCGAGGTCGCGCTCAAGGATACCGGACCGGGTATTGCCGACGTGGAGCTGGCCATGTCCGACGGTTATTCTACTGCGCCCGACAATGTACGAAGCTTGGGCTTTGGCGCAGGAATGGGCCTGCCCAATATCAAAAAATATTCCGATGAGATGCGCATCGAAACCCAGGTCGGGGTGGGCACCACCGTCTATCTGACCATCTACACCAAGCCCAAGGCTTGACCGTATCCATTTCATTATTTCAGACAGGAGTGATCCCCATGGAGCAAAATACGTTTCATTCCGTCACCCTGATGCCGGACGCCTGCAAGGGCTGTATCAGCTGTATGAAACGCTGCCCCACCGAAGCCATTCGCGTGCGCGGCGGCAAGGCTACCATCATTTCCGAGCGCTGTATTGATTGCGGCGAGTGCATTCGTATTTGCCCCTCGCACGCCAAGCGCGCCGTCACCGACGGCTATGAGCAGTTAGAACGCTTTCGTTGGAAGATCGCGCTGCCCGCGCCCTCCTTCTACGGTCAGTTCAGCGGCATCGACGATATCAATTATATTTTGACCGGACTCAAGCACATCGGCTTTGACGATGTGTTCGAGGTCTCGCGCGCTGCCGAGATCGTCAGCCTGTTCTCGCGCAAGTCGCTTGCCATGCTTAAGGATACCATGACCGGTCCCGTCATCAGCTCGGCGTGTCCCGCCGTGGTGCGCCTGATCAAGATCCGCTTTCCGGCCTTGTGTGCCAACGTGTTGCCCATCAACGAGCCCATCCATATTGCCGCCCAACTTGCCAAGCAGGAGGCGATGCAAAAAACGGGACTCAAGGAAGAGGAGATCGGTGTTTTCTTCATCACGCCTTGCCCTGCCAAGGTGACCTCTGCCAAGTATCCCGTCGGCTCAGAACGAACGTATATCGATGGCACCCTTTCCGCCACCGATACATATATGAAAATGCTCTCGGCACTCAAAAACATCAAGGAGCCCGAAAATTTGATGGAATCCGGCATCGTCGGCATCAATTGGGCCAACAGCGGCGGTGAAGCTGCGGGACTGTTGTTCGATAACTATATCTCTGCCGACGGCATCGAAAACGTTATCAAGGTGCTGGAGGAGGTCGAGGACGAAAAGCTCAACGATATCGACTTCGTCGAGCTCAACGCCTGCCCGGGCGGCTGCGTGGGCGGTGTGCTGAATGTCGCCAACGGCTACGTAGCGCGTGCGCGCATCAAGACGCTGCGCAAGTACCTGCCGCTGACCAAATCCAAGCCGGTCGAGCAGGAGGAGCAGAACGCTATCCTATTCTGGGAAAACAATCTGGAATATCAGGCAATCTATAAATTGGATGATGATATGGCGGTCGCCATGGATAAAATGAAGCAGATCGATCAGATCAAAAACTCTCTGCCGGGGCTGGATTGCGGCTCCTGCGGCGCGCCTACCTGCCACGCCTTTGCCGAGGATGTGGTGTGCGGACTTGCCAATGAGCACGACTGCATCATCCGTCTGCGTGATCGTATGAGCAAGAGTGCGCCCGAAGTCATTCCCGCACCCTTCCGTACCAATGAAAAGGAGTCTGAAAAGCAATGACCGACCGAGATCTGGCAAAAGCACTGAATCTGACCGTCTTTCACGAGGGAGAGTCACGCGAGGTCTGCACCGGCTATTGCGGCGATCTGCTCAGCTGGGTCATGGGCCGCGCCCCCGTGGAAAGTGCTTGGTTTACCGTAATGAACAACAATAACGTGGCTGCAGTAGCGGTTCTGCGCGAGATGGCCTGCGTCATTCTCACGCAAGGAGTGCAGCCGGATGCCATGCTGCTGGCGCGGATGAAAAGTGAGGACATCTCTCTGTACGGCAGTGCCGAGGACGCCTATACCTTGGCGGTCAAGACCGGCACGCTGCTGGCAGAGGCATGATGCTTCCAATACAGTAATAAACTTGTAACGAAAGGGCAGGTGAGGATATGGACGGAATTTATTACGATTTCCATATGCACTCCTGCCTTTCTCCGTGCTCCTCGGACGATATGACCCCCAACGATCTGGTGGGTATGGCTATGCTGGGCGGCTTGAACGCCATCGCATTGACCGACCATAATTCCTGCCGCAACGTGCCGGCGGCTGCCATTGCTGCCGAGCGGGCAGGGCTGATCTTTGTGCCGGGTATGGAATTGGAGACCTCGGAGGCCATTCACGTGGTCTGTTTATTCCGCGAGGTCGCACAGGCAATGGCTTTTTCCGACGAGGTCTACGCTGCGCTGCCGCCCATCAAAAACCGGCCCGAGATCTACGGTAATCAGCTGATCCTCAATGAGCTTGACGAGGAGATCGGCAGGGAAGAGTATCTGCTGGTCAACTCAACTGCGATTGGGTTGTATGATGTCCCGCCCCTGTGTAAGCAATACGGCGGCATTGCCATTCTCGCTCATATTGACCGTCATTCCAACGGCGTATTGGGAATTTTGGGCGATATCACCCCCGATATGGGATATCACCTTGCCGAGGTTTCTCAAAATGCATCGGCAGCAGACTATGCGGCACGATTTCCTTTTTTGCACTTTATCAGTGACTCGGATTCGCACGATCTGCTGAGCATCGCAGAGCCGTCAGAACGCAATTTTTTACAGGGGAATTTTCATTCTGCGGCAGACGTTGTCGATTCTTTGGAAAAATTGTTATTTTTATGACAAAAAAATTGATTTTGCTATAGAAATATCAAAACAAATATGTTATAATGCACTCTGGATGCGAGCGCATCCTATTGTTGTGTAATTTTTAAGGAGGTTTCAATAATGAAAAACAAGCTTGAAACGATCCCTTTTAAGGACACTCCCGAGCAAAAGGCACAGCTTGAACAGATCATCCAGGATTACAAGGATGTTCCCGGCGCTTTGGTTCAGGTCCTCAAAAAGGCACAGGAAGTATACGGATATCTGCCGCTTGAGGTGCAGATCACGGTGGCGGAAGGCCTCGGGATCTCTCTGGAGGAGGTCTACGGTGTTGTGACTTTCTATTCCTTCTTCTCCATCAACCCCAAGGGACAGTACGAGATCTCGGTGTGTCTGGGTACCGCTTGCTACGTCAAGGGTGCCGGCGACGTTATCAACAAGATCTCCGACGTGTTGGGAATCAAGGATGGCGGTTGCACGCCCGACGGTAAGTTCTCTCTGCGCGCCTGCCGTTGCATCGGCGCTTGCGGTCTGGCTCCCGTTCTGACCATCAACGATGATGTTTACGGCCGTCTGACCACCGATGAGACCGTCAAGGTCTTGCAGAAATACATGGCCTGATCTTTATGCAGGAACTTTCCCTTAATATTCTCGACGTTGCACAGAACTCGGTTCGTGCAGGGGCTACTCTGATTGAGATCAGTACGCTGGAGAGCACGGCGGACCACCGCCTGACGGTCACCATTGCCGACAACGGCTGCGGAATGACCGAGCAGCAGGTGCAGCAGGTCACCGACCCGTTCTTTACCTCCCGCACCACCCGCAAGGTGGGACTCGGGGTGCCGCTCTTCAAAATGATGAGTGAGCTGACCGGCGGCTCCTTTCAAATCACCTCTCAGGTGGGGCAGGGGACCACGGTGCAGGCCGTCTTTTGTACCGACAGCATCGACTGTCTGCCGCTCGGGAATATGACCGATACCATCTTCTCCTTGGTCACTATGAATTGCACCATCGATTTTGTTTATCGTGATCGCTTGGATGAGCGGGAATTCGTATTCGATACCCGCGAGATCCGTGAGATCTTGGGCGAAGTTCCCTTCAATACTCCCGAAATCGCAACGTTTTTGCGGGAGTATCTTCAAGAAAATTCAATTCGTATCCATGACAACTGAAAGGAATGACTATCAGATGAAAACATTGGAAGAACTCAAGGCTTTGAAAGCAAAGGCTCTGCAAAACATGGGTATCCGTGACGATCAGGCCGCTACCACCCGTATCGTGGTAGGTATGGCAACCTGCGGCATCGCCGCCGGTGCCAGACCCGTCCTGACCGCCTTTACCGAAGAGGTTGCCAAGCGTCAGCTGCAGGATGTCGCCGTCTCTCAGACCGGCTGCATCGGCATCTGCCAGTATGAACCGGTGGTCGAGGTTTTCCGCACCGGCGAAGAAAAGGTCACCTACGTTAAAATGACCGCCGATAAGGTCGCCCGCATCGTCGCTGAGCATATCGTCAACGGCAACGTTGTCACCGAATACACCATTGGTGCCTGCACCAAATAATCAAGGAGGAAAAACGCATGTATCGTGCTCATGTATTAGTTTGCGGCGGTACCGGATGTACGTCCTCCGGCAGCGCCAAGATCATTACCGCGTTTGAAAGCGAACTCGAGCAAGCCAATCTCGGTAATGAAGTCAAGGTCATCCGCACCGGCTGTTTCGGTCTGTGCGCCGAAGGCCCCATCGTTATCGTCTATCCCGAAGGCTGCTTCTATTCCCGCGTTCAGCCCGAGGACGTCGCTGAGATCGTTGCCGAGCATTTGGTCAAGGGCCGTCCCGTCAAGCGTCTTCTGTACAAAGAGACGGTTGTGGATGAAACCACTATCAAATCGCTCAACCACACCGGCTTCTATGAGAAGCAGCATCGTGTTGCCCTCAAGAACTGCGGTGTTATCGACCCCGAAAATATCGAAGAATATATTGCCTACGACGGTTATCAGGCATTGGCAAAGTGCTTGACCGAGTACACCCCCGAGCAGGTCATCCAGATCATCAAGGATTCCGGTCTGCGCGGACGCGGCGGCGCAGGCTTCCCCACCGGTCTCAAGTGGTCCTTTGCGGCTGCCAATAAGGCCGATCAGAAGTATGTCTGCTGCAACGCCGACGAAGGCGACCCCGGTGCATTTATGGACCGTTCCATTTTGGAAGGCGACCCCCACGCACTGCTTGAGGCTATGGCCATTGCCGGCTATGCCATCGGTGCTACCAAGGGTTACGTTTACATCCGTGCCGAGTATCCCATCGCTGTCAAGCGTTTGGAGATCGCCATTGCACAGGCAAAAGAATACGGCTTGATGGGCAAGAACATTTTGTCCTCCGGCTTTGACTTTGATCTGGAGATCCGTCTGGGCGCAGGCGCCTTCGTCTGCGGCGAAGAGACTGCTCTGATGACCTCCATCGAAGGTAAGCGCGGCGAGCCCAGACCCAGACCTCCGTTCCCCGCAGTCAAGGGTCTGTTCCAAAAGCCCACCGTTCTCAACAACGTTGAGACCTACGCCAACATCGCCCAGATCATCCTGAACGGTCCCGAATGGTTCACCGCTATGGGTACCGAGAAGAGCAAGGGCACCAAGGTGTTCGCGCTCGGCGGCAAGATCAACAACACCGGCCTTGTCGAGGTTCCTATGGGGACCACCCTGCGTGAGGTCGTTGAAGACATCGGCGGCGGCATTCCCAATGGCAAAAAGTTCAAGGCTGCTCAGACCGGCGGTCCTTCCGGCGGTTGTATCCCTGCGCACCTCATTGATACTCCCATCGACTATGACAACCTGCTCGCCATCGGCTCCATGATGGGCTCCGGCGGTCTGATCGTTATGGACGAGGATAACTGTATGGTCGACATCGCCAAGTTCTTCTTGGAGTTCACCGTCGAAGAATCCTGCGGTAAGTGCACTCCCTGCCGTATCGGTACCAAGCGTCTGTACGAGATGCTCGAGAAGATCACCAAGGGCGAAGGCACGCTGGAAGACCTCGACAAGATGGAAGCTCTGTGCTACTACATCAAAGAGAACTCCCTGTGCGGCTTGGGTCAGACGGCTCCCAACCCCGTTCTGTCCACCCTGCGCTACTTCCGCGATGAGTACGTTGCTCACGTCGTGGACAAGAAGTGCCCCGCAGGCGTTTGTAAGGATCTGTTGCAGTACTCCATCATCGAGGACAAGTGCAAGGGCTGTACCGCTTGTGCCAGAAAGTGCCCCGTGGGTGCGATCTCCGGCTCTGTCAAGAATCCTCACGTCATTGATACTGCAAAATGTATCAAGTGCGGCGCTTGTATCGAAACCTGCAAGTTCGACGCCATCATTCGTAAATAAGGAGGTACGCAACTATGGAAAACATGCTTAATATCAAAATTAACGGCAAAGATTATTCCGTACCCGCGGGTACCACCATTCTCGATGCCTGCCGTATGAACGGTATCTATATTCCCACGCTGTGCTACCTCAAGGACATCAACGCCATCGGCGCTTGCCGTATCTGCGTGGTCGAGGTCAAGGGCGCCAGAAGCCTGGTTGCCGCCTGCGTGTATCCCATCGACCGCGAGGGAACCGAGATCTTCACCAATTCTCCCGCCGTCATCAAATCCAGAAAGACCACCTTGGAGCTCATCCTCTCCAACCACGAGAGAAAGTGCCTGTCCTGCGTGCGTTCCACCAACTGCGAGCTGCAGAAGCTCTGCAACGAGTACGGTGTAGACGAGTCCATGTTCGAAGGCGCAAAAACTCCGTCCGAGATCGATGACTCCGCCATCCATATGTATCGCGACAACAGCAAGTGCATTCTCTGCCGCCGCTGCGTCGCCGCTTGCCAGAATCAGGATGTCGCCGTCATCGGTGCCAACGAGCGTGGCTTTGCCACCAACATCGGCAGTGCCTTCCAGGCAGGTCTGGGCGACGTTGCCTGCATCAACTGCGGACAGTGCATCAGCGTCTGTCCCGTCGGCGCTCTGTCCGAAAAGGACGAGACCGATAAGGTCTTTGCAGCGCTCAACGATCCCACTAAGCACGTCATCGTGCAGACCGCTCCCTCGGTGCGTGTCGGCTTGGGTGAAGAGTTCGGTATGCCCATGGGCACCATCGTCACCGGCAAAATGGTCACCGCACTCAAGATGCTCGGCTTCGACGGCGTGTTCGATACCAACTTCTCTGCTGACCTCACCATCATGGAAGAGGCCACCGAGTTCTTGGATCGTTACACCAAGAAAGAGAATCTGCCGCTCATCACCTCCTGCTCGCCCGGATGGGTCAAATATTGCGAGCATTACTTCCCCGATATGATTCCCAATCTGTCCTCCTGCAAATCTCCGCAGGGAATGTTCGGCGCCGTCGCCAAGACCTATTATGCCGAAAAGATGGGTATCGATCCCAAGGATATCTTCGTCGTCAGCGTTATGCCCTGTACCGCCAAGAAGTTCGAGGCTTCCCGCCACGAGCAGGCAGCGGTCAAGGGTCTTCCCGACATTGACGTTGCCATCACCGTGCGTGAGCTTGCCCGTATGATCAAAAAGTCCGGCCTGCTCTTCACCGAGCTGCCCGACTCCGAGTTTGATTCTCCGTTCGGACTTGCTTCCGGTGCCGGTACCATCTTCGGTGCCACCGGCGGTGTTATGGAAGCTGCTCTGCGTACCGCCCATGCCGTCCTCACCGGCGAAGAACTGGAAGGCAAGGCTATGGAGCTCACCGCAGTTCGCGGCGTCGAGGGTGTCAAGGAAGCTACCTTCAACATTGCCGGCAACGAGATCCGCGTGGCAGTTGCCTCCGGTCTGGCCAACGCCAGAAAAGTCCTCGAGATGGTCAAGAACGGCGAAAAGCAGTTCGACTTCATCGAGATCATGGCTTGCCCCGGCGGCTGTGTCAACGGCGGCGGTCAGCCCATCGTTCCCTCCGCTGTGCGTAACGTTGTGGATATCCGCAAGGTCCGCGCCGCAGCCCTGTATCAAGACGATGAAAATCTGCCGGTTCGTAAGTCCCATCAGAACCCCGACATCACCCGCATCTATGACGAGTATTTCGGAAAGCCGGGCAGCCACAAGGCGCACGACATTCTGCATACTACCTATACTGCGCGTGTCAAGTATTAAAGCCAAATCGGGATCATCCTCGGATGATCCCGATTTTTTTTGCTTTTTTGCAAAAAAAGACTGTACATTTTGTAAACTTAATGCTATAATAATGACCGTTGGGCGTAAAGATGCCTGATTTTCAGAAGAGGTGCTACTGTGGCTCAGTTGGTAGAGCAGCTGATTCGTAATCAGCAGGTCGCCGGTTCGAGTCCGGCCAGTAGCTCCAGAAGAAAAAACGTCCAGTTTTTTGGGCGTTTTTTTCATTTTTAAGCCGTTTTTTAGCCCAAAAATGGCTTTTTTTATGCCAAACGGGCAAGTTTGACTAAAAAACGCCCTTGAAACATAAAAATATACAAGTTTTAGCGCTAAAACGCTATTTTTAACATAAAAATATGCAACTTTGAGCAAAAAATTATTTCAATACCGTAAAAAGTATGGTATAATACGAATATAAGCGAGGTGGAGCGTATGGAAGAGTTTACAAAAGGTGTTGTAGAAGAATATATTGCGCATCAGCGTAGAGTTCTTAATAGTTTGTTAGATAGAGGTGTTTATACACAAGAGGGGATAGAAGATCATATTCGTTGCCTTCGTGAAACCATTGAGGAAGACTTAGATTCTAATAAGGCATATGCCTTGCTCAAAATGGAGATGGACGTTAAGAAGGGTAGTAATGACGGAGAGAAGGAATATGTTTCGCTAACCCATATTGCAAGGATGAAGAATTTTGAAAACCCAAGTTATGTTATCCAATCTTGGCTTAGAGATCGTAACACACTCGATGTTCTTTATCTTTGGGAGATAGAGAATAATCCGAATTTTCGAAAGGATGGTTACGAGAGTATTATTAATAAACTTTCAAATCCTTCCTTTACGCTAACTGCAAAAATATGGAAAGAAGAAACCGGCGCCACTGGAATAGTATCCAAGCAGGGTAATGGTGGAGGCACCTTTGCCCATGAGGATATAGCTATTGACTTCTATGCTTGGACTTTTCCGCAGAAACGATATCAGCTCGTTAAAATAATTTCCGGAAAGGCTGCATTTTTAGATCTGATACACGAGGAATTAGAACAACAAAAAGAAAGATATAACAATATGACACTAAATGAGCTTTGCGCATCCCAAGGCATTACACTTGTAGATAAATTTGGAGAATAAATATATAGAAAAATCGTTATGAGATGAGAAAAGCAGCCAAATTTGGCTGCTTTTTTAGTGCAATATGTATGGAGCATATATTGAGATGGCGATAATTATAGTTAATGTTCAGGTATATCGTTTTTAAGAAAGTTTGATTGAGCAATATATGGTGATTCTATTCTTAATCCTTTGTGCTTAAGAACACGAAACTTAAAATCTAATAATTCAGCCGGAACATAAAGCTCTTTTGCCATACTAAAAAATGATTTATCTTTATCATTAAGCAAATCAAGTATTTCTTCATCGGATATAATTAGTTCTGCCGCAAACAAATTGGCTTCATATTCTGTTGGTATTAGAGTATCAAAAAGTTCCAATTCCTGAAACCCGCGCATTGCTGCTAAGTTGCCGTGTAAAACGGCATGTCCGAGTTCATGCGCACAAAGAATCCGTCTGACAATTGTTCCTGAACGAGAATTTATAATAATATTCTTGATTCTCGATTGATAGAAATAGTAAGCTTTTAAAGCATTTCCAAGATCCTTGTAGTGGATATGCATATCCATATTTTTGCATATTTCAAAAGGATCTCGGGTATTAAATTTTCTTGTAATTCTATCCACTTTTTCGGGGATGAAATCAACATTTGACATAAACTCTCTCCTTTCGCAAAATAACTGCAGGTATAACCCAACTCTTCCGAAGTTCACTTTGGCAATTTAGGAAGATGGCGATTATATTATACAGTATTTGTGTCCTATAAATCGGACTTGTGTTTGCGAACACGTTTTTTTGGAGAAAATTTATTTCGTGCTTCTTGCTTGGAATCTAAGTATACTTCCATAAGCGATTGAAAGAAAAGTTCTTTTGCTTCATCGTCAAGTTCTCCACCAGCAAACAGCGCAGAAGCGCGAGACAATAGTTCGGTAGCTTCACGTGCTCCTTTGTGACCGTATTGATTTTTAGAGTTTGCTATGAAAATATCGTGGTCAATATTTTTATTTGGATCGGTTTCTTCTTCATCTAATAGGTAACTCACCGAAACATTTAATGCATCGGCTAATTTACGAAGATTATTGCTACGTGGGAGAATTCCCGTTTGTTCGTAAGTGTATAGCGAACGTTCAGAAATACCGGTTTTCTCAGAAAGTTCACTTTGGGATAAATTCAGAGATAAACGAACAGTTTTAAGTTTTTCACCAAATGTCATAATGCACCTCTTTTTTTATTTGCAAAACTTCTGATTATCTATTGACAAACTTCGGGTTTTGCTGTATACTATATCTGCAATTAACTTCCGATTATCATTTTAACAAAGAATATAAGTTCTGTCAAGTATTCTTTTGAAAATAATTAAATAAGGAGCGTAAAATGGATAAAAACATATTTATGGCCAGTTGCCCTATATGTGGTCGGTCATTGTTTAAAGGCACACCTGATTCATATATTGAAGGCGGATGCCCAAAATGCAAGAACTATCTTAAGATTTCCTATACACCTAATGGGGTTCAATCTGTTGTTTGTGTCGTTAAAGATGAAAAAGAGAATATTTTAATGCCGAAGAGATAAGTTGGACTTGTTAAAGAATCAAGAGGAACCTGGCGAATCATTGTACAGAGTACATGGTTTGTCAGGTTTTTTATTTTTTTGTTTTAACCCTGACAGTAGTTGTCAGGGTTAAGTTTTAAACTGTGTTCAGGAAAGGAGGGAGTACGAATGGGAACCGCCGAACGAAGGACAGAAATAATGCGTGTGCTGTGCCGGAGAAGACACGAAACAATTTCAAATTTAGCGGATGAGTTCGGTGTTTCCACAAGAACCATTTTGCGAGATATTGAAGTGCTTAGTGTCACAGAGCCTATCTATACACAGTGCGGTAGATATGGCGGTGGAGTTTATGTGACTGATGATTATTCTATGACACGAATGTATATGACCGAAAGAGAATTAAATCTATTACATAAATTATCCAAAATGGCAGATGAAAAGGCTACGTGTGAATTAAGCGTAGAAGAAAACAAATTGCTTAAATCTATTATCTCGCAGTATACAAAACAAAAAAATTGAAAGGAAATTTAGTATGAAAAAAAGAGAAAAAGAACTATTTAAAAGTTTGTGCAGTTTCAAGGAAAAGGAATTTGATGAAAGTTTGCTTGATGCTGCAACTCCCGCAGTGTTGGGACATTTGTTTTTTAATC
>JAFQKX010000009.1 GCA_017414705.1 Clostridia bacterium
ATCACTTCCGAGGTAGAGGGCATCAACCGCGTATTGTACGACCTCACCCCAAAGCCCACCGGCACCATTGAGTGGGAATAAGGCAGAGCCTTATTCCCACTCAATGAACTATGATTGCCTTACGGCAAGTTATCAGTTATGATTGGCTTCGCCAAGTTATGATGCACCTGCGGTGCAGTTTAAGTTGACGAGGCAATCATATCATAACGAGTGCGAAGCACTCTCATAACTCTAAACTCATAACTACAAAGGAGATTTTTGATGGCAGACAGCATATTGCGAGAAAAATCAAAAGTATTTGCCAAAGAAATTGTTTTCCTTTGCAGATGGTTGAGAGAAAACAAAATTGAAGGTGTTTTAATCAATCAGTTGCTCAAAAGCGGCACGTCTGTTGGTGCAAATATCCACGAAGCACAATATGCACAAGGTACAAAAGATTTTATTTCTAAATTCGAAATTGCACTTAAAGAGTGCAACGAAAGCGAATATTGGTTGGAACTTCTTTATGAAACCAACTCAATAGGTGAAATCGAGTTCAAGAAGTTACAAAGTGTTTGTATCGAACTGCGCAGAATGCTTGTTTCTACAGTTGCTACATTAAAAACAAAAAAATAAAATTAAAGAATGAGGAAATTGCCCTTTAGAGAATGAGGGCGTTTACCTCGTAATAACGAATCAATAAAAAACCGTTAGATCATAACGATCTAACGGTTTTTGCTTTTTGTGTTAAATTCGCGCAATGATCATTGCTTACTGTATCTCCTGCTCGATGTTGTGAAACAATGCACAGTGAAAAAATTCATCAATGGTAATATCCAATCCGTCACAAAGCTTTTGGATGGTTGCAACGGTTGTGCTGTTATTTCTTCCGCTGACGATATTATTGACGGTGGACTGCGTAACACCGCTGATCGTGCATAGCTTATTCACAGAAATATTCCGTTCCTCGCATAGGGCGATAATCCTTTGTTGGACGGCTTCTCGAATCGTCATGGGGATCACCTCTAAAAAAATGATACCCATAGGGACTTGAAAAACTTACCCCTTTTGAGTTAAAATAACTCAAAAGGGGTGAATTTTATGAATTTGGAAATAAAAAAATTGCATGTCTGCTGTTTTTTAGGACATCGGGAGATCAACGAGACCGAGGAACTGAAACAACGATTATATTCCGTGATCGAAGATCTTATTTTGAAAGAAAAAGTGGATACTTTTTTATTTGGCAGCAAGAGTCGTTTCAACGGCTTGTGTTATGAAACGGTAAGCAAGATCAAAGAAAAATACCCTAACATAAAAAGAATTTATGTCAGGGCTGAATTTCCGAACATTGACCAAAATTATAAAGAGTACTTATTAGAAAACTACGAGGACACCTATTATCCCGAAAAGGCAATAGGCGCGGGAAGGGCGGCTTATGTGCAGAGAAATTATGAGATGATTGAAAAAAGTCAATTTTGTGTTGTTTACTTTTGCGAAAATAATTTCCCGAAAAATCGAAAGAGCGGAACGAAAATAGCACTTGATTATGCCGTGCGGAAAAACAAGAAGATCATTCTGTTACCTTGATTTTCTTTTTGAAAAATAAAGTTTTTACCCTCCGCGGCGTTGTTCGGACGGGGATTTTCCATACTGCTTGCGGTACATTTTGCAGAAATAGCCAACGTCAAAAAATCCGCTTTGGATCGCGGCATCCTTGGTGCGCGTTTCGGGGGATTTGAGCAGCAGATTGTGCGCGTATTGCAATCGCACGCTCATGATATATTCAAATACCGATACGCCGTAGTGCCTTTTGAAATCGTGGCACAGCTTGGAGACCGAAATGCAGCCCTGCTGCGCCAGATCGGCAAGCGTCAGCTTGCGGTCAAAGTGCAGGTTGATGTAGGTCACGGTCTTTTCCAGCCACGCGGGGAGGTCGGTTTTCTTTTGCGACAGAAATTCCACAAAAAACGAATAGGCCTGTGCCGATAATTTCCCTTGATCGCACCCGTCGTGATAATCACGGATCAACAGCTGCAGCATAGAGAGGTATTTTTGCAGGTTTACATCCTCCAAAAAAAGAAAACCGTCATTGGACAGTGCTTGGCACAGCAGATCTGCGGCAGGGCCGCCCGCCGTCAAAAAGGCGCTGATCAATCCGCCTTCGTTGACGTATTCGGTCAGGGTGTCCTTTGCGGTGAAAAAGCCGCAGCCTTTTTGGATGGGATATTCAACTCCGCGAAACAGCAGCGTGCCTTTTCCGCCCAATACCAGCAGGATCTGATGCGACGGCAGGATGCGATTGCGCACGGTTTCCTGGATATGATGATCGCTTGCGGTGTGAAAGACGATGGGGTACAGGTCGTTCTGTTGCGCCATCGTGTTTACGGTAAAGTTGGACATAACGCCTCCGAATGCAAGATATTCCTAATATTTTGCAAAATAGTCTATTTACAGGCAATTTCTTTGCGATATAATCATTATAACAGCGTGCTTCACAAAAATCAACGGTTTGTTGAAAAGAGAGGATCTCTATGAAAAAAACCTGCATCTCCAAGGATTGGTATTTCAAAAACGTTACGCAAAACACCGATTACGTCGCCATTGATCTGCCGCACGATTATCAGATCAAGCAGCCGCGCGATCCGCAAGGAAATTGGTCCAACGGATTTTTCCCCGATACCTCGGGGCGGTACGTCAAGCATCTTTCCCTGGAAAAAGGAAAGCATTATATCCTTGATCTGGACGGCGCATATATGTGCACCCACATTATGTTTAACGAGCAGTTTTTGGGGATGCATCCTTATGGTTATACACCGTATTTGGTGGATTTGACCCCGCACGTCTTTGATACCATAACCAATAAGCTCATCATCACCACCACGCCTCCGCCACAGTCTACCCGCTGGTATTCGGGCAACGGCATTTATCGCGACGTGTTTTTGTGGGAAGGCGGCGCGGTGCGCATTGAGCCGTGGGATCTGTTTATTTCCACCGTCAGCGCGTCGGAACAGTCAGCAACCATACGGGTGAAATATACCGTCAGCTCGGATGTCGATGCGGATGCTTCGATGCGTTTCTCAGTGCAAAATACAGACGGCACCGTTTGCGAACAAGCCTTTGAACTTTCGGTTACCGCAGGCAAGAACGAGCAGGAATTTTTGCTGCAGGTTCCGTCCCCCTCGCTGTGGGATACCGAGCATCCCAATCTCTACACCTTATGCACACAGATCATTTGGCAGGGCGAGACGGTGGATGAGAGCGAAACGGTTTTTGGTGTTCGTACCGTAACCGCCGATGCCAAAAACGGCTTGCTGCTCAACGGAAAGCCCATTAAGCTGCGCGGCGGCTGCGTGCATCACGATCACGGAGAATTGGGCGCGGCGGCGTTTCCTGCAGCCGAATACCGCAAGCTTTCCAAGCTTAAGCAGGCAGGATTTAACGCCATTCGCTGCACGCACAATCCGTCCTCGCTGGCATTTTTGGAAGCCTGCGACCGCCTCGGGATCATCGTCATGGATGAGGCGTTTGACTGCTGGAATCTGGGTAAAAATCCGTTCGATTATCATATCTTTTTCTCGGATTGGTGGGAGCGCGATCTGTCCTATATGGTGCTGCGCGACCGCAACCATCCCTGCGTGTTCAGTTATTCCATCGGCAATGAGATCTGGGAGATCAACGGTACCTCGCAGGCTGCCGAGATTTCTCAAAAAATGAGCGATGCGGTACGTAAATACGACGACACTAAATTTGTCACCGCGGGTATTCAAAAGCATTTTGTCAAGCTCAATTATTGGGAGGACATCGATCCCGAGGATTATCGCGCCTTTATTCAAAAACGGTTTAAAGAGGTGGATAATCAGCGCATCAACGAGATTGCACGCGGATTTGAGAAACCGCTTGATCTTGTCGGCGGCAACTATTACTTTGACCGCTACGCGCTGGATCATGAAATGTATCCCGACCGCGTGCTGTGGGGCAGCGAGACCAAGGCCATCAAATTTTTCCGTTCCTGGGCAGGCGCCCGCGACAATCGCTTTGTGTTGGGAGATTTCACCTGGACGGCTTACGATAACCTCGGAGAAGCAGGTGCAGGCCGCACGACCTGGGAAGCCCCGCGCGACGATCTGCCGCGCTTTCTCAATCTCAATGAGAGTGAATATCCGTGGCGCAACTGTTATCAGGGCGATTTGGATCTGTGCGGCTTCCGCCGTCCGCAATCCTATTTCCGTGAATCTATTTGGCGCGCTGATACTCAGCCGCGTATCTTTGTGACCCATCCCGCCCATTTTTCGGATGTTCTGATCGGGACTGATTGGCATTGGTACGACGTGGACGAGTGTTGGACCTATGACGATTGCTACGTCGGCCGGCCGATTCGGGTGGAGACCTATACCGGTGCCGATTTCATCGCGTGGTACGTCAACGGAAAAGAGGTCGGGCGCAGCGTTCCTGAGCAGGGCATTGCCCGCTTAGAGACGGTGTATGAAAAAGGCAGCATCCGCGCCGTGGCGTATCGGGACGGTCAGGCCTATTCCGAATACACGCTGCAGACGACCGATGCGCTTTCGACGGTTTCGGTTTGCGCCGAAAAGGATCACATCCGTGCCGACGGGCGCGATCTGTGCTATCTGCCCATCAGCCTGACCGATGCACAAGGTCGGTTGGTGGTGCTCGATGACCGCGAGATCACCTGTACGGTAGAAGGAGGCGAGCTGTTAGCGGTGTTCAGCGGTAACCCCAGGAGTGAGGACGACGTCAACCGTAATCGTTGTCATACCTTCAAGGGCCATGCCTTGGCCATTCTGCGTGCCAAAGCGGCAGGGGAGATCACGGTCACGGTTTGTGCGCAAGGACTGCAAGCCTCCACTGTCACCATCCAAGCAGAATAATATTGATTCGAGTTTTTCGGCAGACAGAGTCTTCTGTCTGCCGAATTTTTGATCAATCACTCCAAAATGTACTTGACAAAACCAATACTTCGTGATACGATGTATTACACGATAGGAGGTATTGCATGGATGTTCAGTTGAAGCGAGGGTTGTTGGACGTATGCGTCTTGGCAGCCATCAAGAATCAGGATTCCTACGGCTACAAGATCATCAAGGATCTCAAGCCGTATCTGGAGCTGTCCGAATCTACGTTATATACCATCCTCAAACGATTGGAAGCGGCGAATATGCTGACGGTGCGCACTGCCGAGCATGGCGGCCGATTGCGCAAGTACTATCACATTACGGTACAGGGGCTTCAACGCATTGAGGAATTTAAAGCTGAGTGGCAAGAGATTCTATCGATCTACCGCTTTGTGACCAAGGAGGATGAGACACGTGAATAAACAGGAATTTTTGCAGCGGCTGCACGACGCCTTGGCTGATCTGCCGCAAGAGGAGCGCCAAGAGCGCCTGACCTTTTACAGCGAGATGATCGACGACCGCATGGAGGAGGGACTCTCGCAGGAGGAGGCGGTTGCACAGATCGGCAGCATTGAGGATATCCTGCCGCCAAGCACGAACCCATCTGCACCGCCCGAGACGGTCAAAAGCATTGTCAAGCCGAGCAGAACGCTCAAGGCGTGGGAGATCCTGCTGCTGGTGCTCGGCTCCCCGATCTGGCTTTCCTTGCTGATCGCTGCATTGGCGATCCTGGTCTCAATTTATGCCGCTTGGTGGTCGGTTATCATTTCGCTTTGGGCGTGCTTCGGCGCTTTTTGCGGTGGGGCATTCGGTGGAATCGTCGCAGGCATCGCCATGGCTGTCAGCGGCGATGCATTTGCAGGATTTGCCTTGCTCGGTGCGGGGTTTGTCTGTGCAGGACTTTCCATCTTTACCTTTTTCGTATGTAAGGCTGCAACCAAAGCAACCGTAACCCTTACGAAAAAAGCGGTCTTATCCGTCAAAAAAAGAATTTTTGAAAAGGAGGCGGCAGTATGAGCAAGAAAACAAAAATTTGGCTACTTTGTGCAGCCGCCTGCGTTGTGTTGGGAATCCTTATTTTTGCTGCGACCTTGGCAGCTTGCGGTTGGGATATCATGAAGCTGAATCAAACCAAAATCTCCCGTGTGACGCATGAGATCACGCAGGAAGTTCACAGCATTGAGATCGACGTAAAGACGGCGGATGTAGTTTTGATCCGCAGTAGCGACGGCGCGAGCCGAGCGGTTTGTGATCAGCGAGAAAAAATGCCGTATCAGGTTACGGTTGAGGACGGCAGACTGAAAATTCAGGTATTGGATTTTCGTAAATGGTATGACTATATTTCGTTTTTCTCGTTTGGCGTTCCCAAGGTTACGCTATATCTTACCGAGGAGCTCTACCAAAGCATTACGGTTAGCACTGATACGGGAGATTTACAGATCCCGCGCGATTTTTCGTTTGGTACCGCCGAGGTAAGTACATCAACAGGCGATATCGATTGGCACGCTTCAAAATGTGAAAGCTTAAAGCTGCAGGCGAGTACGGGGAATATTACGGTCAACAGTGCCTTTTGTGTGCGGGGGTTGACCGCACAAACCGATACCGGCGATATTCGCATCAGCTCCATCAACAGCGAGGGTGCGATAGAGCTTTGCTGCACCACGGGAAAGATCTATTTAATGGATGTGACTGGTCGGGACGTGAGTGTCGAAACAAACACCGGCGACGTTGTGTTTAAAAACACACAGTCGGATTCTTTGACGGCACGGACCGATACCGGTGACGTACGGTTTGATTTTTCGGATGCACAGACCATTCGGGTCACAACCGATACCGGCGACGTTCAG
>JAFQKX010000010.1 GCA_017414705.1 Clostridia bacterium
GCGGATACATTGAAAAGGCAGCCGTAGAAGACGGCGAAGGCGCAAACGGTCCCTCCGTTACCGACGAATGGGATCGCCAGCAGGAGACCGACAACAGCCTGGTCTTCAAGGGCTCCTGGACCTCGGTTCAGTACGGTATCTTCACCGATGGCCGTGCCTTCCGTACCTCTTCTCCCTCTGCAACCCTCTCCTTTACCTTCAACGGTACTGCATTGCAGATCAACTCCTACTCGTCTCCCACGCAGGGCAGCTTCGACGTCGTCATTACCGATGCTTCGGGCAACGCCGTCAAGAGCGCAACCTACTCCATGAAGGAAGACGAATATCGTATTGATCGTCCCGAAACCAAGACCATGGTCGGTTGGTGCAGCGCCATCATCGTGGATCTGGAGACCGAGGGTGAATACACTGCACTCATCACCGCCAATGGTGACGGCTTCCTGTGGATCGACGCCGTCGATGTTCTCGGCGAGATCGCCGCTCCCACTGAAACCCTGCAACAAGTAACGGTTCAGGAGAGCGAATTCCACGGAAACGCATCCACCGATTGGCAGGATCTGCATCTGTATCAGTTCTCCGGCGAGCATGCTCTGCGTACCAAGGTTGGCGGCGCTACGCTCAGCCTGACCTTCACCGGCACGCAGTTGGTTGACCTGATCTCCTATCTGTCCACCAGCCACGGTGCAGTCACCGTCACCTTGACCGACAGCACCGGCACTCCGGTCGACACGCAGTACGTTGACCTCACAATGGGTGCTACCGGCGTTGATTCCAACTATCAGCGCAGCATCTTCACCAAGTCCGGTTTGGATGAGGCAGAAACTTATACCATCACCGTTACCAACGCAATCGATGGCAAATGGTGCTTGGTGGATGCCATGATCCTTTGCGGCACCAATCCTTACCACTGAACTGGCCACGAGGTAAGCATGACCAATTTGTACACGCAAGATACCAGAATTTTGGGCAGATATCTGCCTAATGCGTCCGGCGAGGGCTTGACCCTCGCTTGGACCAATTCGGGTATTGAGTTTGAATTTTTTGGCACAGCCGCTTATCTTGATCTGGCAACCGACACGAAAACTGCTTTGTTAGGTGTTTTCGTAGACGGCGAATCCGCACATTCTTCTTTGTTGCAGGCTTCTACTGCGTCAAAGAAGTATACGCTTGCGGAAAATTTGCCGTTGGGAACGCATACCATTAAATTGCTCAAATTGTCTGAGGCGAATCAAAGTCGCGTCAAGCTAGGCACCTTGCAGGTCAACGGCAAGGATATCGAACCGACCGTTGCAAAGCAGCGGGTCATTGAATTTATCGGTGACTCCATTACCTGTGGCTTTGGTACCTTGGCAGAATCCAGCGCTTCGCCTTATGCGATTTTGGAACAAGATGCGTCATTGGCGTATCCGTATTTGATCGCAGAGCATTTTGGTGCTGACGGACAGTATATTTCTCGCAGCGGCATTGGTATTTTAGGCAACTCCGGTAACGGAACCGAAACCATGCCTGAGGTTTATCAATATGCCTCCTACAAGCAGCAAGCAGGTCTTGCGTATTCTGCGATGACCAAATGGTCTGACGTGGCGCACGAGACCCCGGATGCGATCGTTATCAACTTGGGTACCAACGATCACGCATATTATAACAACACCGCACCGTTCGTGGCTGAGTATAAAGAATTTTTGGCTACCGTTCGTGCGCTCAATCCCAATGCAGTCATCTTTGTGACCTACGGAGTCATGTACAATAACCTGAATACCACCATTCGGCAGCTTGTGGAAGATATGAACGATCCCAAGATGCAGTTTGTTGACATTTGGGGTGCATCATATGATCTCCAAGGTGCCGGCGGACATCCGTCTGCATCCGATCACCAAAAGATCGCAGAGATTTTGATCGATTCCATCGGTGATAAGATGATGTGGAATTGAGTTGAGTTGTCGGACAAAGGGTTTGTTCCTACACGACAATAATCAAAGTTAAAACAACCTTTCTCAAAGCTGGGAAAGGTTGTTTTTTTAGGTTGCGAACCAAAAAACTGATAAGATTTTCACGCGTGCGGTTGATTTTATGAGATCGGTAGTGTATACTATAATAAATAAAATTTGGTAATTTTCGGAGATCATTATGCGTTCCAGAAGAAAGAAAAATTTAGAGAAACGGTTAGAGGCGTGTCAGTCTTTACTGTTGTTTGAGTGGGAAAAGGAATTGGATTTTCGTGCCGATGCTCCTGCGCGGTTGGATCTTGCTGAACTGTTCGGCAATGATCGTCCGGTGCGATTAGAGATCGGCTGCGGAAAGGGCGGCTTTATTACCGAACTTGCAAGCAGAATGCCCGATACTAATTTCTTAGCAGTAGAAAAGGTGGATAACGTGATCGTATCTGCGTGCGAGAAGGTGATGGCAGCGAGACTTACGAACGTGCGTTTCCTTCCGATTTGCGCAGAATATTTACCGCGCTGGATTCCGGATCGTTCCTGTGAGCGTATCTATCTCAATTTTTCTTGCCCTTACCCCAAAAAGCGATATGCGTCACATCGTTTGACTTCACCGCGCTTTTTGCCCATCTACCGCCGTTTGTTGACTTGCGATGGGTATATAGAACAAAAGACCGACAATCAGCAGTTATTTGAATATTCCATTGAACAGTTTTCTCAAGCAGGATTTGCATTGCGCAACGTATCGTTGGATCTGCATCATAGCAATTTTGAGGGCAATATCATCACGGAATACGAACAGCGTTTTTTATCGCTTGGACAGCCCATTTACCGTTTGGAGGCTTATCTGCCTGAATAGGATTCAAAGGAGTTTTTTATGAATATTTGTGTTTACGGAGCATCCAGTAACTCGATTGCGCCGGAGTTTATCGCTGCCGGTGAAGAGATTGGGAAAAAGCTCGTTGAGCGCGGACACTCGTTGGTTTACGGAGCCGGCGGCGGGGGAATGATGGGTGCTGCAGCACGCGGCGTTTATGCCGAACGCGGCCATATCATCGGTATTGCACCGAAATTTTTTGACGTCGACGGCGTTTTGTTTGAACATTGCGATGAATTGATTCGCCCCGATACTATGCGTCAGCGCAAACAAATGATGGAAGAACGCAGCGATGCATTTATCGTATTGCCCGGCGGCATCGGAACCTATGAGGAGTTTTTTGAGATTCTGACGCTCAAGCAGCTTGCGCGTCACAAGAAACCTATTGCCATTTACAATATTCGCGGCTATTTTGATCCCATGCAAAGCATGATGGAGGCAACGGTTGCACAGTACTTTATGAACGAGGCAACGCTGCGGTTGTACAAAACTTTTGATAACGCAGATGCGTTATTGGATTATTTGGAAAATTATCAAACAGAGGAGATTGATATCCGCAAAATGAAGGATATCAAAAAATAAACGATGGTACATTTCGGCCCACCGCCGTTTGGTGCAGAAGGGTATTGCAAGGTGCCGCAAAAGCCGAAACATCTACGGGATGTTCCGCGTTATCTGCGGGAATTGATCGGCGGTTTTTTTAAACGCTTGTTTTATATTTATGGCATCGTCTGGCAGACCAATCCGGCGATCCTCATTACTATGCTGTTGATCTCGACAGCCAACGGTGTTTTACCGCTGGCCGGAGCGTATCTCACTGCTGAGATCCTCAATCGATTGGTTACCTCGGTCGGTGCGGAAAACGGACTGCAGTTAGTGGCGACGATGCTTATTTTGCAGGCAGTTTATCTGTTTGTTTCTCGCATTGTGGGTGTGGCGACCAATATCGTTAACCGTATTTCGGGGGAATTGGTAGTCAATACCATTAAGCTTAAGCTTATGAATAAGGCGCGCGAGATCGACTTGGCGGATTATGATCGACCGGAATTTTACGAGCGGTTGGAAAATGCCAATCGCGAGGCAGGGATGCGACCGGTTCAGATCCTCAGCGCAACCTTTACTTTGGTAAGCAGCTGCATCAGTATGATCTCGTTCATTGTCGTTCTTTGGGCGATCAGTCCCGCTGCACCGGGAATTATTGCCTTGTTGGCGTTACCGCAGGCAATCGTCAGCTTTATCTATCGCAAGAAGAATGTCAATTATATGCGATTTCGTTCCAAGGACCGCCGCCAGATGGAATATTATTCCCGTGTTATGACCGATAAGGATCTGGCGAAGGAGGTTCGGTTGTTCGACTTGTCGGACACCATGATCAACTCTTATCAGTCGGTTTTTAAAAAATATTATCGCGGCTTGAAGCGCTTGATTTTTTCAGAACATGCTTGGAGCTTGGGCTTTTCCTTGCTTAGCACCGCAGCGCATTGCCTGCTGTTCGTTTACGTGGCAAAATTAGTTACCGACGGCAGTATCGGCGTTGGCGATTATACATTGTATACCGGTGCACTCAATTCTGTTTCGGCCGGCGTGATGTCTTTGGTCAGCACTACCTCAACCATTTACGAAGGCACGTTGTTTATCGACAATATGATCGCATTTATGAACGAGCCTATTACCATTCGTCCCACGGTTGAAGAGCCCAAACAACCCAAACGCGGATGCGGCCACCGCATTGAATTTCGAAACGTCAGCTTCTGCTATCCCGATACCGAAGTCAAGGTGCTTGAGGGCATTAATCTCGTTATCCGAGAAGGGGAGTCACTTGTTCTGGTGGGACAGAATGGTGCCGGCAAGACCACCCTTATCAAACTGATTACACGGCTTTATGATCCTACCGAGGGTGAGATCCTGTTAGACGGTATTAACATCAAAGAATACTCGTTGCGTCAGCTTTACGATATCTACGGCATAATTTTTCAGGACTTTGGTCGTTACGCATTTACAGTTCGTGAAAATATCACGTTTGGCGAGATCAATGCGCCGAACAATGAGCAACGCGTGCTGCAGGCAGCGCATCAAAGTAATGCAGATTCGTTTATTGATCATTTAAGCGACGGCTACGAAACGCCGCTCATGCGTATCTTTGAACCTAACGGTACCGAGTTGTCCACGGGACAATGGCAAAAGCTTTCGGTGGCGCGTGCCTTTTACGGAACCAAGGATATCATTATACTGGATGAACCGACCGCATCATTGGATCCGTTGGCAGAGCAGGAGATCTATCAACAGTTTGATGAGCTGCGCGAGGGCAAGACAACCATTTTCGTTTCTCACCGCCTCTCCAACGCGGTCAACGCCTCCAAGATCATTGTCTTGGAGCGCGGCAAGATCATAGAGGAGGGCACGCATACGCAGCTCATGGCAAAAGGTGAGGGCGGTGCATATCACAAGCTGTTCACCGCGCAGGCGGGACGTTATATTGAAACGATGCAGGAATCGGAATCAATGCCCAAATAGCATTTTCACCCGGTTGCTCATGGATAGAAAGGACGATCATTATGTTAACTTATGAACAGACAAAAGAATTGCTCAAAGAGCAGCAGCAGGAGCAGCTGCTGCAGTATTACGATCAGTTGAATGAGCAGGAAAAAGAAGTATTGCTGCGACAGATCTCGAATTTGGATTTTTCTCTGCTGGATTTACTGGGAGAAGAATCGGGCGGAGAACGCGGAAAGCTGGAGCCGCTTGGTGCCGTTACCATTGACGAGATCAAAGAGCGCCGTGATGAATTTTATGCAGCCGGCGTTACGGCAATTCAGCAGGGTAAGGTCGGTGCCGTGTTGTTGGCGGGAGGACAGGGAACCCGTCTTGGCTATGACGGCCCCAAAGGAACCTGCGATATCGGCGTTACACATCCCTTGTATATTTTTGAAATGTTGATTCGCAATCTTATGCAGGTCAAAAATGCTTGCGATGCATGGATTCCGTTGCTTATTATGACCAGCGATAAAAATAACGATGCCACCGTTGCCTTTTTCAAGGAGCACAAGTTCTTTGGTTATAATCCCGAGTATGTGTTTTTCTTCGAGCAAGAAATGGCTCCCTCCGTCTCTTATGAGGGTAAGATCTACTTAGAGGAAAAAGGCAAGGTTTCTATGTCGCCCAACGGCAATGGCGGTTGGTTCGGCTCTATGCAAAAAGCAGGTGTTTTGGACAAAGCAAAGGCACTCGGCGTAGAATGGCTCAACGTCTTTGCGGTCGATAACGTCCTGCAGAAAATGGCAGACCCCGTTTTTGTGGGTGCTACGCTGCAGTCGGGCTGCGCTTGCGGTGCCAAGGTGGTTTCCAAAGCAGATCCCAACGAGCGCGTCGGCGTATTGTGTCTGGAGGACGGTCGCCCCTCCATCGTTGAGTATTATGAGATGACCGACGAGATCATCAATTCCCGCGAGCCGGACGGCAGATTGTCCTATAATTACGGCGTCATCCTCAACTACCTGTTCCGTGTTGATGCACTGGAAGCTATTGCAGGCAAGCGTATGCCTACTCACGTGGTTGAGAAAAAGATTCCGCACTTGGACGATAACGGCAATCTTGTTAAGCCGGAAAGCCCCAACGGCTACAAATTTGAGACACTTGTGCTTGATATGATCCACATGATGCCGGATTGCCTTTCGTTTGAAGTCGATCGAGAGAAGGAGTTTGCCCCCATTAAAAACAAGACCGGTGTTGACTCCATCGAGTCCGCCCGCGCTCTTTTGGAGAAAAACGGTATTACTCTCTAATCGTATTCTGTTTATAAAAAACGGTCTGCAGAATTTGCAGACCGTTTTGATCTATTTGTTTTCTTCTTTCTGCTTTTGTTCGAATTGGGCACGTTGTTTACGACCGATGCGTTCCGAAGGTGCTCCGACCGACCCGCGCGCGATCGCGTGCATGCCGTATCGGCTGCGCAGCGCGTCCATGGTTTTGTCGATCTTGCGTTCTTTTTCTTTTTGCGGATCGGGGAATAACGACATTTGCTCTGCGCCGTCGTGTATGATCTGCGTCAGGCTGACTCCCAATAATCGAAGCGGCGTTTGTTGATCCCACAGCTCCTCAAACAATTGCTTGACCGTTTGATAAAGTTCTTCCGTGATATCGCACGGCTCTGACAGATGCCTTTGATGGGAGCGGTCTTTAAAGTCATTGGTGCGGATGGTGACCGAAACGCATCCTGCGCGCGCAGCATCGGCGCGCATACGCAGCGCAACATGATCAGTCAGGTTCAATAAAAGAGCTTGCGCAGCCTTCGATGAGACCAGATCGTTCTCTAACGTGGTGGAAATACTGTAGCCTTTGGCGTCTCTGCCTTGATCTTCAACGGGAGAGGGGTCGTGCCCGTTGGCATAATCATGCAGCTGCTGGCCGAATTTTCGCCCCATCAGTTTTTGTAAGTCCTGTATGTCATAGCGCGCCAGGTCTCCAATGGTCCTGATGCAACAACGCTCCAGCTTTTCGATGCTTCCGCGTCCTACTGAGATCAGATCGCTGACCGCAAGCGGGAAAAACTTTTCTTCCAATTCATCCGTAAATAAAGTATGCACCTTATCCGGTTTTTCGAAGTCGCTTGCCATTTTAGCCAGCAACTTGTTGGAGCCGATTCCTATGTTTACGGTGAACCCGAGCGTATCTCGGATCGTGTCTTTGAGTTGATGCGCCGTTTGAATGGGATCGGGATATAATTGCTCGGTATTGCTCATGTCTAAAAAGCATTCGTCAATAGAGAATTTTTCGACCTTGGGAGCAAAGGAGCGGCAGATCTCGGTAAACGCACGTGAGCATTGCTCGTACAGCTTGAAATCCGGCGGTGCGATGACAAGATTACGGCATTTTTGCAGTGCCATACCGACGGGTTCTCCCGTTTTGATCCCGTATTGCTTTGCCGGAATGGATTTTGCCAAAATGATACTGGTTCGTTTTTGGGGATCGCCGCTGATGCAGGAGGGGATCAGACGCAGGTCTTCGCCGCCTTCGCGTACACGACGAGCGGCTTCCCAAGAAAGAAATGCACTGTTAACATCCACGTGAAAGATCAGTCGTCCCATCTGCATCCTCTCCTTTTTTAAAAAATCGCTTCCAAGTGAAAACGGAGCATTTTTATGATACCACAATGTTGCGGAAAACTCAATCATATTCCGTTTTTATGTAAAAAGTTTTAATAAAAACACTTTTAAATTTACTTTTTCTTTCAAGTTTTTTGAGTTGTGATATTCAAAAATGAATAAAAGATTGAAAAACGGACCGTTTATGCATAATAGATGCATAAAATACAAACTTTTTTGAAAAATCGTTAAATTGACTTGACAAATATGCACCGTTGATGTATAATCCATCAAGCACAGAAATTTCAGGAGGCTATCAATATGAATAAAGCAGATATCCGTAAAGTTGTTTTGGCCTATTCGGGCGGACTGGATACGTCTATTATTATCCCTTGGCTCAAAGAAAATTATAACAACTGCGAGGTTATCGCGGTTTCCGGCAACGTCGGTCAGGCAGATGAATTGGAAGGCTTGGAGGAAAAGGCTATTAAAACCGGCGCTTCCAAACTGTATGTTTTGGATCTGACCGATGAGTATGTTGACGATTATATCATTCCCACTATGAAGGCGGGCGCGGTCTATGAGGATTATTTGCTCGGCACCAGCCACGCAAGACCCTGTATTGCAAAGGGTCTGGTCGATATCGCTCTCAAAGAGGGTGCCGATGCTATTTGCCACGGCTGTACCGGTAAGGGTAACGATCAGGTTCGTTTTGAACTGACCATCAAGCATTTTGCGCCCAATATGCCTATCATTGCTCCTTGGAGAGAATGGGATATTAAATCGCGTGAAGAGGAGATCGAATATGCCGAGGCACACGATATCCCCCTGAAGATCAACCGCGAGACCAATTATTCCAAGGATAAAAACCTGTGGCATCTGTCCCACGAGGGTATGGATTTGGAGGATACCGGAAACGAGCCGCAGTATGAGAAGCCCGGCTTCTTGGAGATGGGGGTTTCTCCCATTGCAGCCCCCGATGTTCCTACCTATATTACCTTGGATTTTGAAAAAGGTGTTCCCGTTGCGTTGAACGGAGAGAAGATGAGCGCCAAAAATATCATTCTCAAGCTCAATGAATTGGGCGGAGCCAACGGTATCGGTATCATTGATATCGTGGAAAATCGTTTGGTTGGCATGAAGTGCCGCGGCGTTTACGAAACTCCGGGCGGCACCATTCTCTACAAAGCGCACAGTGTGCTGGAAAGCATTTGCTTGGATAAAATGACCTTGCACGAAAAGCAGAAGCTTTCCATCACCTTTGCAGAGTTGGTCTATAACGGTCAGTGGTTTACACCGCTGAGAGAAGCGCTCTCTGCTTTCGTGGATAAGACACAGGAGACTGTGACCGGTACCGTCAAGCTCAAGCTCTACAAGGGCAATATGATCAATGCCGGTGTTTGGAGCCCGTATTCACTTTACAGCGAAGAGATCGCAACCTTCGGAGAGAGTGACTACGATCAGAAGGATTCGGCAGGATTCATCAATCTGTACGGACTGCCCATTAAGGTGCAGGCTATGGTTGATGCCAAAAACAAACAATAATCAAACCGTCCTGCGCGTTATTTGCGTGCAGGACGATTGTGCTGAAAAAAGGAGTCATTATGGCAAAGATGTGGGCGGGAAGAACCGCCGGTATGACCAGCAGTATTGCAGACGATTTCAATTCTTCCATTCGCTTTGATTCAAAGATGTATCGGCAGGATATCACCGGCAGTATGGCGCACGCCGCTATGCTGGCACAGCAGGGGATCATTGCGTCTGCAGAGGCAGATACCTTGATTGCAGGCTTAGAGCAGATCTTATCGGATTTGGACAGCGGCGCCTTGCAGATCGATGAGACTTGTGAAGATATCCATATGTTTGTCGAGCAGGTCTTGACCGAGCGTGTCGGCGATGTGGGTAAAAAACTACATACTGCCCGCAGCCGTAACGATCAGATCGCGCTGGACATCAGAATGTATCTGCGCGATGAGATTGACGAAATGGTGCTTTTACTGGGTCAGCTTTTAGAAGCGTTGGTGGAAAAGGCGGAGCAGTATCCGACTGCCATTATGCCGGGATATACGCATTTACAGCGTGCACAACCCATCAGCTTCGGACATCATCTGTTGGCATACGCCATGATGCTGCTACGTGATATTGACCGCTTTAAAGATTGCAGAAAGCGCATGAATCAGTCACCCATCGGAAGCTGCGCTCTGGCGGGCACCACGTATCCCACCGATCGCTATTTTGAAGCCAAACAGCTTGGCTTTAACTCAATTTGCCTCAATTCTATGGATGGGGTATCCGATCGTGATTTTTGCGTTGAGTTGCTGAGCACCATCTCAATTTTGATGATGCATCTTTCGCGCTTTTCGGAGGAGCTGATCCTATGGTCGAGCTGGGAATTTCGCTTTGTGGAACTGTCCGACAGCTTTACCACCGGATCGTCTATTATGCCGCAAAAGAAAAATCCCGATATGGCAGAGCTTGTGCGTGGTAAGACCGGTCGAGTGTACGGTGACCTTATGGCCCTCTTGACCGTGCTGAAAGGACTTCCTTTGGCATACAACAAGGATATGCAAGAGGATAAAGAGGGCGTATTTGATGCCTGCGAAACCGTTAAAATGTGCCTTAAAGTCTTTATCGGTATGATCCAAACCATGACGGTTTGTACCGATTCTATGAAAAAGGCTGCACAAAACGGATTTATCAACGCCACCGATCTGGCGGATTACCTGGTCAAAAAAGGATTACCGTTTCGCAGTGCCTATAAGATCTCGGGTCAGCTTGTTTCCCGTTGTATGGCAGAGGGGGCGGTGCTGGAGACCTTGCCGCTGAGTGTTTATCGGGAATACAGCGATCTGTTTGATCAGGACGTTTATGAAGCGGTCGATCTGCAGACCTGCCTGCAAAAGCGTACCAGCCAAGGCGGCACGGGAGCAGCTTCGGTGCAGGCGCAGATTGCCTATGTTAAAGAGAGGCTTGCACAATGACCAAAGTTTTTATTGACGGCAGCGCCGGTACTACCGGCCTTCGCATTAATGAACGCTTGTTTGATCGCCGTGACCTGGAGTTAATCCGCTTACCGGAAGAACTGCGTAAAGATACCGAGGCCAGAAAAGACGCCCTCAACCGTGCAGACGTGGCTTTTCTGTGTCTTCCGGATGCAGCGGCAATTGAGGCAGTATCGCTGATCGATAACCCCAATACCGCCGTGATCGACACCTCCACCGCACATCGTGTTTCGCCGCAATGGACGTATGGGTTTGCCGAACTCAAAGGTCAACGGGAAAAGATCCAAAGCAGCAAGCGCATTGCGAATCCCGGCTGCCACGCCAGCGGCTTTATTGCATTGATCGCACCGTTGGTGCAGGAAGGACTGCTTTCTGCCGATGCTCGTTTGTCCTGCGTTTCTTTGACGGGATATTCGGGCGGCGGCAAAAAAATGATCACCGAGTATCAGGAGCAAAGCGACGATGCCTTTCTGCAAGCGCCCAGACAGTACGGTTTAACGCAGCAGCATAAGCATCTGCCCGAAATGCAACAGCTGACCGGATTGACCTACGCCCCGGCATTTTGCCCCATTGTGGCTCCGTTTTATGCCGGTATGGAAGTTACGGTCCCGATTTTTCGTGAGCAGCTGAAGGGATCCGATCTCAAATCGATTTGCGAGCTATATGCCGATTATTATCAGACCGGATTAGTGCGCTTTGTGCCGAATGCAGATGAAGGCGGATTTCTTTCGGCTTCGGCATTTGCAGGACGCGATGATTTACAAATTTCGGTATTCGGAAATGACGACCGTATTTTATTGGTGTCCCGCTTTGATAATCTTGGAAAAGGCGCTTCGGGTGCTGCCATCCAGAATATGAATATTTTGCTCGGGTTGCCCGAGGATGAAGGCTTACAGATCTCATAGGAGGAAGACTATGAAACTCGTTACAGGCGGAATTTGCGCCGCAAAAGGATTTACCGCAAACGGAATTCATTGCGGAATTCGCAAAAACAGAACAAAAAAAGATTTATCCCTGATCTTCAGTCAGGTTCCCGCGCATGCCGCAGCGGTCTATACCACCAATTTGGTTAAGGGAGCACCGTTGACGGTCACCAAGCTGCATTTGCAGGACGGGGTGGCGCAGGCAGTTATCTGCAACTCCGGCAATGCCAATACCTGCAATGCTGACGGTATCGAGATTGCCGAGAAAATGAGTGCTGCAACGGCAGATGCGTTGGGTATTCGTGCCGACGATATCGTTGTTGCATCCACCGGCGTCATTGGACAGCCGTTGGATCTTGCCCCCATTGTCGGTGGCATTCCTCAACTGGTTGCAGGACTGTCGGGCGATGGTTCGGATGCTGCCGCAGAGGGTATCATGACCACCGATACCGTCAAAAAAGAGGTTGCCGTGGAATTTGAACTCGACGGAAAAACCTGCCGTATCGGCGGTATTGCCAAGGGAAGCGGTATGATTCATCCCAATATGGCGACCATGCTGGTCTTTATTACCACCGATGCCGCTATTTCCTCCGATATGCTGCAAAAAGCGTTGTCGGGTGATATTGCCAATACCTTCAACATGATTAGTATAGACGGAGACACTTCAACCAACGATATGGTCACCGTGCTTGCCAATGGTTTGGCGGGTAATACGGAGATCACGCAGGAAGGAGAAGATTTTTCTGCCTTTATGCAGGCGCTCAATACCGTCACCGTGGCACTTTGCCGTATGATTGCAGGCGACGGAGAGGGTGCTACTAAGCTGTTGGAGTGCCGTGTGCAGGGTGCTTTGGATGAACCGACTGCTAAAACGGTTGCCAAGAGTGTTATTTGCTCCAGCTTGCTCAAGGCAGCTATGTTTGGCGCCGATGCCAACTGGGGACGCGTTCTGTGTGCTATCGGTTATAGCGGAGCACAGGTGGATGTAAACAAGGTCGGCGTCTCCTTTAGAAGCAATAAGGGAACCGTTACCGTCTGTCAAAACGGCGCGGGTGTCGAGTTTTCTGAAGAACAAGCAAAAGAAATCTTGCTTGAGAAAGAAATTGAGATCCTTGTCACGCTTGGCGACGGAACCGCCGATGCCGTTGCATGGGGCTGCGATCTGACCTATGACTATGTCAAGATCAACGGCGATTATCGCACTTAATAGATACGCTTTCAGAAAAGAGGAAAAACTATGACTCACTCATTTTCCAACGCCGACAGAGCAGAGGTTTTAACGCAGGCGTTGCCCTATATCAAACGCTATACCGGCAAGGTCGTCGTGGTTAAATACGGCGGAAACGCCATGATCAATGAGCACCTGAAGCAGCAGGTCATGGAAGATATCGTGCTGCTTTGGCTTATTGGTGTCAAGGTCGTGCTGGTGCACGGCGGCGGACCTGAGATCAACGAGCTGATGGACAAACTCGGCAAGAAAGCACAGTTCGTAGATGGTCTTCGTGTCACCGATCAGGAGACTGTTGACATCGTACAGATGGTTCTGGCCGGTAAGGTTAATAAAAGTCTGGTCAACCTGCTGCAGATGAAGGGCGGCCATGCAGTCGGTCTTTCCGGCATTGACGGCGGAATCATTGAAGCCACTATGAAAAACGAAAAACTCGGCTTCGTCGGTGAGATCACCAAGGTTAGAACGCAGCCCATCGACGACCTGCTGGAAAAGAATTATATTCCGGTCATTTCTACAGTTGCAAGTGACCGTCAGGGCAATACTTACAATATCAACGGAGACACCGCTGCGGCATACATTGCAGGAGCGTTGCAGGCGGAACGCCTGATCATGATGACCGATATTGCCGGTATTCTGCGCGACAAGGACGATCCTTCCACCTTGATTCCGGAGATTACCATCGAAGAGTCTGCGAAACTGTTTGAGGAAGGCGTGATCTCGGGTGGTATGATCCCCAAGGTTGATTGCTGTGTAGAAGCGATTCACAAAGGTGTAAAAAATGTCATTATCATGGATGGACGAGTTCCGCATTCCATTTTGATGGAGCTGCTGACCGACGAAGGCGCCGGTACTATGGTCACGGGAGGACATCATGCGTAACATTCAATCGCTCGATCAGACCTATGTCGCGGGCACGTATGCCCGTTTTCCGGTCGAGATCGTTTCGGGCAAAGGTTCTGAGGTCTATGATACCAACGGGAAACGCTATATCGATATGGGCTCCGGAATCGGCGTCACTGCATTCGGGATTTCCGATGAAGAATGGGTTGCTGCCGTAACCGAACAACTCGGCAAGGTGCAGCATATGTCTAATCTGTATTATACCGAGCCATGCGCTAAATTGGCGCAGCTGTTGTGCGAGCGTACCGGCATGAAAAAGGTCTTTTTCGCCAATTCCGGCGCGGAAGCCAATGAATGCGCCATCAAGGTCGCACGTAAATATGCCGCCGAGAAAAAAGGGGCGGAATATTACCACATCATCACGCTGCAGAACAGCTTTCACGGCAGAACCCTGACAACCTTAGCGGCCACGGGGCAGGAGCATTATCACGAATTGTTCCAACCGCTCACCCCCGGATTTTTGCACGCCCCCGCAGGCGATCTGCAGGCAGTGAAGGATTTGATCAAACAATATAAGACCGCAGCCATTCTGTTTGAATGTGTGCAAGGCGAGGGTGGTGTCATTGCCATGGATCCGGCTTTTGTGCAGGGATTGGCTCGAATTGCTACGGAACAGGATATTCTGCTGATGGTTGACGAGGTGCAGACCGGAAACGGCCGCAGCGGACAGTTGTATGCTTATATGAACTACGGAATTCAACCAGATGTTGTTACCACCGCCAAAGGCTTGGGTGGGGGATTGCCCATCGGCGCCGCATTGCTCAGCGAAAAGGTGCAGTCTGTGTTAGGCTACGGTGACCACGGCTCCACCTTCGGCGGAAACCCCGTTGCTTGTGCCGGTGCAGTCAATATTCTTCAGCGCATCGATGATGGTCTATTGGCGCAGGTCCAAGAAAAAAGCGCCTATATTTTTAATGCTTTCAGTGATGCTGACGGTGTGGAATCTGTCAGTGGTATGGGCCTGATGATCGGCATCAAGACCAAGCGTCCTGCAGGAGAGATCGTCAAAGCCTGTATGGAAAACGGCGTGCTTTGCCTGACTGCCAAGGATAAGGTTCGTCTGTTGCCGGCGCTCAATATCCCAATGTCGGTTTTGCAAGAGGCCGTTGAAATCATCAAGGACGCTTGTGCGCACGCGTGAGAGGAGAAGGTAGAATGCTGAATTTAAAGGGAAGATCCTTTTTAAAGCTATTGGATTTCACACCGCAGGAGATCGGTGCTTTGATCGACCTTGCGGCAGAATTTAAGCAAAAGAAAAAAGACGGAGTTGCGCACCGCCTTTGCGAAGGCAAAAACATTGCGTTGGTATTTGAAAAAACCAGCACCCGCACCCGCTGCGCATTTGAAGTAGCCGCCGCAGACCTCGGCATGCATCCGGTTTATCTCGATCCCTCCGGATCGCAGATCGGTAAGAAAGAAAGCATTGCCGATACCGCCCGCGTGCTCGGCAGAATGTTCGACGGTATTGAATATCGCGGCTTCGGGCAGGAGATCGTAGAAGAATTGGCACATTATGCAGGTGTACCGGTTTGGAACGGCTTGACCAACGAGTTCCATCCCACGCAGATCTTGGCAGACTTTCTGACCGTGCGTGAAACCTTCGGACGCTTGTCCGGCATTAAGTTTGTCTATATGGGCGACGCTCGCTATAATATGGGCAATTCCTTGATGGTCGGCTGTGCCAAAATGGGCATGCATTTCGTTGCTTGCGCCCCCAAAAAATATTTCCCCGACGCCGCATTGATCGAGACCTGCCAAAATATCGCCAAGGAAACCGGCGCTGTCTTGGAGTTTATCGAAGATCCGATTGTAGCAACGAAAGATGCACACGTCATTTATACCGACGTTTGGGTCTCGATGGGAGAGCCGGACGAGGTCTGGGCAGAACGCATCAAAGAGTTGTCTCCCTATCAGGTCAACCGAGCCCTGATGGAAAACGCAGGCGCACAGTGCCGCTTTATGCAGTGCCTGCCGGCATTTCACGATCTCAAGACCACTACCGGAAAAGCCATTCACGAAAAGTTCGGCTTGACCTGCATGGAGGTCACCGACGAGGTGCTTGAAAGCGAGCAGTCCATCGTCTTTGATGAAGCGGAAAACCGCATGCACACCATCAAAGCCGTCATGGCCGCAACCCTGTGCGAATGAAAATAGAATAATTTTTTTACGACAACTGTGATGTCCACCTTGCCATGTGGTTTGATTATAGTGTTGTGAATTGAGAACAAAATATAAAGCACCCCGCAAATTGATTTGCGGGGTGCTGTGTTTCACTTTTTCGATTTATTTTAGTTGTTTTTATAAATCAAGCGGGTCTTCTTCAACGGCTTGCTCGGTGAGTGTATTCTTGCGGCGGACATTTTTTCGGTGCTCGCGGATGCGCAGGACGCTCAGGAACGCGATGGATACCACCAAAAGACCTGCCAGGATGCAAAAGATAAAGAGGATCTGATTGTGATTTTCGTACCGCAGATTCGTTGCGGAATTACTCGTGGCTGGCTTTGAGACCGCCGAGGAGGGTTGCGTTACCGACGGGGTAGAGGAGGCCTCGGTCTGATTGCTGATGCGCAGCTGCGGCATAACGGTTGCCAGACAGTAGATGATCCAGGCAGTCTGCTCTTGATTGCCGTAATCATCCTTTTTGCCGTCGAATCGCCATGCTTCGGCGTACGGCTGACCTTGCTCGGTGTGCGAGACGGCAAAATCAAGCAGCATACGCATGCGGGTGCTGTCGGTATACTGCGTGCAGTACAACACTTCCCAGCCGAGCTGCTTGCCCAGCAAACGGTCGCTCCACCGCTCGCTGTCGTAAATGTGTCGGCTGTCCAGCAGCAGGCATCCGTCGTATTCCTTGGAGGCGTCCTCCAGATATTTTTCGTAGGTGTTCATCATGATGGTACGGTCGGTGCCGAACCATTCTGCTGCCAACGGAGAAAGGTTCACGAAGGAGAAGCCCGTGCTGCGTCCCTCGGGATTGGCATACAGCAGCTCCATATAGATCATTTTTCCTTCATATTGACGCGCCAGATTGGTGTGAATACCGTCCTTGATGGCGTTGGCGTAACCGTTCCAGGTGGCTGCGATTTCCGTTTCGCCTTTTTCTTTGGCTAATTCTGCCAACTCGTGCAATGCCTGCGAGGCAAAGACGTTGGTATACAGATCGTAGCAGTTGATATAGCTGGTAATATGCTGGAAATTCGGGTTTCGAATGAGCTTCTTTTCTTCGTTATAATACTTTGATTGTAAAAAGTAATTTGCGAAGGTCTGTACGGTAGTCCAATGCCGTTGCCAAAAGACGTCTCGCTTTGTCGTGTCGGTGCAGGCGTCATACCATTTGACCAACGCGTGCAGCAGCAGATAGACGGTATCGGATTGCACGCGGCTGGAAATTGGTTTTGCGATTTTTTCGGCCGAGAAATCCTCCACGCTGGGCAAAATGCAAAGCGCGTAGTCGGCCGGTGCGGTCTCGTGATACGTGAAAATATAATCCAGAATTTTTTGTGCGTCCTCCAGATCGCCGTTGACGGTCATTGCCATAACCTGAGCAGCCGCATCTCTGACGTACATTCCTTCGTACGCGCCGGTCAGCGAGGTGGGAGCATAGCCGTTTTCCTGAACACGGTTTTTGAGGGATTGGTAGGATAATTCATACAACGCTTTGTCGGCGTCGGTGGGATCGATGACCGCCAAGGCATTGCCGTTGGAATTTTCAGGTGTGGCGGCGCTTGCACAAAGGGGCGTCATCAGTAAAACGACACTCAGAAAGCAGGAAAGGATACCGCGTAAGTGTTTCATATCAAGACCTCCGAATTTTGGAAGATAAGCATTTTAACCACTGCTTTGTATTATACTCGCTTACAGAAAGAAAATCAACCGATTATAACAATTAAATCTTTGTGAATTTCGGCTTGAGCGGTTGCAAACCAAAAGAGGTTGTGATATAATAAACTGAATTATTGTGGGGAGGAAGGCTCATGCTGATCTTAGGTGTCGACCCCGGGTATGCCATTGTGGGCTGGGGAATCGTTGATTTTCGCGGCGGACGCTTTGGCGCCGTCGACTTCGGCGCTGTTACCACAGAGGCAGGAATGCCGTTTGAGCAGCGACTTTCGACAATTTATGATCAGATGAATCAAATCATTTCCCATTATCATCCCGATGCACTTTCTGTGGAGCAACTGTTTTTTAATACCAATACTACGACGGCTATCGGTGTTGCACAAGCCAGAGGATGTATTTTGCTTTCTGCCGTGCAGCACGGTGTTCCCATTTATGAATATACTCCCTCGCAGGTCAAGCAGGCCGTCACCGGACAGGGGAGGGCAGCGAAACAACAGGTTATGTTTATGACGCGCACGCTGTTGGGGCTGCGCGAGGTTCCCAAACCAGACGACACTGCGGACGCGCTTGCCGTGGCCATTTGCCACGGATATTCCTCCAATTCACTACTGAGCAGATTGAAAGGACGGTAATTGCATGCTTTATTCTGTAACCGGAAATTTGATTGCAAAAACGCAAAACATGGCGGCGATCTCCTGCAACGGTATTGCATTTCATTGCAATATTTCGGCTATGACGGCGCTTTTGCTGCCCGAAATTGGTGCAGATGCTACGCTTTATACCTTCTTGTCGGTCAAGCAGGACGGCGTGGAACTTTACGGCTTTGCCGACAACGCGGAGCAGGAATGCTTCCGTCTGTTGACCGGAGTCTCCGGCGTCGGTCCCAAAGCGGCGTTGGCGGTCCTTTCGGAGATGGATCCCGATACCTTAGTTCTTTGTATCGCATCGGGAGACTCCAAGTCCATTACCAAAGCAAACGGTATCGGCAGCAAGACAGCACAGCGTATCGTTTTGGAGTTACACGATAAAATGGGCAGCGTTCCGGTTTCCGAAGCGGGACGCAAACGCGCACAACAAGCGTCCATTGCCACTCATGCACCCACAAACGTTTCGGACGCGGTTACCGTTTTGGTTTCGCTGGGATATCCGCAGCACGAAGCCGCATCGGCCGTCGGGCAGTTGGATGCGTCCTTGCCTGCGGATGAACTGATCCGAGGCGCTATTACGTTGCTTTCCGGAAGGGGTTGATTGAATGCAGGATATGGATTTTGAAAACCGTATGATCACACCTGAATATACGCAGATCGATGCTGAAACGGAATTGTCTTTGCGCCCCAAATTTTTGGCTGACTATATCGGTCAGGAAAAAGCAAAGGAAAATCTTTCAATCTATATTGAGGCGGCACGCCGCCGCAAGGAAGCGTTGGATCACGTGTTGCTTTACGGCCCACCGGGACTTGGTAAGACGACACTTGCCGGAATTATTGCCAATGAGCTGGGCGTTAATTTTCGCGTCACCTCCGGCCCCGCGATCGAAAAGCAGAAGGATCTGGTTGCGCTTTTGACTTCGCTCGAGGACGGCGACGTCTTGTTTATTGACGAGATCCATCGGTTATCACGCAGCATTGAAGAGGTTTTGTATCCCGCAATTGAAGATTTCGCGGTCGATTTTATGATCGGAGAAGGGCCCGGTGCGCGTTCTATCCATATGGGCTTGCGGCACTTCACCTTGGTCGGCGCGACTACACGAAGCGGACAGTTAACGGCGCCGCTGCGGGATCGCTTTGGTATCCTGCTTCGCTTGGAGTTGTACACACCCGAAGAATTGGCACGCATCATCAAGCGTTCCGCCGGAATTTTGGAAATCGCCATTGATGATGAGGGTGCGTTGGAGATCGCTTCGCGTTCGCGCGGAACACCCCGTATTGCAAACCGTTTACTCAAGCGTGTGCGTGACGTGGCCCAGGTGCGTTATAACGGAGAGATCACGTGTGACGTCGCGCGTGCCGCATTGGAACGTTTTGAGATTGACGAATTGGGATTGGATGATTTTGACCGCAGATTGTTGACCACTATGATCACCAATTACGGTGGCGGCCCCGTCGGACTGGAAACGCTGGCGGCGGCGGTGGGTGAGGAATCCGTTACCATCGAAGACGCGTGTGAGCCGTATTTGATGCAGATCGGATTTTTAACACGAACCCCGCGCGGGCGTTGTGTTACCTTGCAGGCGTATCGGCATTTAGGGATTGAGCCTGATACGAGCGGTCAGATCACATTCTAATAAAACGAGAGACAAGGAGAGAAAATAATGGGTAGATTATTTGGAACCGATGGCGCACGTGGTATCGCCAATACGGAATTGACCTGTGAGCTTGCTATGAATATCGGAAAGGCTGCCGCTATGGTACTGACCGATGAAACGCATAAACGACCGATGGTTCTCATCGGAAAGGATACCAGAATGTCTTCGGATATGCTGGAAAGCGCATTGGCAGCAGGACTCTGCTCGGTAGGCGCCGACGTTTGCAGCTTGGGTGTTGTCCCCACGCCTGCGGTAGCGTATTTGGTGCGTCTCTACGGTGCGGATGCCGGTGTGATGATCTCGGCGTCACATAATCCTTGCGAATTTAACGGCATCAAAATTTTCAACTCCCAAGGATATAAACTTTCTGATGCCTTGGAGGAAGAGATCGAAAACATCGTCATTGACAACGCGAAGCCGTATAATCTCAAAATCGGCGGTGATGTCGGTAAGGTAACGATGGCACCCAATGCGGCGCAGGATTATATTGATTCGGTCAAAAAGACCGTGTCGGAGAATTTTGACGGCCTGAAGATCGCCATTGACTGTGCAAACGGTTCCTCCAGTGTTACTGCCAAGAAATTGTTTGAAGATCTGGGCGCGCAGGCGATCTTGCTCGCTGCGTCTCCCAACGGTGTGAATATCAATGCAAATTGCGGCTCCACTCACATGGATCATCTTCGCAATTTCGTGGTCAATAATAATCTTGATATCGGTTTGGCGTTTGACGGAGATGCTGACCGTTTCCTGGCGGTAGATGAGCTTGGTAATTTGGTGGACGGCGACCAGTTGATTGCCATTTGCGCCAAGTATTTGAAAACAGAGGGCAAGCTTAATTTTGATACGGCCGTCGTCACGGTCATGTCGAATCTCGGCTTCTTTAAGTTCTGCGAGCGCGAGGGGATCCAAACTGCCAAAACCAAGGTTGGAGACCGCTATGTGTTGGAGGAAATGCTCAAGCACCGTTATACCATCGGCGGCGAACAATCCGGTCATATTATTTTCCACGACTACGCCACCACCGGAGACGGTCAGTTGACCGCAGTCCAGCTGCTTTCTATTTTGAAAAAAACCGGCAAAAAGCTTTCTGAGTTGGCAGCCGAAATGACCAAATATCCGCAAACCATGATCAACGTTAAGGTCTCGGCGATCGGAAAGGCTCGGTTTGACGATGATGAGGAAATCAAACTGGCTATCGCGACGGCAGAGAAGGAACTGGGTGACGACGGACGCATTTTGGTGCGTATTTCCGGTACGGAGCCTTTGATCCGCGTAATGGTAGAGGGAATTGACAAACAACAGATCGAGCGCATCGCTTCGGAAATTGCCGAGGTCGTGCGTGAACGCTTAATTTAAGGGAGAATTTTTGTGCGAAATTTTACCGATTCATGGGATTATGAATTGTTGGACACCTCCGACGGAGAACGTCTGGAACGCTGGGGTGATATCGTTTTGATTCGTCCTGATCCTCAGGTGATCTGGAAAACACCGAAAAACCACCCGCTTTGGAAAAAAGCGCACGCTCGCTATCATCGTTCCAAGACCGGGGGAGGAAATTGGGAATATTATCGGCCGATCGAGCAGGATTGGTCGGTTTCGCGCGGCGATCTCACTTTTCGCATCAAGCCCATGAATTTCAAGCATACCGGACTGTTTCCGGAGCAAGCAGTCAACTGGGATCTTTTGCGACAGATGATTGAGGAAGATTCCGCAGCAAAACAGCGTCAGATCAAAGTGCTCAATTTGTTCGCATATACCGGCGCTGCAACCGTAGCAGCCCTCAAAGCAGGGGCTTCGGTGACGCACGTGGACGCTAGCAAGGGTATGGTTTCCTGGGCCAAGGAAAACGCCGTCAGCAGCGGTGTTCAGGATGGCTCGGTGCGTTGGCTTGTGGATGATTGCCTCAAGTTTATTCAGCGCGAGCAGCGTCGCGGAAATCGTTACGACGGTATTATTCTGGATCCTCCGTCTTACGGGCGCGGACCGGGAGGAGAGGTTTGGCAGTTGGAGGAGGCTTTGTTTGGCTTTCTTCAGGAATGCGTTAAGCTGCTCGATCACGATTCCGGATTTGTGATCTTGAATTCTTATACAACGGGACTGTCTGCCTCTGTTATGGAATACTTAATGCGCATCGTCTTGGTTTCAAGACTGGGCGGTCGGGTGTATTCCGACGAGATCGGCATTCCAGTCAGCCATACGGATCTGGTCTTGCCCTGCGGCGCTACCTGCATCTGGCGTAATGAAGATTAAAGACAACGGAAGGATATTTCATGGAAACGATTCTTTCTTTACAACATGTGAATTATTCTTACGAGGATGATAACGGTGAGCTGATACCTGTACTCAAGGATTTTTCGCTTGAGATTCAGCGCGGCAGTTTTGTTTGTGTTCTCGGCCACAACGGGTCGGGAAAATCCACACTTGCCAAATTGCTCAACGGATTATATCAACCCGATCAAGACAGCGGCCCCATTCTGGTAGATGGTCTCAATACACGGGATGAAAAGAATGAATTGGAAGTCCGACGCCGTGTAGGATTGGTATTTCAGAACCCGGATAACCAATTGGTTACGACCGTGGTGGAAGAGGAAATCGCGTTTGGTCCCGAAAATCTCGGACTGCCACGCGATGAATTACAAAAAAGAGTGGACGAAGCACTTTTGGCGGTAGATATGCAGGAATATCGCAATCACGCTACGTATAAGCTTTCGGGAGGTCAAAAGCAGCGGATCGCCATCGCGGGAATTTTGGCAATGAGACCGCAGATTCTGATTTTGGATGAGCCGACTGCTATGCTTGATCCCAAGGGGCGCGAAGAGGTCTTATCTGCCGTTCGCCGTTTGAACCGCGAACAGGGAATGACGGTTATTTTGATTACGCATCATATGGAAGAGGCGGCGAAGACTGATCGCGTGATCGTGATGAAAAACGGTCAAATTACGGCTGATTCTACGCCGCAGGCTGTGTTTTCACAGCCGCAGTTGATTCGTGATGCCGGATTATCGCTACCACAGCCGACAGAATTGACGCATCGGTTGATTCAGGAAGGATTTCCGATCGATAAGGAAGTGCTGACGGTGGAACAGGCTGTAGCTGCCATCAGTAAAATGCTCAAGGAGAAATAAGTCTTGGCTTTCATTACTACCGAACAATTAACTTATATTTACGGTCAGTCTACGCCTTATGAAAAAACGGCGTTGGACCATGTTAATATTTCTATTGAAAAGGGCGAGATCATTGGTATCATGGGGCATACCGGCAGCGGAAAGTCCACCTTGGTGCAGCATTTCAACGGTTTGATCCGTCCTACCTCCGGACGTGTTTTGGTAGATGGTGTCGATATTTGGGAACGCCCCAAGGAGATCCGTTCGGTCCGATTTCGTGTAGGCTTGGTGTTTCAGTATCCGGAATATCAGTTGTTCGACGAGACCTGCCAAAAGGACATTGGGTATGGACCGCGTAATATGGGACTTTCCGAGCAGGAGATCGAAGAACGCGTGCGGGAAGCGGCAGAGCGGCTGGAAATTCCCAATGAAATTCTGCAAAAATCCCCGTTTGATCTGTCCGGCGGCGAGAAAAGAAGAGTCGCTATCGCCGGTGTATTGGCAATGCGCCCCGATGTTTTGGTGTTGGACGAGCCTACGGCAGGACTTGATCCGCAGGGAAGAAAAACGGTGATGGATCTGATTGAACGCTATCGATGCGAGACTCGAGCCGCCGTTATCTTTGTTTCTCACAGCATGGAACACATTGCAAGCATTGCAGATCGTGTTTTGGTAATGAATCAAGGGAAAGTGGAACTGTTTGATACGGTACCTAACGTTTTTTCGCAGTATGCTCGTTTGAAAGAGCTTGGGCTTAACATTCCTGCTGTGACAGAGATCTTTTTGCGCTTGAAGGAGCAGGGGATTGACGTCGGAAAAGGAATCTATACGGTTGATGACGGCGTGAAAGCTCTTTCTCAGCTTTGTCAAGGGAGGGTGCACCATGGTTGACGGAATCTCCTTTGGACAATTTTATCCCGTTCGTTCTTTTGTGCACCAAATGGACGGACGCGTCAAGATCGTATTGACGATTGCTTTTATCGTTTTTCTGTTTTTGGCAACCAACGCTGCGTCGTTACTGATTTGCGCCATCAGCCTGTTCTTCTTTATTGCGGCGACCCGCGTTCCGATCAAAACCTATTTAAAAAACGTGCGTGCGATCATTCCCGTATTATTGATCACGGCTGCTTTTAATTTGTTTTATACCGATGGCGGTACCGTTTTATTTAAAATCGGCAGTCATATATCTGTGACCACCAACGGCGTACAGACGGCGTTGTTTATGGCGGTGCGTATTTTACTGCTCATTATTTCCAGCGCGATTATGACCAATACGACGTCGCCAACCGTGTTGACCGATTCTATTGAAAGCCTTTTGTCACCGCTTAAATGGTTGCGGTTGGATATTCATTCTTTGGCTATGATGATGTCCATCGCGTTGCGCTTTGTTCCGACCTTGATCGAAGAAACCGACAAGATCATGAATTCACAGAAGGCGCGCGGTGCTGATTTGGAATCGGGTAATCTGTTGCGTCGTATCAAGGCGTTGCTCCCGATCCTGATTCCCTTACTGATCTCGGCGTTTCGCCGTGCCGCTGAATTGGCGGATGCCATGGAATGTCGGTGTTATCACGGCGGAGACGGGCGCACCCGTCTGCGTGTGATGCGGTTGAGCTGGCGCGACGGCGTGGCAATTACGGTTTTTGTACTATTATTGGTCGGGCTGATCTTGTTACGGAGAATGTAATGTATGAGACGATTGTTGGTCACAATTCGATATGACGGCAGCCAATATCACGGTTGGCAGGTGCAAAAAAACGCAACCTCCGTGCAGAGTGTCGTTCAGGATGCGCTACAGCAGGTGTTGCAGAGCCGCCCGGATATCCACGGATGCTCCAGGACCGATGCGGGAGTGCATGCAAGAGAGTACTGCTTTCATTTTGATACCGATCATATCATTGAACTGGATCATTTGATTTTGGCAATGAATCGCAATCTGCCGGATGATATCGCCGCCGGTGCTTGTAAGCAGGTCTCGGATGATTTTCATGCGCGTTATTCTTGTGTTGCCAAGCAATATGTTTACCAGATCTATAACGGTCGGTTTCGCGATCCGTTTCATGATCGAGGTTGGTATTTCTATCCTTACCAAATGGATGTCGATCGCATGAATGAAGCGGCACAGCACTTCTTGGGTCGTCACGATTTTATCGGATTTTGTTCGGTCGGCGGAAAAATGCACGATACCGTACGAACGGTATCGGAAGCCCGCGTGGAGCGCGACGGAGACGAGGTTCGTTTCTATGTTACGGCAGACGGATTTTTATACAATATGGTGCGCATTATGACAGGAACCCTGTTGTCGGTTGCGCAAGGAAAAAAACAACCGAATGAGATGTCGGGTCTCATTGCCTCTTGCTCCAGAGCCGGAGCGGGAGTGACGGCTCCGGCGAATGGTTTGTGGCTCAATCGGGTGTTTTATGAGAACCCGGCTTTAAAATAAATCCTTCGAACATTACAAAGCAGAAAGGGTGGTGACAGAATGTTGCGTCCAAATGAACAGGAGCCGGAGGCAAACGTTCTTTTTGCGAAAACAAATAAAAAGCAAAAGGGACCTGAGCAGGATTCGGACAAAAAACAACTGCGCCAACAAGAAAAAAGCCCCCAAAAGCAGGAAAAGCTACAGCAGTTAGAACAAAAACGAAATCAAGCCATTCAAAAGAAATTGCAGAAAAAGCAAAAGAATTCTTCTGCAAATTCCAAACAAACGGATGAAAAACAACGCGAGGAATCCGTACTGCGCGGTCGCACACAGTCTGCCACTTCAATCTTTCAAAAGAATAAAGACAAAAAGGGAACACCGCGTGTATCTCAAGACCGCGAGGTCGTTTTTGATGCCCTGGATTCTGAAAAGAAAGGGGAGCGTCCTGATTCTTCCGCATCCAAATTTAAATTGATCCGCGGCGGAAAAAGAAATCGTCAAACGCAAGCGATCGTTTTGTGTTCCGCCATTTCGGTGTTTCTTGTTTTGATAGCCGTGTTAAATCTTTTAGCCCCTGCAGGCTTGATCGAAGGAACGAAGGTGTTTTTTGCAGGAATCGGTCGTTCCGGCGGATTCCCGATTCAAAGATCTTCTACCGCTTATTCAGAACTGCGCTCTTGCGGGTCGGATGCGGTTTTATTGACAGACAGTTCTGTTTTTTGCTATACCTCATCCGGAAAACTTGTTTATACCCAGCAACACACCTATCAAAATCCCGCTATCAGTACTTCCGCCTCGCGTATGATCGTGTATGATCGCAGCGGAGCAAAGTATATGGTGCTCAATCGAACGGGTGTTTTATACGAGGATAAAGCGCAAGGGGATATCATTACCGCTACGGTAGGGGATGACGGATCTTTTGCAATCTCCACTTACTCTGAAGAATATGTGAGTGTTGTCACGGTATACGGTGCCAACGGTAAGAAGAAGTTTCAGTTTAAATCTTCGGAATGCTATATTACGTCTTTGGCGTTGTCTCCAAACGGTCGCCGCATCGGCGTCGGAGAAGTCAAGGCGCAGGGCGGAGAGTATTTGATCCGACTCAAAGTGTTCTCGGTAACCGAAAAAGAGCCGTTAACAAAAGCTGAACTTTCCGGTTCGTTTTTGTTGAGTCTTTCGTGGTTGCACGAAAATTCCCTGGGTGCCGTCACGGACAACGGTTATTTTGTGATGGATGCTGACGGAAAAACGAAGTCATATCCCTATCATGCAGAGCAACTTGTATCGTTTGATAACACCAATTCATCTCATACTGCATTGTTGCTTACACGATACCATGATGCAAATAACCATATGTTGGTTGTTATTGATGAAACGGGCACCGTTTGTATGGAACGGGAATATTCTGAACCGGCACTTTCTATTGCGTGCAGTAATCGGTATTTATTTGTCTTATCCAAAGGATCGGCATCTCGTATTCCGCTGAACGGAAAAGGGGAAAAATCCACAGAGATCAATCCCGACAGCACGCAGTTGATTGCTTGCGGTGCAAAGGCGATTGTGATGGGTGCATCCATGTTGGATAAAGCGTCATTTTAAACCGTTTTCTTGCGTAAATATAGACAGATAGGAAATGGAGGGGTCGCGGTGACTTGTGTGATCGATGCAGTTGCTTTGTTGATCGTTTTCTTGTTTGTTTATCGAAAAGCGAGACAAGGGTTTGTTAAAACGGCAGTAGC
>JAFQKX010000011.1 GCA_017414705.1 Clostridia bacterium
CCTGCAGCAGGTGCTTGTTGATGCAAAGCCCAAAAACTTTGCCGATCTGCTTCAGATCTCGGGACTTACCCACGGCACCGACGTGTGGCTGGGTAACGCGCAAGAGCTGATCAAGGCAGGCACCTGCGATATTTCCACCGTTATCGGTACCCGTGACAGTATCATGGTGTACCTGATGCACAAGGGATTGCAGCCCAAGATGGCTTTCAAGATCATGGAAATTGTGCGTAAGGGTAAGGCTACCAAGCTGCTGACCGAGGAGCACCTGACCGCCATGCGGGAGCACGGCGTGCCCGAGTGGTACATCGACTCTTGCATGAAGATCAAGTATATGTTCCCCAAGGCTCACGCGGCGGCCTACGTCATTGCGGCATTGCGCGTGGCGTGGTTTAAGGTGCATTATCCTGCCGAGTACTACGCGGCGTTCCTGACGGGTCGCGGCGGTGACTTTGACGCGGAGACGGTGCAGGGCGGCATCGACAAGGTCAAGTTCGTGATGGACAACATCCGCGAGCAGGGCAAGGAGGCCTCGCAAAAGGATCAGGACACCGCCGAACTCTTACACGTGGTGTACGAGGCCATGCTCCGCGGGGTGGAATTCCTGCCTGTGGACCTGTATAAGTCCCATTGGTATCAGTTTAAGATGGAGGACGGTAAGATTCGCTTGCCCTTCAGTGCCATTGCGGGTCTGGGCGAGGCGGCGGCCAAGAGTATGTACGAGCAGGCCGACTCTGCCGACCCGTACATCTCCTGCGACGACCTGCAGCAGCGCACCGGCATCACCAAGGCGGTGCTGCAGTCCCTTCGTGACCTGGGCGTCACGGGCGGCATCCCCGAGACCAGCCAGATGACCTTCTTTTAAGTAAAAAAAGCCTCCGCAGACCATTGTCTGCGGAGGCTTTTTGTTCAACAATTGTGGCTGTAACGATTATCCGTTTGACTTATTCAAAACCCAGCATTGTACCAGTCGGCTTCGACCGATCCGTCGGGAGAAGCCATACGGAAAGAATAGTAGCCGTTTTCAGCCAAGGAGTTGATGGCATCGGCACTCAATTCCACGTAGTAGCCGGTAAGGGTGTCGGATGTGAACTCGATCGGTGCAGTATCGCAAAACGCCGTCAAAGAGGCGAACCGCTCACTGCGAAGCAGGGTTAAGTATTCATTCAACATCTGGGTGCGTAGAGAATCGCATTTGTTGACGAAGGTTTTGATGTCCTCGTGTGTCTGGCTAATCTTCATTATATACGGCAAGCGTGCTTCGTCGGTAATGACGTCAGTGGTGCTGATGAAAGTACGCCACTCTACCATAGCATCTTGATAGGCAAGGTGGGCAAGGCTTTCCTGTGTCCGGCTACGAATGGCCTTATTTTCGATTTCGTCTACATTGCCATATAATTTTGTGAGCAGTTCTAAATATTTTTCACGAATGGCGTAATAGTCGGCGAGTTTTTCAGGCGTGGGAACGGTAGAATATTTTTGGGTCGGATCTTCGGGAGGCGCATCTACATACGCCGTATAAGCCTCCCAAAGTTTTTCAGACAATTGAATCATTTCCTTGTTGGTTTCGGTAAATCCGCTGGTATTATTAAAATGATCGATATCGTTCCTTGTAATGAGAATTTCTGCAATAACGGCGTATATAACGTCATCGTTACGATGTTGCTCCATTTTTTCTTGTAATGAGGGAGAAATGGATTGCTTGATGGGTGTTTCCTCAAACGAATTGGGAATATAGCCGTCAGAGTCACCTTGGGGATTGTTCGAACCAATGGTGTCTTCGGTATCTACAACGATGAGCGGTTTTTTGGTGGCGGTTGTGGTCTGAGGGGTATCGTCGGGAACGCTGCCGGGGATATCGTGGGTGGGACGGTTCAAATACCACATGCTGCCCCCCAGCAGGGACACCGCGCAGCAGGCGGCGGTGATGCGGCAGGCGAGGACGGTGCGGCGCTTCTTCTTCACGTTGTAGTCGCGGATGCGGTCAAAGACCGCGTCGACGGTCTGGTCATAGCTTTTCATAAATAAAGCCCTCCTTTTCTAACTGTGCTTTCAGTGCTTTACGGGCGCGGTACACAAGGGTCTCGGCGTTGTGTACAGAGGTCTTGAGCACGGCGGCAACCTCCTTGTTGCTGAAATCCTCAAAATAGACCAGCCAAAGCACCTGATGATACTCCGGTTTCAGTTGTTTTAATGCCCTGTGCACCGCGATGCGTCTTTCTTCTTGTATGACGCGGGATTCCAGGGTCTCCTCCTCGGCGGTGAGCTCCGGGCAGTCGTGGATGGATATCTCGTGATGCCGCGCCCTGCGCCGCAGGTGGTTGATGGCAATGTTTCTGCCGATGGTGTACAGCCACGTTTTGAAGGAGGCTGTGCCCTTGTCCTTCGGCTTTTTGGTACCCAAAAGCACGAAGGTGTCCTCGGCCAATTCTTCGGCGGTCTGCAGATTGCTGACAAAGCCGTTGAGGTACAGAATGAGTCCGTCGCGGTAGGTCTTGATGATCTCGATCAAGCCGCTTTCATCGCCGTCGATGCGGAAACGGCGGTAGCTGGCGGTGCCACTGTCCATACACAGCCCTCCTTCCTTGAAAGGTCCTTTC
>JAFQKX010000012.1 GCA_017414705.1 Clostridia bacterium
ATGAGCAATGGCGCCCGCTGCTCAAAAACCGCCCGAACATCAACGTGATGCTTTGGGTCGGTGACGGCAGCGAGCTACTCGACTACGCAGGAAGCTTAGACGATGAGTTTGAATGGGCGTATTACATCGGGACCGCTAATTTGGACGAGTGGGACAAAAGCGACGATCCCGCACGCAGCCTGCACGAAAAAAAGCGCAAATACAGAAAAACTCCGCCGGTCATGACCTACCGTATCCTCAAGACGGTCATCGAGCAATTGAAGCTGGAAGGCAAAAAAGCCTTTCCTGCGGCAACTGTTCGCGTGGGCGAGACCTTTGACATCGGGCCGGAATTTGCCCGCTCCGACTTTAAATACAACCGTCACAAGGAAATCTCATGCGGTTCAACGCTGGATACCTGTGGCTTTGTGGATTCTACTGCGCTGCTCAACAGAGATGACCGTGTATACGCCGCGTATCCCAACGGCATTCCCGATCAAACTCCGCTGGGACTTTTCCTTGGCAAGCAGGCGAACTGCTTTTTGAAGGATATGGGATTTGATTATCTGTGGTTGTCCAACGGGCTCGGCTTTAGCGCAAATCCGTGGGACACGACCGGAAAAGTCTTTGACGGCAAGGATTTTTATCCCGAAAAGCTGACGGAAACGCGAGAAAAGGTATTTGAATTCTGGCGTTTATTCCGCGAGGGTTGTCCCGATATTGAGCTTCATACCCGCGGCACCAACAACTCGGTGGGAATTGATTACGCGAGTGACGGCGTTCCTCTGTATGACATCTATCGCGGTGGATTCAACATCGTTCCCCCGCCCAACTCCCCTTGGGCTGCGCTCAACGACCACTTCGGTCTTGAGATCATGGGACATATGACCCGCATCTGTGAATTACCGGGTGATGAATTTTTGTTCCGTTATTACATCCACGATCCGTGGTGGCTCAACTCGCCGTGGTACGACCGTTACGACGGTCAGCCCACCGATATTTATCTGCCGATGGCCATCTCCCGCATGGATGCGAACGGTAAGGTGCAAAACGCAGAGCTGCTCAATATTCTGTCCATTGACAACTCGTTTGGGGACATGCCTGACAGTTGTGTTTACGAGCCGTTACCGCATCTGCTCAAGGCAGAGAAGGATGCTGCAGACGAGCCCGCTCCGCTGGTTTGGGTATACCCAATGCGGGAATACACGACTGCCGATTCACGTGAACAGTTGTATGAAATGTATTACGGAGACACCTATATCAGCCAAGCCATCAACCACGGCTTTCCGCTTAACTGCGTAGTCTCCACCGATAATTTTTTATTACACGATCTGTCAGTCTATCAAAAATCCGTTTTAGTCTCCCCTGTTCCCGAGAATCCTGCGGTAACGCAGCAGCTGCAAAAATTCGTGCAGCAAGGCGGAAAGGTAATCTGCTACGGCAGCAAAGAACGGCTCACTACCGTTTCCGAATGCGGATTTTTGACGGTAGATATTACCGATTCTCCCGATGCTATTCGCAAGCAGCTGGGTCAAACGGGATACTGCATCAATTTTGCATGCAAGCCCTCGGCGCCAAAGCCGCCTGCAATGACCATTGCACGTAACAAAAACGGATTTTTCTGGTCGGTTTATAATCCCGATACGACCACCGACACTTATTTGAATTTCCCGCTGGGTGCCCCCATTTTGAACGGCGGAGAAACCGAGCTGACCGAACAGGGCGCTTGCTATCGGTTCAACCGCTGCGAGCATCGCGAGTGCCGTATTTTCGTCCGACAAAACGGCGGCGTCATCTCCTGTCACGAGGCCCCGCCGGTCAACGCCAAATACCGACGCAGTATTTTAGTCAAGGGTCTTAAAGATGCAACCGTCTGCTATTTCCCGGAAGCTTATTGTGCAGAAACCGCCGAGGTGTGCGATGGCTTGTGCTCGGACTTCACCCCTATCATCGAGGATGGATGGGAATTGATTCGAGACGAGCAGCAAGGCACCTATTGGCGTAAGGAGCACGTCAGCGGAGATCACAGCTTTGTAATGCCGTTTGCAGATGAATGGTATTTACACAACTAAATCAAAAAAGGTCGCAACGCACCGTGTTGCGACCTTTTCCGTTTCACCAAACGCGCACGCCGTCGATATGCAAAAAACGAATATCTGTGTAGTAATAAGAGTTTAGCGGTTTATCCAACGCATCATAGGTATGCGCACAAACAAGTAGTTCGGGTTGTGTTTGGGTAACCACCAGCGTATGATAAAAATGTCCTGAACCGTTCCCTAACTGCAGCAAATCACCTTGTTGTATCTCCGGACGTGAGGCTTCGTGGGCATAGGGACCCACCGAACGGTTACCGATCAGGAATTTGTACAGATATTCCACCCCGCTCCATGCAGCGGCACGATTGGAAAGTGAGCGGTAATACCATCCGATATCGGGTGTAAAATTCATCACATTGGCACCTGCAAACAGGCATTGCGATGCAAAATTCGTGCAGTCCCCGCCGATATTTTGAAAATCATAATAGGCAGGATTGCGTCCGAGCGCCCATTTTCGGGCGTATGCAACGGCGGCTGTTCGTTGATAGGGTGCTTCTTTCATAAGCAGCCTCCCCCTTCCCGCTTTATACTATGCGAGATTTCAAAATAAAATCCATGTTTATACCATTCGAAAACCTCAGTTTTCACAGCAAGTTGTCCACAGAGGATATCGCAAAAAGAACACCTTTGTCAATCGACAAAGGTGTTCTTCTGGAAGGGTCGCATAAAATCGAACCCCCAGCCGTATATGAGTGAACGCACGAGCATTTCACCATCTCCTTATTCCATCCGTATTGTCTTTTCAATGCCGCCCTTGAAGATGACGAGCAGTTCGTTTTTGGATACCACCTTGATGCAGTCGACGAGCTTTCGGGTTACGCTGTCATCGTAGTCGATTGGATGATTCTTCAGTACGTCCAGTGTTCCGAGGACTTCGTTCATTCTTGCCTCGTTCGCATGGGCG
>JAFQKX010000013.1 GCA_017414705.1 Clostridia bacterium
CGTATAAGATCTTGTCGGAACCGTGACGGGCAATCAACGTTTTGATCTGCTCAGCCGTCCAGCCGACGGCATAGCAGGAGGTGTCAAAAAATACGTTGCGCCCTACCAAATGATTCAAACTGCGCTCGGGATGCTTAAAGCTGCCTAAATGCGCCAAAATAATTTGCGTGGGTCTCTGCTCGGCGTGTACCGCATCCAATAAACGGCACAGATGCTCGGTATCGGCGTGGATGGTGTTGGGGTAGAGGGGATCGTACCCTGCGTGAAAGGTTACGTATAACCCCAGGTCAATGCAGCAGTCCACGATGCGCACGTACCGCGCGTCGTCTGCAAAGCAGTCGTGATAATCGGGATGCAGCTTAATACCCTTGAAGCCGGCTTGCTTGAGAGCTGTCAATTTCTGCTCGGGCTGCTCGCAGTCGGGATGAAATCCCGCAAAGCAGGTGACGTTCGGTAAGGCGTCCAACTCTTTGGCAAACCGATTGACCGATTCAAATTGGCTTGCCTTGGTGGCGACCGGCAGGATCACGGCGTGATCCGTGCCGCTGTCCCGCAAGGCGTCCAATAAACCGTTTTTGGTGCCATCGGTCTGTGCTATCATACCGCTGGTCTGCTCCAAGCCCGCGATTGCGCGTGGAGCAATGGCATCGGGAAAAACGTGCGTGTGAAAATCAAAGATCTCAAAATCGTTGACCATGGGGTCTCCTCCTAACAATGAGCCATACGTTTAGTATGGCTCATTCCCATTGTGTTATTCTTACAGACGCTCTGCAATGGCGCGCAGGAAGTCTTCGGTGTTGACCTTTTTCTTGTTTTCTAAAGTAGAAAGCAGATACAGGTCGCCGGTCATGACGCCGTCCTCGATGGTGTCGATGGTGGCTTTCTCCAAACGGTTGGCAAACTCAACCAGATCGGCAAGACCGTCCAGCTCGCCGCGCTTGCGCAACGCGCCGGTCCAGGCAAATAAGGTCGCCACGCTGTTGGTGGAGGTCTCCTCGCCCTTGAGGTGCTTGTAATAATGACGCTGCACCGTGCCGTGCGCCGCTTCGTATTCGTAAATGCCTTCGGGGCTGACCAATACCGAGGTCATCATGGCAAGCGAGCCGTATGCCGTTGCCACCATGTCACTCATAACGTCGCCGTCATAGTTTTTGCAAGCCCAAATGTAACCGCCGTCGGAACGGATGACACGGGCAACCGCATCGTCGATGAGGGTATAGAAATACTCGATACCCGCCGCCTCAAATTTTTCTTTATATTCGGCTTCGTACAGCTCGGCAAAAATATCCTTAAAGCGATGATCGTATTTCTTGGAAATGGTGTCCTTCGTTGCAAACCACAGATCCTTTTTCTCATCCAATGCGTAGTTAAAGCAGCTTCTTGCAAAGCTTGCAATCGACTTGTCGGTGTTGTGCATACCTTGAATGATCCCGTCGGTATCGCCCATCTCATGGATCAGCGAGCGCACCTCGTTACCGTCCTTGTCGGTGCAGACCAATTCGCAACGGCTGCCGGCAGGCACCTGCATCTCAGTATTTTTGTAAACGTCACCGTAAGCGTGACGCGCAATGGTGATCGGCTTGGTCCAGGTGGGGATGTAGGGGGTGATGCCCCTGACCAAAATGGGGGTACGGAACACCGTGCCGTCCAGAATGGCACGAATGGTGCCGTTGGGGGATTTCCACATTTCCTTGAGATCGTACTCGGTCATGCGTGCCGCGTTGGGGGTAATGGTGGCGCACTTGACGGCAACACCCAAACGCTTGGTGGCCTCTGCAGAATCCACCGTGACTTGATCGTTGGTCTCATTGCGGTATTCCAACCCAAGATCGTAATACTCGGTTTTCAGATCCACGTACGGCAGGATCAGGATGTCCTTGATCATTTGCCAGATCACACGGGTCATTTCGTCGCCGTCCATCTCAACTAACGGCGTTTTCATTTGAATCTTGTCAGCCATAAAAAATTCCTCCGAATTTCAAATTCATAATAAAAGACAACAGCATTATTTTACCAATAACCGACTCGTTTGTCAATCCAATCCCGCCCGAAAACCGCAAATTTTCATCGGCCTTCAAAAAGCGGAAATTTTTATGCTTCCAAATTCCTGAAATCCGCTTGACAAAGCCGGGCGAAAATCTATAATATTGAGTTGAATTGACCGTTCGGAAAGGAAGCGAGAACATGACCGGTGAAAAGGTGCTCAACCGCCACCGTAAACGCAGTCTGGATCTGTGCAAGGGGCCCTTGCTTTCAGGGATCCTGCGCTATACCGTCCCCATTATCCTCAGCGGCTTGCTGCAGAATCTGTTCAATGCCGCCGATCTGGTGGTGGTCGGTCGCTTTTGCGGCAGTATTTCGGTTGCCGCCGTGGGTGCTACAAGCTCTCTCGCCAATCTGATTATTACGCTGTTTATCGGGCTTTCGGTTGGCGTCGGTGTTACAACGGCGCAAGGCCTTGGCGCCCAAGATGACAATATCGTCCGCCGTACCGTGCATACCGCCATTCCGGCGGCCTGCATCAGCGGCCTACTGCTGACCGCCGTTGGTGTTTTTTGTGCCAAACCGCTGCTGACGTGGATGAGTACGCCCGACGACGTCCTCCCGCTTTCTACCTTATATATGCAACTGTTTTTCTGCGGTATGGTGGCAAATATGGTGTATAATTTCGGCTCTGCCATCCTGCGTGCCGCAGGTGAGACCAAGCAGCCTTTGTATTATCTCACCATTGCAGGTGTGCTCAACGTTCTGCTCAACGTCTTTTTTGTGGCGGTACTGCATTTAGACGTTGCCGGCGTTGCCCTTGCAACCGCAACCTCGCAATTTGTTTCGGCCATTTTGGTGCTGATCGCGCTTATGCGCCGTAAGGATGCTTGCCGCCTGACTCTCAAGCAAATGCGCATCGATTTGCGCATCCTCAAGCGAATTCTCCGTATCGGCCTGCCTGCCGGATTGCAGGGTGTCAGCTTCGGACTTTCCAACGTTCTGATTCAATCCTCTGTCAATTCCTTCGGTTCTGCCGTCGTGTCGGGCAATGCCGCCGCAGGCAATATTGAGGGCTTTGCATATATTGCTATGAATTCCTTCCATCAGACTGCTCTCAACTATACGGGGCAGAACGTTGGAGCAAAGCAGTACGACCGTGTCAAAAAGATCGCAGCAATTTGCCTGATGAGCGTCGGGATTGCGGGCCTGGTGCTTGGCGCCGGTATCTATTTGCTTGCCCGCCCCCTTCTTTCCTTATACATTACCGACTCCGAGCAGGCGCTGTATTACGGGACGCTGCGCATGGCCTATATCGGATTGCCTTATTTCCTCTGCGGCTTGATGGACGTGATTACGGGCGTGATCCGCGGTATGGGAACCTCCTTTGTTCCTATGCTCATCACCCTCATCGGTGTCTGCGGGATGCGGGTGGGATGGATCTATACCGTTTTTCAGATCCCGCAGTATCATACCCTGCAAGGCCTTTTTATTTCTTATCCGATTTCATGGGCAATCACCTTTTTGGCACAGCTACTCTTGTTCGTCTTGGTTTACCGCAAGCGAAAGCGTCTTGCCTGCGGCGGGTTCTCTCAACGTCCCGCAACTCACAAAAAGCTTGCAAAATTGGCAAAGCGCGGCGAAAAAAACGGAAGATTTTTCAAAATATTGAACAAATTCGCCAAACAAGATAACAATTGTCTACTTTAAGTTTGCTATTGTCTTGCTTTTTCGGGTTGTAAAGACTATAATTGTCATGTAACGCGATGTATAGTCTGTAAGTACATCCAAAATTCCAAATTTGCTCCAAACGAGCAAAAAATTTCAAGGAGGAAATATTATGACCAAGAAAATTCTTGCGATCGTTATTGCCGTGGCATTGTGCGTCACAATGCTGCTGGTAGCGATCCCGTCTTCGGCTGAGCTTGTCGCCGGCGCAGAGACGGAAAAAGTGTACTTGCTCGGTGCTAAAGATGATAACGAGCTGTACAATTCCTACAATGCTGCTATCGGCAGCAACAAGCCTTGGACACCTGGTCTCACAGGTAGCCTTAACAAGGCAACTCCCTACAATACTTATGCGGACAGCGAAAGCGGTGCCCGCGGCGGTTATGTGGACTCTCAAGTTACAAACACAGGCGACCACGTGATTGTCTCTGCTTGTTACAAGGGCGGCTTGGATCTGACCAAGACCGACGGTAAGATTGCTGTTTGGGTCTACGTCCAAAAGGGCGGCGGAACCCGCTCCCTCCTCTTCCAGTTTATTTCCGGCGTGGGTGACCAGGCTGACGGCGGTGAAGGTGGTTTCGGTGTTAAAGCGGCCGATGCTGCTCTTGCAGCGTTTTGGGATAAAACCGTTAACACCGGAGATTTGCAAGACGGCTGGAATAAAGTCGAAATCAACATGGCTGACGGTACCAATGTGGATTGGTCCAACCTGACCAACTTCAGAGTGTTGAGCCGTGGCGGTGCCGCAACTGCTGTAGCTATTGGTGCAATCTATTCTGTCAGAACCAAGGCAACTGCTTCCATCAAAGACGTTACCGTCATCGGCACGACCGCTGCTGATGTTGGAACTTTTGCCAGCGCATGGGCTATTTTGAACGGCAACGGCGGTAAGAACACTGCTGAAAGCTTGGTCGAGAAGACCTCCGGCAACACCACCTACAAGGCATGGATGAAGGCCAATGCTAGCGGTACGGCTGACCCCTACGTGCAGCGTTTCTACGGCACCAATCCTGTTGACATCAGCGATGCAAAATATCTGGAAGTTAAGATCTGGGTACAGAAGAGCGCAACTGCGGCTGCTGACGGTAACGTCACCATGTTCTTCAACTCCACCGATTCTCAGCAGCTCGATTGGCGCGATGCTGTGATGGATAACACCAATATCGTGAATGTTCCGTTTGCTTCTCTGCAGAACGGTTGGAACGTTGTCAAGGTGTATCCCACCGTCTACAAGGGAGATGTAACCGATGGTTACGGCTTTGATGCTGTTTTCGGTGCCCGTCACAACAGAGCTCAGCAGTTTAACCCTGCAAAGCTCTACAACATCAACATTCGTTCCGACGTTATGACCAACGTTACCGAGGTTGGTATCGGCGATATCATCGCTAAGGTTGAGACCCTGACCTA
>JAFQKX010000014.1 GCA_017414705.1 Clostridia bacterium
ACGTTGAGGGTCCACCCGTTCCCATCCCGAACACGGTAGTTAAGCTCAACAGTGCCGAAAATACTTGGCTGGAAGCGGCCCGGGAAAATAGGTCAATGCCGACACAAACAACCATCCAAGCAATTGGGTGGTTGTTTTTTTCATTTCAAGTGAAATTAGCCTTTTCCGCGTGATTCGGAAAAGGCTAATTTTTTGCTCTTTTCGCCTTTATTTTTCAAAAAATGATTGTTAAAAATATCACCCTATACTAAAAGTATTAACACTTTCAACAGAGTTTTCAACAGTAAAATGGCAGTTTTTTTGTCGAAAATCGGGTTTTGCCTGCAAAATCAGCCCTGTTTTCACCAAAATTATGTTGAAAACCTGTTGAAACTGTTTGAAACTCTTTTTTTAGTTTGATAAACAATGTGACAACAATACAGACTGTAATATTTTCCTTTTCGGCAGCTTGAAAGCAGAGAATTTTCAGGGATGAAAAAGGATAAAGAAAACCGGACAGAAGAAATTTCTGTCCGGTCAATTTCGGGAAATTAATAGTTGAGCGTGTGGTTTTTGACCTCGTCCAACAGACGGTCGCGCAGGGCTTCTACACTCATGGAGCCCAGATCTCCGTCCTTGCGGGCGCGCACCGAAACCGCATTGTTTTCTACCTCTTTGTCGCCCACGATCAGCATATAGGGCACCTTTTGCAGTTGTGCTTCGCGGATCTTGTAGCCGATCTTTTCGTTGCGGGTGTCAAGCTCAACGCGAAGTCCTGCGGCATCCAATTGAGCCTTGACTTCTTTGGCGTAGTCCATCTGGCGATCGCTGATGGGCAGAATCTTAACCTGCGTGGGTGCCAACCAAGTGGGGAAGGCGCCTGCGTATTTTTCGATCAGCAGGGCAAGCGTGCGTTCATAGCAGCCCAGCGAGGTGCGGTGGATGATATACGGATTCTTTTTGCTGCCGTCGGTATCCACGTATTCCATGCCGAATTTTTCTGCCAGCATCTGATCGATCTGGATGGTGATCAGGGTGTCTTCCTTGCCGTATACGTTGCGGATCTGAATGTCCAGCTTGGGCCCGTAGAAGGCAGCCTCGCCGATGCCGATCTTATACGGAACCTCAAGATCGTTGAGGATACGCTCCATGATGCCTTGTGCCTCGTCCCACTGCTCCGGCGTGCCGATGTATTTTTGCGTATCGGCGGGATCCCACTGCGAGAAACGGAACGAAACGTCTTCGTACAGCCCCAAGGTCTTGAGCATATAGATGGCCAGATCCAAGCAGCCCTTGAATTCGGCCTCCAATTGATCGGGGGTGCACATCAGATGGCCCTCGGAAATGGTGAACTGACGCACACGGATGAGTCCGTGCATTTCGCCGCTGGCCTCGTTGCGGAACAACGTAGAGGTCTCGTTATAACGCAGCGGCAGATCGCGGTAAGAACGTGCGCGGTTGAGATATGCCTGATATTGGAACGGGCAGGTCATGGGACGCAGCGCAAAGCATTCCTTGCTTTCATCCTGCGGGTCACCCAATACGAACATACCGTCCAGATAATGATCCCAGTGTCCCGAGACCTTGTACAGATCGCTCTTTGCCATCAGCGGAGTCTTGGTCAGCAACCAGCCGCGCTTCTGTTCTTCATCTTCGACAAAGCGTTGCAGCAGCTGAATGATGCGGGCACCCTTGGGCAGCAGAACGGGCAGTCCTTGACCGATCAGATCAGAGGTGGTGAACAGCTCCAGCTCGCGTCCCAATTTGTTGTGATCACGCTTTTTGGCTTCCTCCAGCATGGTCAAATGCTCCTCCAGCATAGAAGCCTTGGGGAAGGCAACACCGTAAACACGGCACAGCTGACGATTGTTGGCATCGCCGCGCCAGTAGGCGCCGGTGCATTGGGTCAGCTTGACCGCCTTGACGGCACCGGTGCTCATAAGGTGCGGTCCGGCACACAGATCGGTAAATTCACCCTGACGGTAGAACGAGATATCCTCGCCCTTGTCGGCGTGCTCTTTGGCAAGCTCTACCTTGTACGGCTCACCGGCATCCTCTGCAAACTTGACCGCATCGGCAGGGGAGAGCAGAAAGCGCTCTAAGGCCAGATCCTCCTTGCAGATCTTTTTGATCTCGGCCTCCAATGCCGTCAGATCCTCGGGAGAGAAGGGCTTTTCTACATCGAAGTCATAATAAAAACCGTCTTCGATGGCAGGGCCGATGGCCAGTTTGGTGTTGGGGTACAAACGCTTGACCGCTTGGGAAAGCATATGTGCCGCGGTGTGCTGAAACACGCGCTTTCCAAACTCATCCTCAAAGGTCAGCAGCTCCAGCGTGCAGTCGGCATCCAGCACCGTGCGAAGATCACAATCGGTTCCGTTGACCTTGGCTGCACAGCAGTTGCGATATAGTCCCATGGAAATTTCTTTGGCGGCTTCAGCAGCGGTAATGCCCTTGGCAAATTCGCGCACCTCGCCGTTTTTGAGAGTTACTTTGATCATTCTTCTGACTCCTTTCGTATCCGACAACGGAAAAAGAAAAAAACTTCATCCCGTTGTCAACCAACAGGATGAAGCGTAATTGCTCCATGGTTCCACCCGTTTTGCGGATCGCTCCGCCGCTCATTACCCCTTAACGCGGGAAACGGCATACCTCATCGGCAGCAGCTACGGGAGCGGTAGAAACCGGCGCCGTACAGCGGATTTGCAGCATCCTCCGCCTCTCTGAGTACGGGTGTGCGGGCTTCCTTTCCCATCAACGCATTTCTATATTTATGGTATCATTTTTTGAGGCTTTTGTCAAGCAAAAATCGGCATTTTTCGGCTGCCGACAAACGAAATTTTCTTTTTACTTCTAACATATTGACAAGCAGTAGGCCTGTATTATATAATGCTTATGTAATATTTTAACAAAGGAGGGTTCCGATTATGGATGCTCGCAAATCATCATTACCATTGTTGTTGCTCGATAACAGCAGTACCATGACTGTGCTCAATCAAGGAGAGTTCAAATGTGATAACTTGACATTTGAAGAAGCCAAGCACATTCTGGAAATTTATGACGAGTCGGATGTGCTGCAATGCTTCAGCAATCCCGACATTGAAACCGTGATCTTTGACTACCTGGGGGTAGCAAAACGTGATTTTCAATACAAGCGCATCCGTAATATGCGCCCGGGTCAAGACGCCATCGTCTTCAAACTGTATGTCACGCCTTCGGAAACGCAGCCTATTATTCAGGCGGATGACGGTGTAGAGGCCAGAAAGATCCAGAATGTCTATGTCTATTGTCAGTACTTGAGCAGATTAGCATAAGTCATACCATCGGTCGGGGAGTCTTCCACGACCGATTTTTTGTTTGGGTACCGATTTTCCGTGCCATCGATACAGAAAATGTTTGATGAAATTGACTTTGTCCGCTTGACAAAAAAGCCAAATCAAGGTATTATATAAAGGATTGGATTCATCTGTGTTACAGTACGGCGAATACTGTGACATTTGACGGTACGCGGCGCGATCGAACCGCAGTCGCGTGACCGATTGATCGCAAGAAGGGCAGTCCCGCGGCCCTACTCCCGAACGGAGTTCCTTGATCCGTTCTTTGGAGCCTAACGCGGTTCATTCGTGTGTGAAAGCGTTTGTTTCACACCAGATATAGGAGGTGCTTACCCCAATGAAAGAATATTTGATCGGCGGTCTCATCGGCGCTGTTGTGTTTTTCATCATCGGCTACATCATTGGTATGCTGATGCGCAAGAAAAAAGCGGAAGGCGTGCTCGGCTCTGCTGAAGCACAGGCAACCGCAATGCTCAACGAGGCAGTCAAGAACGCCGAGGCCAAGAAAAAGGAAGCCCTGATGGAAGCAAAGGACGAAATTTTCCAGCTGCGTCAGGAGACCGAAAAGGATCTGCGTGAGCGTCGCAATGAAGTGCAGCGTTCCGAGCGCAGATTGCAGCAAAAAGAAGAAAACCTTGACCGTAAGACCGAAAATCTGGAAGCCAAGGAAGAAAAGCTCAGCCAAAAACTCAAGGAAGCTGAGGAAAAATGTCATGAAGCCGAGGAGATCAAAAAGCGTCAGTTCGAGATGCTGGAACGGATCTCCGGTTACACCGTAGAGCAGGCAAAGGAATTCCTGCTTAAGAATTTGGACGAGGAGCTCGACCACGAAAAAGCCGTCAAGATCCTCGAATATCAGCAGCGTACCAAGGAAGAAAGCGAGACCAAGGCTCGCGAGATCATTGCACAGGCCATTCAGCGCTGTGCCGCTGACCATTCTTCCGAATGCACCGTTTCGGTGGTTGCGTTGCCCAACGATGAAATGAAAGGCCGCATCATCGGTCGTGAGGGACGCAACATCCGTGCGCTGGAAACCGCCACCGGTGTTGATCTCATTATTGATGATACGCCCGAAGCCATCACCGTCTCTTGCTTTGATCCCATTCGCCGTGAGGTCGCAAGACTGACGCTGGAAAAACTCATTACCGACGGTCGTATTCACCCCGCACGGATCGAGGAAGCGGTGGACAAGTGCCGCAAAGAGGTGGACAAGGTCATCAAGCAGGAAGGCGAAAAAGCTGTGCTGGATGCCGGCGTTCGCTCCTTACATCCCGAATTGGTCAAGCTGCTGGGTAAATTACATTACCGTACCAGCTACGGACAGAACGTCCTCAACCACTCGCTGGAGGTCTCTTACATTTCCGGCCTGTTGGCAGCCGAGCTTGGCGAGGATATTACCCTTGCCCGCAGAGCCGGTCTCTTGCACGATATCGGCAAGGCGCTGGATCACGAGATGGAAGGCTCCCATATTATGCTGGGTGTCGATGCTGCCCGTAAGTATAAGGAATCCGAGGCGGTCATTCACGCCATTCACGCGCACCACGGCGACGTGGAGGCAAAAACCGTCATCGCCTGCATCGTGCAGGCAGCCGATGCTATTTCGGCAGCCCGCCCCGGTGCCAGACGCGAGAATATCGAGAATTATATCAAGCGTCTGGAAAAGCTGGAGGAGATTGCCAACTCCTTTGACGGTGTGGAAGGCTCCTTTGCCATTCAGGCAGGCCGCGAGATCCGCATCGTAGTCAAGCCCGAGGTCATTTCCGACGCTAAGATGACCATTGTGGCGCGCGAGATTGCACAGCGTATCGAAAACGAATTGGATTATCCCGGACAGGTCAAGGTCAACCTCATCCGCGAATCCAGAGCCGTGGATTACGCAAAATAATTTCAAAGACCGCAGTCATCGACTGCGGTCTTTTCAAAATGATTGGCAGACAAGGGGAGACCCTGTCTGATAGAACGGAGAAGAATATGAACGTCCTTTTCATTGGTGACGTGGTCGCCAAAGCAGGCTGCGAAAAATTACAGCAGGTGCTGCCTACCCTCAAGCGGCAATACAATGCGGCGGTCACGGTGGTCAACGGCGAAAATTCCGCCGACGGGAACGGAATCACCCCCGGCTCGTTGCAAATACTGTTTGATGCGGGGGCCGACGTGGTCACCACGGGCAACCACGCCTTTCGCCGCAGGGAATGCTACGATGCTTTTGAGACGCAGGAATTTTTATTGCGTCCCGCAAACTTTCCCGCCTCGGCACCGGGTAAGGGTGTTTGCATCATTGATCGCGGTGCCTTTCGCATGGCGGTGGTCAATTTAATGGGTGCCGTTAATATGCATCCGCAGCTCAGTGACCCCTTTGCTACCATGGATGCCGTCCTCGCTGAGCTTGCGCAGCAGGGGATCCGCACGGTGTTGTTGGATCTTCACGCCGAAGCCACCGGCGAAAAACGCGCCCTCGCCTTTTATCTGGATGGCCGCGTGAGCGCACTCGTCGGGACGCATACCCACGTGTAGACAGCTGATGAGGAGATCCTGCCAAACGGCACCGCTTACCTGACCGATGCCGGTATGAGTGGTCCCACCTTGTCTTGCTTGGGCGTGGAGCCATCGTTGGCAATCGCTATGATGAAGGACAAGCTACCGGTGCGTTTCACCACCGCACAAACCCCGTGCACGGTGCAGGGCGCCGTCATCGAAATCGACCCCAAAACCGGACGATCCCTCTCCATCCACCGTATTTGTGTGAAATAATCAATGGATAAAATAATCCCGCATACAAATTGTATGCGGGATTTCGTTATTAGTGTTATGCGCGTTTCCATTTGACGCCCTGCGGGGTGTCCTCCAGGATGATGCCTTCGGCTTTTAACTCGTCGCGGATGGCGTCGGCGCGGGAAAAGTCGCGTGCCTTTCGGGCGGCTTGACGCTCCTCGATGAGTGCCTCAATGCGGGCGGTTTCATCATCGTCGCCTTGTTCGTCCTTGCGCTCGTACAGCAGACCCAGCACGCCGCACAGCTCCTCTAACAGATCAAGCGCCGCTTGGCAAAGCTCCTTGGATACCGTCTGCTTACCGATGCAGGCAG
>JAFQKX010000015.1 GCA_017414705.1 Clostridia bacterium
CGCTGTACAAAAAAACCGCAGGCAAAGTGCAGGTCATTGCGCTCAACACATTAGGCGTTTTATACATGCTTGAGGACGGCAACACCATCAACTCGGTCGCCGATCTTGCCGGAAAAACAGTCTATGCGACCGGTGAAGGCTCTACCCCCGAATATATTCTCAATTATATTTTGAAAGCAAACGGTCTGGACCCTGAAAAGGATCTGACCATCCAATGGATGGGCGAACACGCTGAATTGGTCAGCGCTATGGCCACCGGAAAGACGGTACTCGGCATGCTGCCCGAGCCCAACGTTTCCACCGCCATGAGCAACAACGCCAAGCTGCGCATTGCACTGAACATGACCGAGGAGTGGAAAAAAGCCACCACGGCAGCAGGCGATCCCACCGTACTGACGCAGGGTTGTCTGATCGTGCGCAAGGAGGTACTGGATGCAAATCCCGCCGCTATCGAAAAATTCCTGGAGGAATACAAGGCCAGCGTGGATTACGTCAACGCCGATCCCGCCGCAGCGTCGCAGATCATCGCAAAGCACGGCATCGTTCCCAAGGCTCCTTTGGCGCAAAAGGCCATTCCCAACTGCAACATCTGCTGCATCACCGGTGCCGAAATGAAGGCTTCGCTTTCGGCTTTCCTGAAGGTATTGTACGAGGCCGATCCTACTTCCGTCGGAGGTCAATTACCGAATGACGCATTCTATTACACAAAGTAAAACGACTGCAAAATCGATCATCAAGTTCCTGCTCGCCGCCCTCTTTTGGGTCGGCGTGTGGGAGCTTGTTTATCTTTTGGTGGGACACGATACCATCGTAGCCTCCCCTTGGCAGACCTTGCTGCGCGTCATTGAGCTCGGCAGTCAAGGTAATTTTTGGCTGATCTGTCTCAAAAGCATCGCCTCCATCGTAGTGGGATATCTGTGCGGCATTGCGGCAGGTGGTTTGTTTGCGGTACTGTCAAATTATTGCACAGGCGCGCAAACATTGCTCTCTCCCCTGCTGCACGTCGTTCGAGCAACGCCGGTGGCTTCCTTTATTCTGTTGGCGTATTTTTGGATGCAGACCAAAAACATTCCTGCCTTCATCGCCTTTTTGATCGTGCTTCCCATCATTTGGGGTAACACGCACGAAGGGCTGCGCAGCTGCGACCCGCAGCTATTGGAAATGGGTCGGGTGTACGGATTTTCTCGTCTGAAAACGCTTTGGCAGATTCGTCTGCCTGCCGCCGTCCCTTATTTTCTGTCAGGCTGCCGCACCGCATTGGGACTTGCGTGGAAATCCGGCGTTGCAGCACAAGCGTTGGTGCGTCCCGACAATACCATCGGCAACGAGCTGCAAAACGCCAAGATCGCATTGGAGACGGTGGATATTTTCGCCTGGACGGCGGTGGTCATCGTTCTGTCCGTTTTGTTGGAGCGTACGGTCATGCTGATCTTCGACCGCGTTCGGAAGCCTCGGAAAGGAGCCTCGTCATGAAATTGGAGCATATTACAAAAGCATATGCGGACAAGGTGATTTTTTCTGATTTTTCCTTGGAGCTGCCTAAAGCGGGAGCCGTTACGCTGATGGGGCCATCCGGTTGCGGAAAAACCACCCTGCTGCGCATTCTGTGCGGCTTGGAAACGCCTGACAACGGCCTCGTCGAAACGGAAAACGCCGCAATTGCAGTGGTGTTTCAGGAGCCGCGCCTGCTACCGCACAAAAACGCCTGCGATAATTTACGCATTGCTACCGGCTGCAGCGAGCAGCAGGCCTGCGAATTGCTGCAGGATCTTGGATTTGACCCGACAGATTGCAAAAAATATCCCGCCGAGCTTTCGGGTGGGATGCAGCAGCGCGTCTCAATCGCGCGCGCGTTATTGTTCGGCGGAGAGATCTACGTGCTGGACGAAGCCTTCAAGGGCGTAGAGGAGACCTTACGCAAGCAGCTGATCGAACGATTCAAAAAGCTCAGCCAAAACGCTCTCGTGGTGCAGGTAACGCATCAAAGAGACGAAGCGGAGCTGTTGGGTGGAGAGATCATCACGTTGGCCGCCGATCCCTGCCGTGTAGCGCAGCGGGAAATTTGCGGATAATTCACCGAACTTTGGGAATAATATGGAAAAATAATGTCCGAAAAGACTTGACAGAGCGAATTTGTTTTGCTATAATAACATGGCGTTTCGGGGACGCAACGCATTGATTCATTAGCTCAGTCGGTAGAGCACCTGACTTTTAATCAGGGTGTCCGGGGTTCGAATCCCCGATGGATCACCAAAAACACAGAATGCCCTTTTGGGTATTCTGTGTTTTTCTTTTGTATCTTCTATCGCGGGGATGCGAACCCCCGGAGGGGTTCGGCGACGCAGCCGAAACGCAACGCGGGCTCGGCTGCCAAAGTCTCGAGCACGAACAAAACGGCGGGCACCGCCAAGAGCGGTCGTCGGTTTGGAGAGCGCAGAGCATCCCCGATGGATCCAAAAAAAGGAACGAGGCCTTTTGACCTTCGTTCCTTTTTCTTTTCTGTGTTTTATTCTGCAATTCCGTTATGCACTTTGCCATCCTTGGTATAAAGCTTGTGATACTCAGCTCCGCGCCATTGCGGCGGGACAGCGGCAAAACATATTATTCCTCTACAACCGCGGTATAGGCAGAACTATCCGCGATCAAGCCGTTGGGATCCTCGGCATTCTCACGGAAGGAGACCGAAACGTTCTTGAGACGGACGGTCAACGGCTCTTCGGGCGCACCATCCACATAAGAGGTTTTGTTAAGTCCCGTGATGCGCACGTTTTCCAGCGTCAGCTTTGCCAGATGCGTACCGAGCTGCAAAACGTTTCCGTCAGCATGATAATTGAGCAGCTGCTCGGGGTTTTCGATCAGGCAATTGCGCAGGGTGATGTCAGACGCCTCATACGGAAATGCATCACTGGCAAAATAATCCAGAACACAGATGAGGTTATGTCTGCCCATTTCACGCGGCAGACAATCGTTTTTCCCCTTGACGACGGTCATACGATGGGGATAATATCCCGGGCCGAAGACATAGCAATTTTCAAACAAAACGTTTACGCCGCCCATACGGGTCATATTGCAGGCGGTATTGATAATACAATTTTTCACATGCAGGTTACGGACATTGATGCCGGCGATGCAATCGTCTCCGGTCTTGAACAGACATTCCTCGATGAGCACATCGGTGCAGCAATGCGCATGAATACCGTCGGAGCCTGCAAGGCAGGTGACGTGACGCATGGTGACGTTGGTGCAGTTATTGACCTCATGCTGGAAGTTACCGGTATTTTGAATGGTGTAGCCCTCCAAATGCAGGTTGTCGCAGCAGGTAATATACATACCGTGCGGTCCGCGATAGCCCTCTTCCCCATCGGGATCATAGCAATCGGCGCCGTCGATGATCGAATCCTTTTCACCGATAATCGAGACGTTTTTACCGCCGTAAACCGAGATAATGGCGCGGCGATAGGTCTCCCACGGCTCCTGATTATGGATCTCCTTGTAATACTTGGCGATCAGCTCCATGTCGCTGCGCAGTTCAATGCCTTCCGGCACCTCAAAAACGGGATAATCCTCGCGTTCATCACTGCCGTAGAGCTCAGCACCCTCCTTCAGATACAACGTAGTATCTGACCACATACGAAAACCGCCGGTATAAAAGCGGCCTTTGGGGATCACAACAGTGCCCCCCTCCTCTTTGCAGAGGTCAAACACCCGCTGCAGTGCCTCTGTCTGCAGAGCGGTACAGTTTTCTTGGACACCGTAGTCGGTGACAAGGTAGGTTTTTTTCATGGTTTTCTCCTTTCGATCCCTTCAGATCACTGTAATTCAAATACTTTTTTGAGAAACACTCACGCGCTGCAACGCAGCACGCATTTTTTGGTTTCTCTTGCCTAAAAAAGCGTTTCTTTGGTTCATTATACAATAAAGCACCGTTTTGTCAAGAAGTCAGCAGCGTTTTTGAATGCAAAAAAATACAGACGGATGAAATTCATCCGTCTGTAAGAAAAGCTATTGCAAAAATCAGTTGCAGATGGTCTTCTCGCTCTCTTTGTCAAAGAGATGGATCTTGGAGACATCCAGAACACAGTCGATCTCGCTGCCTGCTTTTGCAGTGGTGGTATTGGAAACGCGGGCAGTAAAGTTGTGTCCCTCGCAATTGAAATAGATATAGGTCTCGGCGCCCATGAGCTCGGTAACTTCGACGTTGGCATGAATGTGACCCTCGGTCATAGAATTCATATACATATCTTCGTCATGGATGCACTCGGGACGGATACCCATTGTGACTTCCTTGTCAACGTACTGATCCAAGATGCCGTTCTTATTCTTCTCGGCGGGCAGCTTGAGCTGATATTTGACACCTGCTTTGCGCTTGGTATCCTCAGAGCCGAACTCAACAAAGAAATCGTTGTCCTTCTTGAGCAGTTTGGCATCGATGAAGTTCATCTGCGGAGAGCCGATGAAGCCGGCAACGAAGGCGTTGCAGGGGAAGTTGTAGAGGTTCTGCGGAGTATCGACCTGCTGAATGAAGCCGTCCTTCATAACGACGATACGGTCAGCCATGGTCATAGCCTCGGTCTGGTCGTGGGTAACGTAAATGAAGGTGGTGCCGAGCTTGATGTGCAGCTTGGTCAGCTCGGTTCTCATCTGAGCACGCAGCTTAGCGTCCAAGTTGGACAGCGGCTCGTCAAGCAAGAAGACCTTGGGGTCACGCACGATAGCACGGCCAAGAGCAACACGCTGTCTCTGACCGCCGGACAAAGCCTTGGGCTTACGGTCAAGCAGATGATCGATGTCCAGAATACGGGCAGCCTCTTCGACGCGGCGTTTGATCTCCTCCTTGGGAGTCTTGCGCAGCTTCAGACCGAACGCCATATTCTCAAACACGGTCATGTGGGGGTACAAAGCGTAGTTCTGGAACACCATGGCGATGTCGCGATCCTTGGGAGCGACGTCGTTGACCAGCTTATCGTCGATGTAGAGTTCACCTTCGGTGATGTCTTCCAGACCGGCGATCATACGCAGGGTGGTGGACTTACCGCAACCGGAAGGTCCGACGAAAATCAGGAATTCCTTGTCTTTGATCTCCAGATTGAAATCCGAAACGGCCACAACGCCGCCGGCATACTTCTTCTGGATATTGCGAAGGGACAAACTTGCCATTGGAAATAACCTCCATCTGATATTCAGTAGTTTTGTTTTGTCTATTTTACCAAATTCCCAACAAAACCGCAAGTGGATAAAAGCACAAAGTTTTTGCTCGGAATTTGTGCAAAGTACCATATGAAAAGGCAAAATTACCAAAAACTCGCCCTGAATTTAAGGATTATTGCACAGATTTGTTACGAAGCAGCTCCAATTCCTGCGGTGTCAACAGGCGGCATTCGCCGGGTTTCAGAGATTCGTCCAGCATCAGATCTCCGATGCGCACACGGTGCAATTCGTTGACGCCCGCGCCAAAGATGCCGAACATTCGTTTGATCTGATGATAGCGTCCCTCGTGCAGCGTGACCCACGCCACGCACGGCTCCTCTGCCCGGTATTCCAGCTGCGCGGGACGGCAAAGCGTTTCATCCGCTAACGTAACACCTTCTGCAAAGCCCTGCTGCATCTGCTTTGTCACAGGCGTATCCAGCATGACGCGGTAGGTCTTGGGCACATGCTTTTTGGGAGCAAGCAGCTGATGTGCAAATACTCCGTCGTCAGTCAGCAATAAAAATCCGGTGGAATTGAGATCCAGGCGTCCTGCAGGAAACATTCCGCGACGGCGCAGGTCTGCAGGCAGCAGATCTACTGCGGTTTGGCGCCCCGGTGCGTCCGAAACGCTGAGCACACCCTTGGGCTTGTTCATCATAACGTAAAGATGCGCACGGGTGGTCAGCGGTTCTCCGTCCAAGGTCAGGACGGTCTCGGACACAAGCTTTTGGTCACCGCTGCGCAGCACCGTTCCGTCTGCCGTCACTCTGCCGGCACGGATGGCGGCGGCAGCCTGCTTACGCGAAAGCGTACTGTTATCTGCCAACAGTTTGTCCGCACGAACGCTCAAAAAATCACCCCGCAGTTGTATTTTGTTCCGCTGCGGGGTATTTTACCACAAAAACCGTCGCTTATCAACCAAATTTCAGAAAATTAAGAAGAATATCCCAATGCTGACTGTCCAAACATAGTGCCGGTGGTGGTGCTGTGATCAAATCCGTGCAAAAACCCGTCGACGGCATAGGTGCAAACGTCACCGCCGATGATGACACCATCGCTGACCAGCAGGTTGGCGTAGACGGCATCCTCGCAATCGGGATAATTGGTAATATGGTAGGTGTAGCGCTTCACCAGCTTACCTGCAAAGGCGGTCAGGTCAAAACCTTGTGCGGTTTGAATATCATTGTATTGTGTAAAGACCTCATCAAACACCTGCGGGATGACCACCTGATCCTCAATCTCGCTCTCGGCCTCGATCTCCCATCCGTATTGCTGCAGAAATTGCACGCGCTGTGCTTGTGTAGCGCCGCGGCAATCGGGCGCACCGACGGCATCGACGCCGGCATAACGGTCGATGACAAACAGGACCGCAAGCACGACGACGCACGACAGCAGCATTATGACGGTATGGCGATTCATTTTCATGGAACAAAACATATCCTGCACCCCCACGGTAAACTCTATGCAAGAAATGCAGACTTTAGAATCATAAAAACCGTCCTTGCATGTGCAAGGACGGTCCTTTTGTGATCGATAAATCAGTTAGGGAATGTAAGCTTTTCAAAGCCGTGCAGGAATTCTTCGACCTCGGCGATGATCCGCGCGGTACCGCCCGGCGTTTCACTTTCGGCATTGAGCGGCAGGATGGGATCGTGCACGCTCAGGCGCAGCAGAAACCAACCGCCCGCAACGCTGATGCGAATACCGTCGTGATTATCGGGAGCGACGACCCAATCGGGCTGTGTCGCGGAATACTGCTCCAACGCCGTCAGCACCTGCCGGCCGTAGGTGCGGAAATCCGGCTCGGTGATGGCGTAGCGTTTTTCTACCGCTTCGGCGGGCTCCTTAAGGGCTGCGAGACAATCCTCCAGAGCTTTCCCCTGTGCGCGCAGATTGACTAAGGTGATGACGATCTTGGTCATAAGGTAGGCGCCGTCGTCCAAGAAATAATTTTCGCGCAGCGCAGCGTGGCCCGAGGTCTCGATGGCCAAGGGGCAGTCCTTGCCCTCGGCACACAGGCGAACGGCCTCGTTGATGACGTTTTTATAGCCGCGTTTGAAACGGTGATGCACCGCGCCCAACGTATCCTGCAAAAAGTCGTGCAAGCCGTCGGAGGTGGTGGAATCGGTGACGATGACACCGCCCTTACGCCCATTCAGTGCAATGGTGGCTGCCAAGGCAATGAGGCGGTTACGGTTGATCTCTTTACCGTCGGGGCCAACGCAGCCCGCACGGTCTACGTCGGTATCAAAGATAATACCCAGATCGGCACCGGCTCGTACGGTTGCCTCGCTGACCGAACGCATGGCATCCTCGTTTTCGGGATTGGGAATATGATTGGGGAATCTGCCGTCCGGCTCCAAGAACTGACTACCCGAAATATCGGCACCCAGCTTTTGCAGCACCTCGGTGGCATAGAATCCGCCCGCGCCGTTGCCGGCATCTACCACCAAATGCAGTCCCTGCAGCGGCTTGCCGTCTTTTGAATCGGTGACCTCCTGCAGAATCTTTTCGCGCAGCAGGGCTGCATACTGCTGCATAAAATCACAGGGTTGCGCCGTGCCGCCGTCGCACGCCTGCGGTTGATCACCGTTTTGTGCGTGCAGCAAAATGGTACGGATATCAGAAGTATCCAAGCCGCCGTCGCGCGTAAAGAATTTGAGTCCGTTGCGATGGAAGGGATGGTGGCTGGCAGTGATCTGAACGGCGCCGTCGGTGCCAAGCTCCACCGTGGTTTGGAACATGGAAGGTGTGGAAGCAAGTCCGCACAGCAGCACGTGCACACCGGCACGCACCAAGCGGGAAACAACGGCATTCTGAATACGCTCAGCGGAGATACGCGAATCGTGTCCCACCGCCACCGTCAGGGTATCCGCCTTCTTTCCGGTTTTGTCACACAGCCAAAGCAGAAAGCCGTCGGCAAACTGCATGATCTTATCGTCGGTCAGGTTGACCGGCTCACCCGCTACGCCCTCACAGGCAACGCCGCGGATATCGGTGCCGCTCTGATAGACGGCATACGCTTTTTCCAGTGTCATAACGATTCCCCTTATCGGATAGATTGCTCTTTCATTATACTGATTTTGGGAAAGATTGCAAGCACTCCTCGCTAAAATAATCAAAAAGAACGGTTGCCAAATCGTTTTATCTGTGGTACAATAATAACACTTATACTTTAAGATAGGGAGGTAAGTCGGCATGAAGCAACTGTTGCAGCACAGCGGGATCGATTTTTCCCGTCTGCCGCAATCGGTCATTCTTGAGTCGGGCAACGAGCAGAGTCGTCTGCGCGCTGCCGAATTATTGGCTGCTGCGGCGCAATGCACGCAGGCTGACGCACCCTGTCTGGAATGTGCCGTATGCCGCAAGGTGTTGGCACGCAATCATCCCGACGTCAAGATCATCTCCCCGCTCAAGGATCGCACCACCGTGTCGGTGGCGCAGGCGCGTGAGGTGCGCAGCGACGCCTACATCAAAGCTCACGAAGGACGCAGTAAGGTGTATTTATTCGATCAGGCGCAAGCCCTGACACCCGAAGCACAAAACGCCATGCTCAAGGTCATCGAAGAGCCGCCGAGCGGGTCGTTGTTCGTCTTTTGTCTGCCTGCGGCGGGAGCTTTGTTAGAAACCATCCGTTCCCGCTCCAACACGGTAGCGTTACCTGCCGAGGAGGAGCAAAAATCCAAGGGCGTGCGCGAAAAGCTGGAGGATGCGGTAACGCTGCTGAGCGATGCGGTCATTGCACGTGATGAGGCTGACATGATGGCGGCTCTGATCCCGTTGGAAAAGGACCGTCAGCGAATGCTGGACGCAATGGAGCTGATCGGGCTGGTGCTGCGTGATGCCGTCGCTTTGAGGGACGGGCAGCCGCTCCTGTCGGGTATGCCGCAAGCGGCACAACGGTTGGGCTCGGCTCTGCAAAAGGACGTTTTGATCCGCTTGCTTTGCTGTATCTCTCCGCTGCGAGACTATTTGGAGCTTAACGGAAAGCCGTCCTTGGCGACCGCCAAGCTTGCGGGAGATTTCATGACCATCCTTTACAATTAATTACGGAGGAACTTACATGACGGAAATTATCGGTGTCCGATTCAAGGAAACGGGCAAGGTATATTATTTTGATCCCGACGGGATCCAAGCAGCCAAAGGCGCGCTGGTGGTGGTAGAGACCGCCAACGGACGCGAATGCGGCGAATGTATGATCGCCAACAGCAAGGTTGAGGACGATCAGATCAAGCGCCCGCTGCGCAAGGCGATTCGTCTGGCAGTGAAGGAAGACGAGCGCAGATATCACGAAAAGCTCAAGCTGCAGCAGGAAGCGCTGCAGGTGTGCGAGCAAAAGATCGCCGAGCATAAGCTGGATATGAAATTGGTGGATGCCGAATGTGCCTTTGACGGCTCCAAGATCATTTTCTATTTTACTTCCGACGGACGCGTGGATTTTCGCGAGCTGGTGCGTGATCTTGCTTCGGTCTTCCATACCCGCATTGAGCTGCGCCAGATCGGCGTACGCGATGAAGCCAAGATGCTGGGCGGCCTGGGCATTTGCGGCAAGGAATTTTGCTGCAAAGGATTTTTGCCGGATTTTCAGCCGGTCTCCATCAAGATGGCAAAAAGTCAAGGACTGTCGCTCAATCCCACCAAGATCTCGGGCACCTGCGGCAGACTGATGTGTTGTTTGAAATACGAGCAGGACACCTACGAGTATCTTGCCAAGATCACCCCGCGCGTGGGCACCTCGGTACGCACGCCCGAAGGGACGTCCGGCACCGTAACGGAGGTCAATCTGGTTTCGGGCAGAGTCAAGGTGCGTATGGACGATGCACCCGACATTCCTCCCGCCGCTTTCACGCGCGAGGAGCTCAGCTGGGCAGGCTACCGTCCGCCCAAGCCGCAGCCGCAGGAGACGGACGAGGAAGCCGAAGCGGTTCCCTCCCCCACCGCGCAGCAGGAAGGCGACGCACCGCAGCATAACCGCAATCACAACCGCAACCGCCGCCGTCACAAAAAAGCCGACGGGCAGCAGAATAAGGAGCCTCGCAACGACGCCCAAAGCACCGAAAAAGCGCAGGGCAACCAATCCGCCAAGGAGAGTGGCGAGGAAGCCAAGTCCAAGCATCATCGCAACCGCAACCGCAATCGTCGCAGACGCCCCGCGGGCGGTGAAAACCGCGATGCGCAGACGAAAAATCAGACAAAACCGCAAAATTAAGCGGATTCCCGAAAAATTCTCTTGAAATTTGCGCAGAGTGTGCTAAAATAAAAAACGGAATGACACTCGAAGGAGGTGTACGACATGGCCTATAAGATTTCCGACGATTGCATTGCCTGCGGCGCTTGCGCTGCCGGTTGCCCCGTGGACGCCATCAAAGAAGGAGACAGCAAGTATGAGATCGATGCAGACACCTGCATTGATTGCGGTGCTTGTGCCGACGGTTGCCCCGTGGACGCCATTGCTCAGGACTAATTCAGTCGAACATAAAAAAGACAGATGCACGGCATCTGTCTTTTTTGTTTTTGGGAGATTCAGGGGAACCGGCGACGGCGATATTCTGCGGGAGTGACGCCCTTAAGCTTTTGAAATGCGCGGTCAAAATTACGCAGGCTGCCAAAACCGACCAGATCCGCCACCTCGGTAATGGTGGGACAGTCGGGCAGCTGCAGCATACGGCAGGCGCTCGAGACGCGCAGAAAATTCAAATATTCACAAAATCCGATCCCCAGCTTTTCACCAAAGACGCGAGAAAGATAGCTGCGGCTGACAAACAGGGCTTCGGACAGATCCTCTAACGTAATAGGCTCACGGTAGTGCTCGTTGCAGTATTCCAGCACACGGTGGGTGATATCGTTACGGGAAATGGGCGTATCGGAAAACTCCAGGCATTCCAGCACTTCCGCCGCAAGAACGTGAAGATATCCGTTGAGCAGCTCACCGCGGCGCGCCCCTGCGTTGTGCGAGATCTCCATGGCACGCAGCATGGCGCTGATGGCAGGATGCTTTTTGTCCAGCCCGTGCACCACGGGAGAAAGCGGTGCTCGGTCAAACAAAGACGAGGACCGACCAAGCAGCTGTTGCACCGTAGCAATGACGATGATACCCTTGAGATCATCAGAATCCTGCGTGTATTCATGGATCTGATACGGAAAGACCACCGCCAGGTCTCCTGCCTGCACGGCGTAGTCTTTGCCCTCTACCGTCAGCGTCGTGTTGCCCTGTAGCAGGTAGACCATCTCGACTTCCGATTGAGAATGCGTAGGGTAACGAAGGCGTTTGCGCCATTGCAAAGCAGGACGGCTGCGAAGCGTCTCTAATTTCATGCCCATAAAAATATCTCCGTTTATAGAAAAAAGCATTTTTTGTCTGCTATTTGCGTGTTTTTGACTTGAATTATAAGCCATTATGCTCTATAATGCAAGTAGGAAATTGCAAAATTTAGGAGGAATTTCTATGTCTTTACCAGTTGCAGTAATTTTGTACACCGTTCGTGATCAGGCTGCCGCCGATCTGCGCGGTACCCTCAAGCGCATTGCCGAGTTGGGCTATGACGGCGTGAAGTTGTGCGGCTTCTACGGTCATACCCCCGAAGAGGTCAAGGCGCTGGCCGATGAGTTCGGTCTGCAGATCCCCTCGGCACACGTAAGTATCGTCGATATGCTGGCCGATCCCGATAAGACCTTCTCGGATTACGCCAAGGCAGGCTGCAAATATGTTGCCATCCCCCACGTCGGTGAGGATCGCCGTGTGGGCGGCGAGCTGTTCGAGCAGACCATTGAGGACATCCGCGTGCTGGGCAAAAAGGCCAAGGAATACGGTCTTCAGCTGATGTATCACAACCATGACTTTGAATTCGACAAGGTCGGCGACGAGTTCCACATTGACTACATCTACCGTAACGTAGACGAGGAACTGCTCAACGCCGAATTTGACACCTGCTGGGTGCGCGTTGCCGGTCAGAATCCTGCCGGTTATCTGCGCAAATACGCCGGCCGCTGCCCCGTCGTCCATCTGAAGGATTTCTCGGGCGAGCGCAACGCTCATATGTACGAGCTCATCGGCACCGACGTTCAGGTAGACATGACTCAGCCGTTTGAGCTGCGTCCCGTGGGCTACGGCGTCAACGATTTCCCCTCCATCCTCAAGGCTGCAGAGGAAGTCGGCACCAAATGGTTGGTGGTCGAGCAGGATCGTCCCAGTCTGGACAGAGACGAGTTCGGTTGTATTGAACTGAGCCGCAATTATCTGCGCACGCTCGGTTATTAATAAGCACAAGATTGAGAGGAGTTTTTTGACATGGCCAATATTCTTGACGCATTCAAAGAAAACCAAGAAACCAAAACGGTAGATACCACCCGCAAAATGCGTATCGGTATCATCGGCGCCGGTTGGATCGCTGGTGCACACGTAAACTCTTACAAAGAGTTGCCCGATGCTGAGATCGTGGGTGTTGCAGACATCATCCCCGGCAAAGCAGAGGCGTTCTGCAAGCAGTGGGGCATCGAGGGCACAAAGTGCTACCTCAGCCACAAGGAAATGCTGGACGACGCTGATCTGAAGCTGGATGCCGTCAGCGTTTGCACCTACAACGCCACTCACGCCGAATGCTCCATTTATGCATTGGATAAGGGCGTTCACGTCATGCTGGAGAAGCCCATGTGCGTGACCTTGGACGAGGCTGTTGAGATCTGCCGTGCCGAGAAGCGCAATCCCGGTACCGTTCTGTCCATCGGCTTCCAGCCGCGTTTGGACGAGAACATGAAGATGCTCAAGAAGATCGTCGAGTCCGGCGCTTTGGGCGACATCTATTACATCCAGACCGGTGGCGGACGCCGCCGCGGCATTCCGTTCCCCTTCGGAACCTCCTTCATCGAGGCTGACAAGGGCGCGATCGGTGCTTTGGGCGACATCGGCTGCTATTCTCTGGACATGGTGCTCAACGCCATCGGCTATCCGAAGCCCTTGACCGTTTCCGGCTTCAAGTCGGACTACTTCGGCAAGGATCCCAACTACTGCGGCTACATCAAGATGAATCACCCCGAATATCAGAAGCTGTTCGGTGTTGACGACTTCGCAGCAGCCTTCATTCGTTTGGAAGGCGGTATTATTCTGGACTTCC
>JAFQKX010000016.1 GCA_017414705.1 Clostridia bacterium
ATGTTTCCGAAATGATGGGCTCCTCCGTCCACCTGCATGTCAGCGCAGAGGGCAAGGATGTTATCATCATCGTTCCCACCATCGAGATGAAGGGCGACTACGCCATGGGCAGCGCTCTCAGCTTCTCCTTCGACGGTGCTGTTGCTCATGTCTTCAGCAAGGAGACCGAGCGTAACCTGGAGTGGTAATTCAATTAAAAGCCTTAAATCCTGCCGGTTTCCCCGGCAGGATTTTTTATACAGAAAAACCACGCGATAGTCGGGTGCTGCATAAGAGCTTAGAGGCCCCCTTGTGTAAAGGGGGCTCCGCCCATAGGGCGGTGGGGGATATAAGCGATAAACGATGCTCGCCTGTTGACAAGAGCAGCGCACAAAGGAACAAAATAATCTTTCATTCGAGGTGGATTATGCTGATTTTTTATTTGTTGTTATTCGCGCTGACGCTGTGGGGCGTCAGGTGGGCGGGTAAGGGCTTTCTGCCCGAGGAATGTCTCTCCCGCTCGGTCACCGATTCGGTCAAGGGCGTCTTCATTATTTTGGTGTTTCTCAGCCATTTCGCGGGCTACGTGACCTACGTTGCGCCCATCGACAAGGCGGGCAAAAGCATCTCGGCGTGGCTGGGGCAGCTCATCGTGACCTGCTTTTTGTTCTACTCGGGCTACGGCGTCTGCGAGGCCATTCAAAAGCGCGGGGCGGCTTACGTTTTTCCCTTCCCCAAAAACCGCATCGGAAAAACGCTGCTGCATTTCGATCTGGCGGTGCTGCTGTTTTTGGTGGTGCGGCTGTGCCTGGGCAAGACCTTTTCGCTCAAAAATATTCTCTTAAGTCTGGTGGCGTGGGAGTCGCTGGGCAACAGTAATTGGTACATCTTTGCGGTGCTGATGCTGTATCTCATTACCTGGCTTGCGTTTTTGCTGGTTCAAAAGCATCACAAGTACGCCGCCGTGCTGGTAACGGTGCTGACGGTGGGATACGTCGTAGTGCTGCGGGCGGTGCGTCCGCGGGATACCTGGTGGTTTGACACGGTGCTGTGCTATCCGCTTGGAATGTGGGTATCTCTGCTACGGCGCGATTTTCTGCGGTGGCTGACCAAAAGCAACGCGGTGTACGGCGTCAGCGTTTTGGGCTTGCTTGCGGCGTTTCTTGCCACCCATCATCTGCGCTCCGCCATCGGCGGCGCAGCCTGGCTGCCGCTGCAGATCGCCAATGGGATGCTGTTCTGTCTGCTGCTGACGGCGGTGTTTCTCAAGGTCAAGGTGGGAAACCGCCTGCTGGAATGGTGCGGACAATACACCTTTGAATTGTTTATTTTGCAGCGCATCCCCATGCTGATCTTCAAGGCAATGGGCATTGCCGAGTGGAATCTCTACGCGTTTTTCCTTTTGTCGCTGGGCGCGACGGTGGGGCTGGCCTTCGGCTTTCGGTATTGCACCGACCGCCTCGACCGCCTGTTGTTTGCCAAAAAGAAATAATCCATACAAAAAAGCCTTCCCGCACGGGAAGGCTTTTTGTGTCTTGAGCGTGACGCTCAGATGAACATGGTGATGATACCGATGACCCAGAACGCCAGCAGCAGGATGGGCATCACGTACTGCATATACGCCTTGAGCCATTTGGGGAAGGCAATGCCCCTGCCGGTGTTGGCCTCCTGCAGGAAGTTGTCCCAGCCCCAACCGAATTTGCTGCTGGTGCAGAACAGCACGTAGACCAGCGAGCCAAGCGGCAGGATATTGTTGCTGATGATGAAATCCTCCAGATCCAGCACCACACTGCTGCCGCCCAACGGATGGAAATCCGAGAGCAGGTTGAATCCCAACGCGCAGGGCAATGCCAGAATCAGCATGGCAAAGAAGTTGATGAGGCAGGCCTTTTTGCGGCTCCAGCCCCACTGATCCATGCAGCAGGAGAGGATGTTCTCAAACACCGCGATGACGGTGGACAGCGCGGCAAAGATCATAAACAGGAAGAACAGCGCGCCCCACACGCGACCGCCCGGCATGGAACGGAAGACGTTGGGCAGCGTTTCAAAGATCAGCCCGGGGCCTGCTCCCGGCGAAATGCCGTAGGCAAAGCAGGACGGAATGATGATGAGTCCCGCCGTAAACGCCACGAAGGTATCGAGTGCGGCAATCGAGATCGCCTCGCCGAACAAGCGGCGCTCGCGGCTGATGTAGCTGCCGAAGATGCCCATGCTTCCCATGCCGATGGACAGGGTGAAGAAGGCCTGACCCAAGGCGGCGAAGATGACCTCAAAGACACCCGCCTCGGTCATTTTGCCAAAGTCGGGGACGAGGTAATATTTGAGACCCGCACCTGCGCCCGGCAGCGTGACGGCACGCACCGCCAGCAACGAAATGATGGCAAGCAGCGCCAGCATCATAAATTTGGTCACGCGCTCGATGCCCTTTTGCAGCCCCAACGAGCAGATCAAAAAGCCCAGCAGGGTGGCAAGCGCCATAAAGCCGATCAGGATCCACGGATTGGCGGTCATTTCGCCAAACTGCGCCGTGACCTGCTGCGTCGTCATTTCTCCTGCAAAATCGCCGCGCAGGATCTTGAAAAAATACGCAATCATCCAACCGGTCACGGTGGTGTAGAACATCATCAGCAGGTAGTTGCCCGCCATGCCGATCTTGCCGTACCAATGCCATTTGGTGCCCTTGGGCTCCAAGGCGTCAAACGAGCGCACGATGCTCTTGGCGCTGGCGCGTCCGACCGAAAACTCCATGGTCATGATGGGCAGACCGAAGATGACCAAAAAGATCAGATAAATGAGAATGAATGCGGCGCCGCCGTACTGCCCCGCAATGTAGGGGAATCTCCAGACGTTGCCAAGTCCGATGGCACAGCCTGCCGAGATCAAAATAAATCCCAGCCGTGAGCCGAATTTTTCACGTTCCATAAGATTGAACCGTCCTTTCTGCAAGACCACTGCGCGCAGGCACAGGATCAAGTAACGGCTTCATTATACCAAAGATTCCCGCCCGCGTCAAGCGCGTTCCCGCGTTTCGCCCGTTTCCGACAGCGGCTTTGGTGGTTTTCCATAAAAACGAGGTCCCTATTTCGTCACTCTGCCCAATTGACAGAGCAGGGAATTTTTGGTATCATAAAATCAAACAAGAAACCCCGAAGAAAACGGAAAGGCGGTGGGTCCCGTGAACAGCGAGCAGACAAGTCATTTTCACGGCGGTCTGCCGTGTGGTTTCGTTGACCCGTTGCTTGCAAAATAAGATCGGTTTTTTCAATGTTTCACGCACAGACCGCTAAATGTGGTCTGTGCGCTTGCTTTTTGCACACGCCACTTCATGAATGCGTGAAAGGAGCTTCAATTATGAAAAAACACAAGAGAGCATATCCTCGTTTGTTGCTTCTAACTCCCAAAAAAACAATAGTGTTTTAGACAAAAAAATACAGCTTTCCAAAAAAACTATTTCCGCGTCTGATTTTTCACAAGAAGAAAAAGAACACATTCAAAATGTTGTAGACAATAATACAGCTGTCCTCAACACCAATAAAGATCCTCTTTTAACAGCAAAGGCAACCATTACATTTGTTTATCCGTTATCTTTTGAGGAGCTGTTTGATTTTTTGAATGATAATCAAATAACTAATAATTTCGTTTCGGGACAAATATTATTAGAAGACGCAACAATAAGCACATTTATGTCCAATGCAACAACATTATCGTTAAGCGAAATCCAAGAAATCACTCTTGACTCAGCAGAAAGTTCCAATGGCGTTTTTTTGGGTTATACAAGCATCAGAGGAATATTAAATGTTAATATGTTAAATAAAATACAAAGTTCAAAATTAGTAATATTAGTAGAACTATGTCAAATATCTGAAAACGGTGATTACTTGACGAATCCATATGCAGAAGATTTGGCATGGGAAATAGCCACAGTGAAAGGAGTCACTAAATAGTGGATAGCTTATCTTATATTTTGTTGGTTGGTTGTTTTTTGGCGGTGGCGGTCATTACCATATTGGTGATGCGCAAGACCGAAAAAGCGTGGATCGGGCTGACGGTCTCTGCAATTTGCTTTGCGGCAGGAGCGGTGCTGTTTGGGTTATACGCCAACGCGTATCGAATCTCACGCATCCCCACCTCGGAGGGCTTTGCGGTGCCCGATATTTTACGGGTGTTCATGCTGGATGATCATTTGACGGCTGCCAACTATACCACCGGCTGGATCACGGCTTCTCTTTTATTGGTCTTGTGCGCGGCGTTTTTGGTATACTGTATCGTGAGCTGCCGCGCCGATAAAAACAAGGTTTAATACAATCTTTCCCTCCCGGTAATTTCGCCGCAGCGCAAGGCTCCCTCCGGGAGGGAGCTGGATTTTGCGAAGCAAAAGACTGAGGGAGAATGCGTTGTTGATTCCAATTTGAAATTACGCTTGCTCCTTCCGTCACGCTGTCGCGTGCCACCTTCCTCCCGGAGGAAGGAGAAGGATAGGAGCCGCATTTATAATGGGGCGGTTTTTGGTTTTTTGCAAAAAGGCTTGACTTTTGGCGCTTTATTTGATATAGTATTGTGGCAATGGGGCGCGAGAATTGCGCTCGGAAAGGACGATTCGTCTCTATGGATACAAGCGCGGACGGCGACAGTTGTTACTGTTGTTTCCCGAGAACAGATCATAAGTCGGCATAACCTGCGGGGATCGTGGGCTGTGTTTTTTTGTGTCTTTTTTCGCTTGTGCCATGGCTGTCCCTACGCGGATGTCTGAAGGGCTCCCTCCGAGAGGGAGCTGGCGCCGTAGGCGACTGAGGGAGAGTACGTTACGATAAAATAAAACGGAGTTTAAAGTCACGAAGGCTCCCACCACCACATCGTGGTCCCCCTCCCTCCCGGAGGGAGGCTGCACCGTCCCCTACGAGCCTCCCCTGTGTAAAGGGAGGCAGCCGATCCCTACGCGGATTCCAAATGCCTTACATTGAATAAGAAACAAATCAACCAAACTCATATGATTTCAAAAATGGGAGGAATTTTCTCATGGACCCTCTTGGGTTACAACTGTTATTACAAGCATTTCTCATCTTTTTAAACGCGGTGTTCGCCTGCGCGGAGATCGCGGTACTGTCGGTCAGCGACACCAAACTGGAGCACTTGGAGGACGAAGGCAACCGCCGCGCCAAAAAGTTACGCAAACTGACGGCACAGCCGGCAAAATTTTTGGCGGTCATTCAGGTTGCCATTACGCTGTCGGGATTTTTGGGCAGTGCGTTTGCCGCCGATAACTTTGCGTCGCGCCTGTCGCATTGGCTGGTGAACGACGTCGGCTGGGAGCTGTCGGAATCCACCGTCAACACGGTATGCGTTATTCTCATCACGCTCCTCCTCTCGTTTGTGACGCTGGTGCTGGGCGAGCTGGTGCCCAAGCGTCTGGCTATGAAAAACTCCGAAAAGATCGCGTTGGGTATGAGCGGGCTGCTGCGCTTCATCGCGGTGCTGTTTGCGCCCATCGTATGGCTGCTGACGGTTTCCACCAACGGCGTGCTTCGTCTGCTCGGTATCGATCCGCATCAGGAGGAGGAGCAGGCCACCGAGGAGGACATCCTGCTGATGGTCGACGCGGGCGGCGAGCAGGGCACCATTGCCAAGGAAGAGCAGGAATTTATTGAGAACATCTTTGAATTTGACGATATCAGCGCCGACGACATTGCCACCCACCGCACCGATCTGGCGGTCTTGTGGCTGGAGGAGGACGATGCGCAATGGAACAAGACCATTTGCGAGACCGATTATTCTCTGTATCCCATCTGCGATGAGAGCGCCGACAACGTGGTGGGCGTGCTCAACGCCAAGATCTATTTCCGTCTCAAGGATCAAAGCCGCAAGAACGTTATGAAAAAGGCGGTCACGCAGCCTTACTTCGTGCCCGAGACGGTCAAGGCAGACTTATTGTTCCGCAACATGAAGCACACCGGCAACAATCTGGCGGTGGTGCTGGATGAATACGGCGGCGTCAGCGGTATCGTGACCATGACCGACCTGATCGAGCAGCTGGTGGGCGAGTTTGCCGCCGACAACGACGACGATGCCGCCGAGCCGATGCTTGAGCAGATCAGCGAGGACACCTGGGAGCTCAACGGCTACGTGCCGCTTGAGGAGGTTGCCGAGGCAACGGGGCTGAAATTGCCTGCCGAGGAATACGATTCCTTCGGCGGTTACGTGTTCGGCATTTTGGGCTCCATTCCCGACGACGGCACGGCGTTGGAGCTGGACAGCGACGGCATGCACATTTGCGTGCAGGAGATCAACGATCACCGCATCGAAAAGGCCACCCTCACGGTACTGCCTGCCGAGGACGAGGACGGCGAGGACGACAAAGGCAAGGATAAGGATTGACCCCAAACCACCCAAACCAAGCGGTTGGGTGGTTTTTTATTGCCGCGCAGCGGCAAGCGGGACGTCGGGGCGTAGCGAAGCGGCGTCCGGCGGAAGTGAATGACAGTCCGGGGGACTGTCAGAGCCGCCGGCGTGACCGAACCGCAGTGAGAACGTCCCCTACGCGGCGGGAGACCTTCGCCCGCCCTACGCGTATCCCCCACCGCCCTACGGGCGGAGCCCCCTTTAGGCAAGGGGGCCCGAGAATTGCGCCTCCCAACGCCTCCCTTGCCTAAAGGGAGGGGGACCAACCGCAGGTTGGTGGAGGGATTGTTGCCAC
>JAFQKX010000017.1 GCA_017414705.1 Clostridia bacterium
AAAGTGCATAAGCACATGGCGTAAACCCCGATAAATAAAGGGTTTACGGAGAAAGGCTAAGTGACAGACCCGACTATGTTTCGAGTCAGCCCCGTTATGACCACTTCGATATCTCTCCGTATTAAGTTGTGTTTGAATTTTGCACGGCTTTTGCAAGGCCGAAATTGAAATGCTTTCATCCAAAATTCAAGAAAAATGAAGCATTTGGGAGATATTGCGAGAAAACAAGAGCTTTTGCAACTTCGAAAGTGATAAGCTCGGCTACCTTTCGAGTCAGGCCCGTTATGACCACTTCGATAACTCTCCATGTGAAATTAGTTCGGCTTGCGCCGGAGCGCCGAGGGCGCGAGGCGGTATTCTGCCGTGCGCGAATTTCGGTGCTTTTCTATTGTAGCATCATCGCACCGTAAATGCAAGCAAAATTTTTGCAGACCTTCATTTTTCTTGTTTCTTTTGGAAAAGCCCCGTCTTTCCTTGCGAAAGGCGGGGCTTTGGATCATTGGGTTATTTCGCGGATGAAGGCGGCGGGGTCGGCGGCCTTGAACAGCGCGGAGCCTGCTACCAAGGTATCGGCGCCTGCCTCGATGACCAGCTTTGCGGTCTCGAGATTGATACCGCCGTCTACCTCGATGCGGTAATCCAGTCCGCGACGCTCGGCCTCTGCACGGAGTGCCCGAAGCTTGGGCAGGCACACCGGCATAAACGACTGACCGCCGAAGCCGGGCTCGACCGACATGACCAGCACCATACCGACCTGTTCCAGATAGGGGAAGATCTCCTCGACGGGGGTACCCGGTTTGACCGAAATGGCGGGAATGGCGCCGCATTCACGGATCAGCGCCAGGGTACCTGCCACGTCGGATTCTGCCTCCACGTGGATGGTGATGTAATCGGCACCTGCCTCGGCAAACTGCCGAACGTAACGGTGCGGCTCCCGGATCATCAGGTGGACGTCCATGGGGGCGTCGGTGTACTGATTGAGGGATTTGAGCACGGCGATGCCAAATGAAATATTGGGCACGAACATACCGTCCATCACGTCAAAGTGCATTATTTTTGCGCCTGCGGCAGCCATTTTGTCGCAGTCGGCTCCCAGGTGTGCAAAGTCGGCGGATAATAGCGACGGTGCGACCCAGATCTCGTTGGTTTTCATGGTTTTAAACTTCCTTTCAGTCCTTCATGCCGCAGCATTTTTTGTATTTTTTGCCGCTGCCGCAGGGACACGGCTCGTTGGGGCCGATCTTCTTGGCGGCGGTACGGGTTGCGGAGACCTTTTTGGGGGCTCCCTCGTCGGTGCCCTCTGCGGTGGCGGTTGCCACCTGACGGCGGGCGGTGTCCTCTTTTTTGACGATCCGCACCGTGAGAATGCGCTTGGCAGTTTCTTCCTTGATGGAATCGGTCATGGCGTTGAACATATCGTAGCCTTCGTTTTTGAATTCAATGACGGGATCGTGCTGACCGTAGGCGCGCAAATAAATGCCGCGGCGCAGCTCATCCATGGCGTCAATGTGATCCATCCAATGGGTATCGACGCTCTGCAGCAGCACCATACGCTCGACCTCCTTCATCAGGTCGCCCATGGTCTCCTCCTGTTTTTGATACAGCTCGGCAGCGCGTTGTTTGAGCTGCTCGGTCAATTCCTTGTCGTCCAATTCGTCCAGCTGTCGGGCATCGTAGACAAAATCATCCTTGCCGCACAACCAACCGCCAAAGTATTCGCGCAGGCCGTCAAAGTTCCAATCCTCGGGGATGAGCGAGGGCGGGCAGAACTGGCTGATGCCTGACTCAATGGTATCGTCGATCATTTTAAGGATCGAGGGCTTGAGGTCCTCGCCGTCGAGCACCTTGTTGCGCTGGGTATAGATGATCTCGCGCTGCTGATTCATGACGTCGTCAAACTCCAGCACGTTTTTACGCGAGGCAAAGTTTCTCGATTCCACGCGTGCCTGCGCCGATTCCAAGGAGTTGGACAGCATTTTGGAATCAATGGGCATATCTTCCTCGATGCCCATGGTATTGAGAATGGCATAAATGCGCTCGCCGCCGAACAATCGCATCAGGTCGTCCTCGGCAGAGACAAAGAAGCGGGATTCGCCTTCGTCGCCCTGACGCCCCGAGCGTCCGCGCAGCTGATTGTCGATGCGGCGGGAATCGTGCCGCTCGGTACCCAGAATGAACAGTCCGCCTGCAGCACGTACTGCCTCGGCCTCGGGTGCGATCTGCTGACGATATTTTTCCAGCAGTTCTTGGTAGGTACGGCGCGCCTCCAACACCGCCTCGTCGGTGGTATCATAATAGCTTGTGGCAGCCGAGATAAGCTCCTCCTCGGCGCCGTTTTTGCGCATTTCCGCTTTGGCAAGATACTCGGCGTTACCGCCCAGCATGATATCGGTACCGCGTCCCGCCATATTGGTGGCGATGGTAACGGCGCCCAATTTACCTGCCTGCGCAATGATCTCGGCCTCACGCTCGTGATGCTTGGCGTTGAGCACGTTGTGGGGAATGCCGTTGCGCTTGAGGAGTTTGGAAAGTTCTTCACTCTTTTCGATGGAAATGGTACCCACCAGAATGGGCTGACCCTTTTCGTGGCATTCGCGGATCTGCTGCAGCACGGCGGTGAACTTACCGCGCTCGGTCTTGAAAATAGAATCGGGATGGTCCTTGCGGATCATCGGCTTATTGGTCGGCACCTCGATGATATCCAGATTGTAGATCTGACTGAACTCGGCTTCCTCGGTCATGGCGGTACCCGTCATACCCGACAGCTTTTTGTACAGACGGAAAAAGTTCTGGAAGGTGATGGTGGCGAGCGTTTTGGATTCCTGCGCCACCTTGACGTTTTCTTTGGCTTCAATGGCTTGATGCAGACCCTGATTGTAGCGTCTGCCGTACATAATACGGCCGGTAAACTCGTCAATGATAAAGATCTGATTGTCCTTGACGATATAGTCGATATCCTTACGCATAACACCCCAGGCACGAATGGCTTGGTTGACGTGGTGTGCCACCGTCATATTTTCCACCGCGTTGAGGTTTTCGATCCCGAAATATTCCTCGGCCTTGCGTACACCGTCGGCGGTCAGAGTGGCGTTGCGGGCTTTTTCGTCTACAATGTAATCGCCGTCTACCGTATCGTTGTCCTCTTTGGTGTTGACCTCCTTGACGCGCACCTGCTTGAGCGACTTGGCAAAGCGGTTGGCACGCTCATAGAGATCCGAGGAGCGGTCTCCCTGCCCCGAAATGATGAGGGGGGTACGCGCCTCGTCGATGAGAATGGAGTCCACCTCGTCCACGATGGCAAAGGCGTGACCGCGCTGCACCTTGTGCTCCTGATAGGTCACCATATTGTCGCGCAGGTAGTCAAAGCCCATTTCGTTGTTGGTACCGTAGGTAATGTCGCAGGCGTACGCCGCACGGCGCTCGTCGTTGCTCATACCGTTGACAATGAGTCCGCAGGTCAGTCCGAGATACGCATAGACCTTGCCCATCCACTCGCTGTCGCGGCGTGCCAGATAGTCGTTGACCGTCACGATGTGCACGCCCTCACCGGTCAGCGCGTTGAGGTAGGCAGGCAGCGTCGCCACCAGCGTTTTACCCTCGCCGGTCTTCATCTCGGCAATTCTGCCCTGATGCAAAATGATACCGCCGATGATCTGCACGGGAAAATGCTTCATACCCAGCACGCGCCAGGAAGCCTCGCGGCAGGCAGCAAAGGCATCGGGTAGAATCTCGTCTGTCGTCTCGCCGTTTGCCAGACGCTCCTTGAGACGGCGGGTGGTGTCCTTGAGGCGTTCCTCGCCCATGGAAGCATAGGTCTCCTCCAGCTCCAGCACCTTTTGCTGAATGGGGTACACACGCTTTAACTCCTTTTGCGAGTAATTACCGAAGATTTTTTGAAGCAATGACATTGGTTTTAATCTCCCTTTTCAAAGAGTATAATAATCATATCGAAATATTATGAACAAATCAAGTCGGTGATGACGGCATTGGAGACCAGCGCACCGCGATCGGTCAACCAAATACGGTTGCCGTCGGATGCCAACAATCCGCCCTTGCACAGTCGCTCGGCGGCGGCAGGATCGGGCAGCATGCGGCGGTCAATGCCGTCGGCAAGGCGCAGTCCCAGCATCATTTTCTCCTCGGTGTCACCGCCCGCACCGTCGTCGGTGTATTGCGGCGCCGTCACGAACGCCTGCAGATCGCGCGGCAGATAGAACCGTCTGCCATTCAAAAAGGAATGTGCGGCAGGGCCGAGCCCCAGGTATTCCCTGCACTGCCAATAGCGCAGATTATGACGCGATTCCTGCCCCGAAACGGCAAAATTGGAGATCTCATACCGCTGTAGTCCCGCGCTTCTCAAGGTATCGCAGGTATGCAGATACAGGTCGCATACCGTGTCCTCGTCGGGCAATGGCGGCGGTGATTTTGCCAGCGGCGTGCCGTCCTCCAGCTTTAACAAATACGCGGAAACGTGTTGAATAGGATGGGACAAAACAAATTGAAGGGTCTGCTCCAGACTTTGGTGCGTCTGCTGCGGGATGCCAAGCATCACGTCGGCGCTGATACGCGCAATGCCCACGGTATTTGCGGCGTGTACCGCCTTGGAAAAATCGGCTGCGGTATGGCGTCTGCCAAGGGCTGCCAGCTCGTTGGCATGGCAGGATTGCAGCCCGAAGGAAACACGGTTGACGCCGCCGTCGGCAAGCACGCGAAGGGTGGACTCCAGCGCTGAGGCGGGGTTTGCCTCGCAGGTGATCTCGGCGTTTGATGCGGTATGCGGTAAAACGGCGGCAAGCAGCGTCTTGAGATTGTCATCCCCCAGCAGCGTGGGGGTACCGCCGCCGAGATAGACGGTATCAAACTGCAGCTGCCCCTCGCGCACCCAACGCTCCAGCTCTCGGCAGAGCGCAGCGGTATACGCCGCCTTGGTATCGGGGTCGGCAGGTGCCGAATAAAAATCACAATAAACACATTTTGCGTCGCAAAACGGAATGTGCAGGTACAGTCCGACGGTGTTATGCATCGGCTTGCTCGGTGGTAGCCGTTACGGCTTGGTGCTTTTGCTTGAGGGTGGTGAAAAATTCCTTGAGCAGCACCGTCAGCAGCACCAGCAGTGCTACCGCCCAGGTCTCCATTTCAAACAGCATAATCCCCATGGAATACGCGCGGTAAACGCTGTAGGAGGACAACACCGTGATAAGCGGTACGTACCATTTCTTGGGGCAATCGAGAAAGACGGCCAACGCCGCAAGATCGGCAAGATAAAAGTAACGGTCGTGCATTCTTGGCAGCAGATACGGGATCAGCAGGGCACCCAGGAAAAATGCCAGCAGCAGCGTTTTTTGGTCAAAGCCGTGCCTGTATTCCCAGCACAGATACAAAAACGTCAGCACCGCCGCACCTGCCAGAAAGATGGCAAACAGATTGAACGGTTCAAATTTCACCACACCCAGCAGCGACCAGATGGAGGGCAGATTGAGCGACATATAGGGATACTGCGACGCCTGCGAAAAATAGATGCCGATGCAGTCCAAAAAATGGCGTCCGCAGATCAGCGCAGGCAGCAGGCCCGCAAAGAAGACGGCGGGCAGCCACAGCAGATGGCGCAGCTTGACGCGCTTGACAAACAAGGCAATGATCAGCAGCGGCAAGGCGAAAATAGCCTGCAGCTTGAAGGAAAAGGCTGCCGCCCACAGAATACACGCCCATCTGCCGTCGTTTCGCTTGGCACGCAAAACGAAATACAGCATACCAAGGCACAAAGCGGCAAACATACTGTCGCATTGACCCCAATACGCGCCGTTGAGCAGCACGGTGGGCAACGCCAACGTCAGCGCATAGGCTGTCAGACGCAGCGCAAAGCGCTGGGTGCGCAGCCCGACACATTTCATAACAAAGAATGCCGCCAGCACGTCAAACACGCAGCTGATGGTCTTAATGAGCATCAGGCTGTCCAACGGTGTGCGGGAGATGCCCAGCAGCAGGTAGAGATACGGCATATTATAGTCCCCGATGGGAGTGCGCATGACCTCGACTGCCGTCAGCTGACGCATCTGTCCGAGCCAATCCGACAAAAAGGCGCGGTAATCGTTTGATTCGTAATGCAGCAAGCAAACGCGCGCAAAGATCAACGCGGCGGTCAGCAATGCCGCCACCGTCATGGGGCCAAGCTTCAGCTTGCGGTCACAGACAAACGGCAGCAGCGCCGTCAAATAAACGCCGCTGAAAATAAGCGCCGTCCAGAGATAGTCGGGAATCATGGTCTCATAAGAGGTATAGCAAACGGTCATACAGAATACCACCGTTGCCAACAAGCTCAGACCGATGCGCAGCAAAAGGTTGCAGGTGCCCAATTTGCAGGGTGCGCAAGCGTCACCTGCCTGTGCATTTTTTTGCAGCATGGTCTCACATCCTTCCAAGGCTTTGATTCAACGATACGGTTCAAATTATAATTATTATTAGTATACCAATTTTTTCCGCCGAATGCAACCGTATTTTGTCATCCGATCAGCCGCAATCGAAAATTTCTGCCAAAAAACAAAACCCACGCGGACAGAATGCTCTGTCTGCGTGGGATCAGCGTAATTTCACCTGGCTTTCAACGCGGTTTCCCAAAACGGGAACGAGGCGGGTGCAACGGTATCGTCGTGATCGATAAACACGCCGCCCTGACGCTTGACCGAGTTGTCGGTGGAATTGTTTTTCAGGGCATTGCCGTGGAAGTCGTCTCCCCCGCAATCCACGAAAAATCCGCCGCGGCCGGTGCCGTAATGATACTCGTTTTTTACGGTGGAATAGATGTCATCGCCCGCGGTGTCTAAAAACAACGCGAAATGGCTTTCCTGACGATCAATGGGGACCTCTTCGTACGCACCCCACGCCACACCGATAGAATGAACGCTGACGTGATAGCGGTCGTTGCCGCCGTCATTGATCAATATGGTATGTCCCGAGTCCCAGACAAACGAAAGGCTGGCGCCTGTTTCGATGAGGCTTGAGAGCAGGATGTGAGAATCATTGCCTGCCCCGTCCAGCAGGATACCGTAGCCGCAATGCGCCACACTGGCCTGCGAATAGTACAGACTTTGATACACGTCGTTTCCCTGCAGGTCGTAAAGCGAGCCGATGCCGCTCCAATATCCCGTGCCCTGCACCCAAATGCCGCCGGTATAACGGTCGTTTCCTTGCAGATCCAAAATGCCTGCAAGTCCGCCCGAGACGTTCAGCACGCGCTGTCCCCAGCCGCAGGCCTGCGACCAGTTTCCGTTGACGCCGGCACTTTCGAACTGTCCGTACACCAGCTTGGTATAATCGTCCTGCCTGAGACTTTGCACGGTATAATGGTCGTTGCCGCTGCCGTCAACGAGGTAGGCGGTGCTGCGCGGGCCGGCACTTGCCTGCGCGTAGCCTGCTGCTTCGTAGGTATCGTTGCCCGCAGCATCCATACAAAGAGCAACGCCGTAGTGGGCTGCGGCCTGCACTGAAACCCTGCCCTTGTAAACGTCGTCACCGCCGCCGTCGTACAGAATTCCGGCACCCAATAAGCCAAAGCCCTGTGATGCCCGCTCGGCGGTGTAGGTATCGTTTCCGTTCATATCTGCCAAAATTCCGACACCCAGAATACCGCTGCCCTGCGTGGGGCCGTCCTGCTTGGTGGCGGTGTAGGTATCGTTTCCGCTTAGATCAATCACGGTGGAAAAGACCTGATGCAGCGCGCTGCCGCAGGCAATGCGTCCGTGGTAGGTATCGTCCCCCGCGGGGTCGATCAGCAAAAAGGCATCGGGGGAGCGGTAGGTATCGGTCTGCTCGGAGCCAAGAATGATCTGACCGATGGGCGTGTCAATGCACAAGGCGGCTCCGTCGGCGGTCAGGTGCGGCTGCGCCTGCAATTTTTTCTGCAGCTGTGCTGCCGCCGTCAGCAGCGTTTGTGCGACCTGCAGACGCGTGGACTCGGAAACGGTGGAATGCAACTGCCCTGCGAGCTGCAGCGCGGCATAATCGGAATCGGTGTTTCCCTGCGCGGGAGTACAGAAGATAAAGCCGTGTAATTGCTTTTTCTGTTCCTTGGAAACAGAATCGGTCCACGCGGTCTGCGTCTTGAGGGCGGGCAGCAGGGCGCTCAGGTACTGCGCCAAGGCATTTTGTACGGCAGCAGGCAGCTTTGCCATTTGCTGCTGTGCCTTCTCCTTCCCCTTTTGACTGCCGCAAAAATCGTATAACTGCTCCAACGCTTGGGCGGCGTCCTGCGACGGCTGCGCGGGTTGAAGCTCGGAAAATTTCGCCAAAAATCCCTTTTGCGTCACGAGATAACGGTGAAATTCAGCCGCGCTTGACAAGCCCTCGGCGGGTGCGGGCAGATTTTTATGGTCTCTCACGGTATACTGTGCCAGCTCCAGCGGATTGCTCTGCAACGAAACGGCATCCAGCAGCAGGCCGCTGCCCTTGGTGCGGGTCTTGAGCTGCGTCAAGCCGTTTTTTTCAAACGAGGACAGTGAAACTGCCTGCTCAATCACATCCACCTCATCACGCGAGGAGACGGCGGAGGAAGTATTGCTCGAGGCTCCCTCATCACCGCAGGCAGTCAGGGCTGCCACCGTGCAAAGCACAAGCAGCAGCGAAAGAAAGCGAGCAGCTTTTTTCCGTAATTCGAACATCACTAACACCTCAAAACAGCTCGGAATGTTGATACACCATAGCAGCATACAATGCGCAGGTCCAGCCGTAATCGCGTACCGACTGATAGCGCATGGTGAACTGATACGGCTCGATCACCGCGCCCTTGCGCTCGAGCAGCTTGGGCGAACGCGCGCCCAGACTGTCGTAAAATTCATACAACGTGCCGTCGGCAAGGTACCATTTGGTCAGCTCACGCACGGTGGCGGTCAGCAGCTGCTCGGCACGCGCCGACTCGCCGCAACGCTCCAACCCTTGAACGAGCATATAGTTATAGTTGATCCAAACGGGACCGCGCCACATATCGGTGCCGAAGGTCGGCTCACTCATGGCAATGCCCGCTACGGGGAAGGGAGAACAAAATTCCTTGGGATCGTCCAGATACCGCAGCATCGACTGCTTTTGCTCCTCGTTGCAGGCTCCTGCCAGCAGCGGCAGGAAGGATGCCACCGAGCGCACGCGGTTAAACTGTCCGTTATCCGGACGGCGGTCATAGAAAAAGCCGTCCCGCTCGTCCCAAAGCCGCGTCATAATATTTTGGCGCAGCGTATCGCAAAAGGCTTGCCATTGTGCCGCGTCCTGCGGGCGGTTGAGGCGTTGGGCAAGGTCTGCCATAGCCTCACCGTCGCGCAGCATAAAGCAGGAAAAGTCAATGCAATCCATCTCCTGCACGCCGTCAAAGCGCGAGCAGTTGTCCATCCCGCTTTCGCCGCAGCGGCAATGCACCGAATCGCGCTCCACAAACCAAAAATACAAGCCGTTTTTGCTTTGACGGTTTTGCTCATTCCAATGCAGATAGGCGCACAGACGGTCGAAGCAATCGGCGGCAAAGGCAAGGTCGCCGCTGCGCTGCACGTATTGCTGCACACCCCACGCCAAAACGGGGGGTTGGGTGATCTCGGAGCGGCCGTCGGGAGTTGCCATATGCGGGATAAAGCCGTCCTCGCGCTGGGTGTCCAACACCGAGAGCAGGCTCTCCTTGGCAAGATCCTCTCCCAAAATAAAATTTCCAAAGCTATGGAACACCGAATCCCACAGCCACAACGCCTTATGCGGCAGACGGTTGGGTGTCGTCCAGCGCTGACCGAAGCAGCCCTGCGGGGAATAGACCTGCGATTTCATAACCGAAACGCATTTGGCAAAGGTTTTTGCCACGGCGGCGTCGCGCACCGGCAGGTCGGGCAGAGCGGCGTAGAAATCGGTACGCGCTTGTGCCGTTTGCTGACACAGTTCGGGGATCAATGACGAAAAGCCCTCGGTAGAAAGGGAAAAATAATCGTAGTCGCCGTCGCGCAGCACCGTCAGCTGATAGGTCTCGTTGCCAAAGGTACGGGTGACGGTGGCGGTGTACGCCTCGCCGCTCAAAAAGATCAGCCGCAGGCGGTCTGCGGGGCATCTGCCCACGATGGTAGCAGCCGAATAAAAGGCAAAATAACAATCGTAGCGTTTGCCTGCCGCGACCAAATCAGCACGCAGCAGATCGGAGGTGACTGCCGTCCAGCGGAGATCGTTGCAGCCCTCGGTATGCCAATACAGCTCGCAGGGGGCTTTGGTGTGCAGGCGCACGCCGGCGTGATCACCCAGCAGCGCACCGATCATTTGTGCATCATACGGGACGGCACCGTCCATACCCGAATAGGCAAACAACTGACCCTGTCCCCAAATATCCGGCAATATCATGTGAAAACTCCCTCTTTTCCTCAATCAAAACAGCTTGGGGTTGTATTCCTCATCCTTATCCTGGCGGTAGAGCTTGCGGTCCAGGCCAAAGGCGCGCTGACTGCATTCGCCCGGCTGCACCTCGGCCAACGTTTTGGACATTTGGAACAGAGTTGCGTCCAGCTCGTCGATGTGCGAGACCACCTCGGCCTCGGGGAACATGGGTACCACCGCGGCGCCGTGCTCCGGCTTGCCGTGGTGCGAGATGACCATATGCTGCAGCTTCATTTTAAGCTCGTCGGGGGTACCGCACTCGCGCGCGGCATTTTCCAGCAGTAATGCGCCGCCCACCAGGTGACCCACCAGATTGCCCCAAGCGGTATAGCCCGAGGGAACGCCTGCATCGTTATATTCCAGCTCGCGTACCTTGGCAAGGTCGTGCAAAATAATACCGGCAAATACCAGATCGGCATCCAGCCAGGTGTAGACCGAGCAGACCGCCTTAGCGCAGGCAAGCATGGACGAGGTATGATACAGCACGCCTGCCAAAAAGGCGTGGTGCATCCGCAGCGCGGCGGGAGCGACCAACAGCTTTTGCTTGTTTTGCTCAAGCAGATGCAGCACGATGCGCTGCAGGTGCAGGTCGGAAAAGGCACGTACGGTATCGGTCAGATTCTGATACAGCTTCTCTCCCGAGACGGGTGCAGACGAGACCAATTCACTCATATCCACACCGTCGGCCTCGGTAGCAAGACGGATGCGCTCCACCTTGAGCTGCTTGCTGCCCTGCCATTCGGTCACCGCGGCACGCACCTTGACCACGGAACCGCCCACGTAGCCGGTGTGCAGCTCGGGAATATAATCCCAAAGCTTAGCGGAGATCTCACCGCCGCGATCCGACAAGGTCAGATCCAGATACAGCTTTCCGTTTTTCGAGGTGCGGGCATCCGCGGATTTGATGAGGCAAAAGCCCTCAACCATCCCGCCGACGGATTTTTCCAATAAATTCATAATCATATCCTCACAAATATCAGAATGCCGCGAGGGTAGCTCGCGGCGATATAAAATACTTACTTAATAAGATCGGTGCCCATGTAGGGAATCAGCGCTTCGGGCACCTTGACGCTGCCGTCGGGCTGCTGATAGTTTTCCAGAATGGCGGCAACCGTTCTGCCGATGGCAACGCCCGAGCCGTTGAGGGTGTGCACCAGCTGTGCCTTGTCGGTAGGTGTGCGCTTGAAGCGAATATTGGCACGGCGTGCCTGATAATCCTCAAAGTTGGAGCAGGAGGAGATCTCCACGTATCTGCCGTAGGAGGGCATCCATACCTCAACGTCGTAGGTCTTGGCAGAGGAGAAGCCGATGTCGCCCGAGGACAGACACACCACGCGGTGCGGCAATCCAAGTCCCTGCAGCACGCGCTCGGCGTCGCGGGTGAGGCTCTCGAGTTCGTCGTAGGAGGTCTCGGGATCGGCAAACTTGACCAATTCCACCTTGTTGAACTGATGCTGACGGATGAGTCCGCGGGTATCGCGGCCGGCAGAGCCTGCCTCGGCGCGGAAGCATGCCGAATAAGCACAGTATTTGATGGGCAGATCGGCACCGTTCAGAATCTCATCGCGGTGCATATTGGTGACCGGCACCTCGGCGGTGGGAATGAGGAAATAATCGTTGGTCAGACGGAAAGCGTCCTCCTCGAACTTAGGCAGCTGACCCGTGCCGGTCATGGAAGCACGGTTGACCATAAACGGCGGGAATACCTCGGTGTAACCATGCTCGGTGTGGGTGTTGAGGTAGTAGTTGATGACGGCGCGCTCCAAACGAGCACCCAATCCCTTGTAGAAATGGAAGCGGGCACCGGTGACCTTGGCAGCCGTTTCGGGATCCAGAATGCCCAGTCCGGCACCGATGTCCCAATGTGCTTTGGCTTCAAAGTCAAACTCGTTGGGGGTGCCCCAGCGACGGATCTCGACGTTGTCGGAATCATCCTTGCCCACGGGAATGGTGGGATTGGGGATGTTGGGGATGCGCAGCAGCGTATCGCGCTGCTTGGCTTCCAATTCATTTAATTTGGCGTCGTCTGCCTTGATCTCCTCGCTGAGTGCCTTCATCTCTGCCATGACGGCGGCAACGTCTCCACCCTGCTTTTTGATCTGCGGGATCTGCTTGGAGACGGCGTTCTGACGCATTTTCTTGGCGTCGGCGTCGGCAATGATGGCACGGCGCTGCTTGTCGTTTTCCAACAACTCGTCAATAATGGCATCATAGTCCGCGTTGCGGGTCTTCAGTGCCGCCTTGACGCGCTCGGGATCCTCTCGAATGACTTTCATATCTAACATAATCAAACACCTCTATGTTGAATCTCAATTCTTTGTTTTTGATGGGGTTCTTTATTTTTCGGCGATGCGGTTGGCAAGCTGCAACAGATCCTCCTCGCCGTAAAATTCAATTTCCAGCACGCCCTTGGAGCGGCTGCCGCTGACGCGCACGCGTCTGCCCAGCACCTCGGTCAGGGACAGGGCGGTCTCCTCAAACAGCTTGGTGCGCACACCCGTGCCGTTCTTTTTGGAGTCGGGCTTTTTGCGCGCAGCGTTTTCCAGCATACGAACGGTAGCACCCTGCTGCGCCATCTGTGCCGCCTTTTGCATCTCCTCGACGGTGGAAAAGCTCAAAATGGCACGGGCGTGACCTGCCGTAATGCTGCCTTCCTTGAGCAGCTGCAGGATCTCGGGCGGCAGGGACAGCAAGCGCACGGCGTTTGCCACGGCGGGACGGGATTTGCCTACCCGCTCGGCGACCTGCTCCTGCGTCATACCGTAGGTCTCCATCAGCGTGACGTAGCCCTCGCCCTCTTCGACGGGACTGAGGTCCTCGCGCTGCAGATTTTCAATGAGTGCCAGCTCGGCGGTCTCGCGGTCACTGAGCTCGCGCACGATGACCGGCACGGTCTGCAGACCTGCCATACGGCTGGCGCGCCAACGGCGCTCTCCCGCGACGATCTGATAAGTGCCTCCCGGCAACGGACGCACGATAAGCGGCTGTAACACGCCGTGACGTGCAATGGATTCGCTCAGCTCGGACAGCGCCTGCTCTTCAAATTCACGGCGCGGCTGCTGCTTGTTTGGCTCGATCTCGCTGATCTTCATTTCGCGCGCGCTTTCCTGCGGCGCGGCGTTTTCCTGAAACAATGCGTCAAGACCCTTTCCGAGTCCTCCTCGCTTTGCCATATCCTCTCCTCCTCTGTCATTGGTGGAATAGGGCGATTACCGATTTTGCTTTAAAAATTCCTTTGCCAAGGCGTCGTAGGCATCGGCGCCCTTGCTCTTGGGATCGTAATAAGAGACCGGCTCTCCGAAGCCGGGGGCCTCCGACAGGCGCACGTTGCGCGGAATGACGGTGCCGTAGACCTTTTTGGGGAAAAATTTCTTGACCTCCTGCACCACCTGCTGGGTGAGGTTGAGCCGTCCGTCATACATGGTCAGCAGCACGCCCTCCAGCTCCAATTCGGGGTTGTAGCTGCGCTTGACCTGCCGTACGGTGGCGATGAGCTGACTGAGACCCTCCAGCGCGTAATACTCGCATTGGATGGGAATGAGCACGGTGTCGGCTGCCGTCAGCGCGTTGAGGGTGATCAGTCCCAACGACGGCGGGCAATCAATAAGAATATAATCGTACTCGGGTACGATGGCGGCAAGTCCCGACTTGAGCCGTGCTTCGCGATGCTCCTGTGACACAAGCTCCAGCTCGGCACCCGCCAGATCCATAGAGGATGGCAGCAGCCACACGTTTTCAAACGGCGTTTGACGGATGGCCTGCTTGGCGGTGGCATCCCCTACCAGCACCTCGTACACGCCGGCGGTCAATTCCTTTTTATTGACCCCCAAGCCGCTGGTGGCGTTGCCCTGCGGGTCGGCGTCGACCAGCAGCACCCGCTTGCCGCGCTTGCCCAGCGCTGCAGTCAGCGAAACGGCGGTGGTGGTCTTGCCCACGCCGCCCTTTTGGTTGGCAACCGCTACGATCTTGCTCACGCGTGACTCCCCTTTCCTCGTAAATACTCACAATTGATATTATTATAGCATACAAATTCCCACTTGCAAAGAACTATTTTAGGATTTCCTGCTTTTTTCTATAAAATTTCCTGCGGCTGCAGGGGGGTCAACGCCTTGACAAAACACGGTGTATCTGTTAAACTTTAATATGTATGTCTAATGTAATATTCAAGGCTGATCAAGAATGAAATTTCAGTGAGGGAAATACAAGCATGAAGCAAGGAATTTTTAATTTTAATCCTACCGACACCGAGCAGGAGAGCACGGTGTTGGAATTCAGTCTGCGCGACTGCGATGCCGCGGCATTGCAGAAATTGACGCAGGAGTGTGAGCGCATGAACGGCGTGCAGGCAGCATTTTGCGATCCTGCGAGTCTGATCCTGACGCTGCAGGTGGATGCCTACAGCGCACAGAGCGTGACCAAGAGTCTGCCTATGATGCTGTGCGACATTGAGCCGTTGGCAACGCTGGTGCCCGCCAACGAAGCGGCAGGCGCACAGATGCAGGCCGTCTCTGCCCGCGCGCAGCAGGCGCAGGAGATCATTGACCAAAATCGCCGCAAGCGCGAAAAGGCTGCCCAAAAGAGCGACGCCGAGCTGTTCGGCGCTCCTTCGCGTGTTTCGGCTGCCACGCTGCTGGCATTGTTCGGTGCACTGATCCTGCTTGCCATCCGCTTTTTGGTGCCCGAAGGCGGTGCCGCCGATATCATCTTTTCGCTGCTGGCTGCCATCGTTGGGGCTTATCCCACGGCGCTGCAGGCGATGGAGGACGTAAAAAGCAAAAAGTATCTGACGCCCGGCACCGTGACGCTGCTGGGTGCCGTGTTGGCCTGCTGTGTGGGACATTTCTTTGCCGCAGCTGCCGCATTGTTCGTATTTCAGCTTTACACGCTGGTGCTGGGCTATCTGCAGGATGCCATTGCCGCCAAGAGCCGCAAATTCCTGCAGCTGATCCCCTCGCAGGCGCATATCATTTCGGATAACGAGGACGCAATGCAGTCGGTGGATGTGCACCGCGTGCGCGTGGGCGACACGGTGGTCATTATGCCGCACGACCGCGTACCGGTGGACGGCGTTGTCATTCAAGGCAGCGGCGTATTGAGCAAATGCGATCTGTCGGGCAGCAAGAACGCCGTCAACGCGCAGGTCGGTACCCTGCTGCTGGGCGGTATGCTCAACGGCGGAGATACCCTCAAGATCCGCGCCTTACATACGGTGGAGGACAGCATGCCGCACCGTCTTGAGCAGATGCTGCGCGATGCCGAGCAGCATCCCTGCACCCGTGAATCCAAAATTTCGACCGTCTGCCGCTGGATGACCCCTGCTCTGTTGGGCTTTGCGGTGGTGGTCATGATCCTAACCTTATTGTTGGGCGGCAAATTCTCGGCTGCCATGATGGCGGCAATCAGCATTGCCATCGCCTCCTCCCCCATCTCGCTGATGGTGGGCACCACCGTCGGCACCCGTTGTGCGGTGCAGGCGTGTGCCGCAAGCGGACTGATGCTGCGCGGCGGTGAGGCGGTACAGAATCTTGCCGAATGCTCCGCCGTTATCTTTGCCAAAAACGGAACGCTGACCCGCGGCGAGGCGCGCGTATCCCGGGTGGTCTCGACCGGCAGCATGCGCGACGAGCAGATCCTTGCCTTTGCGGCACTTGCCGAGGCAGGCGTGGATCATCCGGTCGCCAAGGCCATCTGCAAGAGCGCAGGAGGACGCGATCTGCCTCCCGCTGAGCGCGAGGTCTTCCCCGGTATGGGTGTCAAGGCTACCGTCAACGGTCACGAGATCTGCGTGGGCTCCGCCCGTATGATGGAATCCATGGGACGCAACGTCGCTTCTTTGGGCGAATTTACCGCCTACGTTACGCTGGACGATCAGGTCATCGGAGCCTTGACCGTCACGGACGATCTGCGCGAGGAGGCTGCAGCCTGCGTCAAGGATCTGAAAGAGGTCGGCGTGACCGATCTGTTCCTGCTGACCGGTGTCGGCAGAGACGAAACCACCGAGACCTGCATGCAGGTCGGCATCGAAAAGGCCGAGCATTCGGTCGACGCTCTGCGCAAGGCGCAGCTGACGCAAAAGATCGCCGAGACCTGCGGCATTACGGTATACGTATCCGACGGCATTGGTGAGGCGCGCGTGTTTGCCGCCGCCGATTCCGGCATCTGCACCGGCTACACCGACGAGGAAGCCATGGACGAAAGTGCCGGCATCCTGACGGGTGACCGCCTGACCTCCTTCTCCAAATCCGTGGAGCTGTGCACCAAGGCCAATTCCCGCACCACCGTCAATATGATCGTGGCGCTGACACTCAAGATCATCGTGGTGCTGCTGAGCGCGCTGGGTCTGTGCTCGCTGTGGGCGGTGCTGACGGTCGATATCGCATCGGTCGTGCTGACCACGCTCAACGCCATGCGCATCCTGCCCAAGTCTGCGGTACGCCCCGCTGCCGCCGCGCAGGAATAAGCCGGCCTCAATAAAAATAAACCCCACCGTTTTCCTGCTCTACGGTAGGATCATACGGTGGGGATTTTTCGAATCCAAACGGCGTTTTATTTTTTCGGGAAGGCAATGAGCGGATCGGTCTGCGAGGGATTGATCTCAAAATAGCAGTTCTGACAAAACTGTCCGCAGCCCGAAATATAATGCTCACGCGTATCAACGGGGGCGTTTTTATCCACGCCCGTGATGGCACCGCAACGCACGCAGCGCTCCAACTGTGTCTGATCGCGCGCGGGTATCTTTGCGCAGTCGTTTTGCTCCGGCTTTGAACGGCGTTTGAAGCGTCTCATTGCGTACCTCCGTCCTGTTCGGTCAGCGTCTGCGGTTGGGTCTGCGACTGCTCGGTCTCGTCTGAAGTGTCGGGCTGTTCGCCTTGCTGCTCTTGCTGCGGTTGCTCGTTTTGCTGCTCTTGCTGTAACGGCTCATTCTGCGCAGGCTGCTGCTCCAGCAGCGAATCGTCAAAGCGCACGGCGACCTCTGCACCCTCCTGCAGACGATCTGCTGCAGCGCAGGTGCCCCATTCGGCAACAAATTTTACACTGACTGCGCCCTTGAGATTGTCAGGCAGAACCAGCGTCAGCGTCAGCGGCTCCTGCTGCTTAAAGGTGCCGTCAGGCAGCCTGATACGGCCAACCGAGGCGGTAACCAGCTCCTGCTGCGCGGCATCGGCGGCATTGGGGATCAAAATACGGCAATAGCCAACCTGTGCGATCTCGTCGGAGACGGCGCGGCGCAGCTCGATGTGATATCTTCCGCCGGTCAGCAGATAGCTGCCGTCGTCCTGCGGGGAAACCGTCTGTGCGTTCCCGTCCTGCACCGTAATATCCAATTCGTAACGGGCGGCGGTCAAAACGTTGGTGGCGGAGGTGATGGAGCAGGAGAAATACGCATAGGCACTCAGGCACATCATAACCATGCAAGCCAAATCAGCACCACCGTCACGCTGATGCGAGCGATCAATACCTTTTCGCTGACCTTGCCCGTACCGCGTTCGGGGATACGGAAAAATTCACGATAGAGTCTTCTCATGCTGTCAACCTCCTTTCCAATAAGATAATGAAACGATCAGTTTTGAGCGGAACTCCCCTGCTGAGAGGCGTTGACTGTGATGCCGAGCTCGATCTCGGGCCGTTGCTCGCGGTAATTGGCAATATTATCGACCGACTTCGGCATATAGATGATCAACGCAGCGTAATCGGTCTGTCCCTTTTCCAGAGCGACCGGCGTTTCGGTAGCAAAGGTCTGCAGCGGCATGGTCGCCTTGGCTGCGGCGGCACTGCGGCTGGATAAGATGGTTTGTAATGTCGTCAGATCGTCTGCCGTCACCATACCGAAGGTCAGGTGCTCCTGCAGGTAAAATTCATTCTCAGAAGCATTTTTGCCCGGCTTGGAGTGCAGCACCGTGACTGCCATATTGTAATCAAACGCAACGCTGCCGGCGTTTTGAATGCGCAGGTACACCACCTGCAGATAGCCCGGCTCGTACCGCGCGTTGCGGTCAAAGACCTCGGTTGCGCCGTCCAGAGATTTCCAGTCGTTGCCCTTCCGGTACGAGACCTCGACCTCAAATTCAGCGGTCTGAAAGATATTACGCTGCGTCTCGTCGGTTGCGGAAAACCACGCCAGCGACGCCGAGGTGCCTAAAATGCCCCAAACGGCCATAACGACGGCACTGAGGGTCAAAGCGAGCTTGGTATAGAATTTTTTCTTGGAACGGGTCACGCTTTTCCCCTCCTTTGTCTTGATCGTGTGCGTGAAAAGCGGTTTATGATGCGTCTGCCTGCTTCTTTTTGCGGCGGGCAAGCAGCAGGATCAGCACGATGGCTGCCGACAGCGTCGCACACAGCGACACCGTCAAAATGCGGGGCAGATCGCCGGTCTGCGGCGCGTCGGGATCCGACGGCTCGGTGGGAAATTCCTCAACCTTGAACTGCCAATCCAAATATCCGATCTGCTGACTGTAGGTATTGTCCAACGAGGTCGGCACGTCCAAAATGACCTCCAGATTGACCTCACCGCCCGAATACAAGGTGCCGAGCTCGACCCAATCGGTCAGCTGCGCGCTTTGGTCGGCGGCGGCGTCAAACATATACGCCATGGTGTTGTCCTGCGCCTTGCGCACCCGCAGGGAAAGCTGTGAGAGGAACTGCGGAGATTTTCCGTCGTTCTGTGCGCCCAGAGAGCGCAGGTAGATCTTAACCTTGACGTCGCGGGATTTGTCGTTTTTGACCGTGACGGTCTGGGTCAGACTGTCGCCCGGCATGACGCCCTTGAAATTAACGAACAGATCGGTCGGCGAATCGTCGCTGCCGGGTGCAAAGATAAATTCACCCGACTGTCCGTGATAGGTGACGTTGGAATCCTCTGCGCCGACACAAACGGTGGCGCAGCAGACCAGCAGAACGGCCAACACAAATGCTATCATGCGTTTCATGCGTTATTCCTCCTGCGGCCAACCGACGGCGGTGGTAATATCGTCATCGGTAACGGGGTTGTTTTGGCTCTGTACCGCCTGCGCCTTGACGGTCAGCGTCAGCGTTTTGCCCAGATAGGCGTTGTCCATTTTGGCGCCCACCATTTCGACCAGAGAAAAGAAGACGGGGGTGGTCTCGCCCGGCTCGACGATGCGGTTGTAATAATACCAACCGTCTGCCAGCGTCCAATCGGCGGGGTCGATGTCCAGCTTGAAGCAATCCTCTGCCGAAAGCGTTTTGGAATCGATTCCGTAAACCGCCTTCACGCGCAGATAAAACGGATGCGCACAGCTGTTTTCCACCCGCACCTCCTTGGAGACGATCTGCCCGGGTGTGACGTAGACGCCTTCCTCGGGGAAGGGATTACCACCCTTGGTAGTCTCGTGGATGGTGAATTGGATGTTTCCGGAGGTGACGACGTTAGTGGCGGTGCCGACGGTGGTATAATACGCCAGCGTCTCCTGCGCAAAAAAGGTCATAACGATAGCAACCAACGCGATGGCTGCCAGCTTGAGCTTATATTTTCCCATTGCCGTTCCTCCTTTCCGTTCACTGCGAAACCGCTATAAGCCTATTGTACTATTGCGGTGATCAAAAAACAAGACTTTTTGACAAAATCCGTCATTTTGGTTGTTTTTTACAACGGCTCTTGTTCTTTGATCACCGCCCGCCCATGCCGAGTGGGATTAAGCTCGGCGGAAGGAAACGAGATGTGGGCGGACGGCTTTGTGGTATCGTAAATGAGAAGCAAATCAAATTTGGGTCCTCATCCCCGCGAGGTGTGGGGATGAGGAATGTTGCACTCCGCAGGATCCCCCGCGGAAGGCTTTTGGGGTCAATATCCCCGCGAGGGGGATGGGTGGACTTGATAAGTTTTTGATATTGATTACTTAATGGTAACCTTCTCAAGATTCAAATTGGGGAACAGAGTTGCCACGTTTGCGGCGGTAACTTCCACACCGTTTACGGTGCAGCCGTCCAGAGTGATGTTACTCCAAACCTGGAAGTCAGTACCGGTTGCGAAATCGCAGCCGACAAACTCGTAGGCTCTCTTGCCGCCCAGATGAACCTTGCCGCCCTCAAATTCGCAGCCGTTCAACTTGATCAAGCCGCCTTCGGAGGCGGAGTCAGTCTGGAAGTGGAGTGCATAGCCTTCAGAATTAGAACCGAAGGTGCAGTCGGTGAACTTAACGTTCTTGCCGTAGCCCTGACGGAAACCGGCAGCAAAGTTTACGTTGGTGAAGGTAGCATTGCTGCCATTCTCCATGGTGTAAACAGTGTTGGTAATGGTTACGTTCTTCAGGTTCACAGCCTTCGTGATTGCACCAACAGCCTTACCGCCGGCAAATTGGGTGGTGTTTGCAACCTTAACGTTGTCGCCAAGGCCGGTCAAGGTCAGACCGTCCTTCTGGCTGCCACTCAGATCGTATTCGCCGTTTCTCAGCAAAAGCTTGGTGTTGCCATTGGCAACGGCAGCCTTTAGATCATCGTTGAAGAAAATTACGGGAGTACCGTCAACAATAACGGTATTGCCGAGCTCAAAGTTACCAACAACAGTCTCTACGCCTTTTTCGGTCTTGCCATCGGTCACAACGCAGTTGGTGAAGGTTACGGTTTTGTTGCTGTTAGCGAGATCAACCCATTCAGTGGAAGCCTTGCCGTCAAACACGAAGGTGCAATTGATCAGGTCGGTGTCGCCCCACAGGTTGATGCCGTTGTAACGGCTGGTGTCATTGGCTTTGAAGATACAGCCTTCCAACGTCAGCTTGGTGATAGCAGAGCCCATTGCGTTGAAGCCGCTGAAGGTGCAGTTTCTGAACAAAACGTCATTTGAACCGCCGTCAAAGTGAATGCCGTAAACGTCGCCGCTGAAGGTGCAGTTTTCAAACACAACATTTTCGCCTGCATAGCAGCCGCGAAGAGCGTTGGAACCGGTGAAGTCACAATCCTTGAAGGTTCCGTTGACGGTACCGCTGACAGCATTGCCGCTCTCGTTAGAGAACTCAGCACCGGTTACGGTAGCACCATTGATGTTCAAGCCGGATTTGCCTTCAAAAACAGTGCCGGGGGTACAGATCAAAGTGGTATTCGCGTCAAAGTCACTCGTTGCGGGAAGCTTGTAGCTGCCGGGAGCAACAACAACCTCGCCGCCGGATTTAGCCGCATTCTTCAGATCGGTATTGTTGGCAGCAACAGCAATGTCCTTGTTAACGGTGGCGTTGATTACGGTGTTGTTGTATACATTTGCGGGAGCAAGCGCGTTGGAAGCAACAGCATCAGGCTGATACTCGCCGGCATCTGTTACACCCACAGTTACGGTATCAATCGTGTTATCGTAAACCTTGATATTAACGTTAGGCTGAGCAACCAGACCTGCTGCGCGGTTGTTTGCATATACGGACACGTTTTTAACAGTATTGCTTGTAATGGTGCTTCCCTTGGAATTGGTTTCAGCATAACCGATCAGACCGCCTGCTTCCTTGCCGGTAGCGATTACGGTGCTATCGATTACCTTACATCTAACAACACTGGAATAAGTTTTTCCTACTAAGCCGCCGACATAGTCGGTGCCGGAAATGGTTGCATTCTTAACAGTTACGTTGGTTACAAGACTATTAACAATACCTGCAAGAGCTCCGTTGGTAGCCTTAACGTTCTCCAAAGTGAGATTGGAGAAGGATGCACGAGTACCATTTGCAAACAGACCGGTGGTGGTGTTGATGTTGCGGATCGTGTGATTATTGCCCTCAAAAGCAGTAGCACCGGTGCTCTGACCGAACACGATATCAACAGGAGTGATTGCATAGTTGTTAAGATCAATGTCGGTTTCCAAGCTTACGGTCCACTGACCGCTGTAATAATAGTTTCCACCCTTACCTTTTACATAGTTGGTATAGGTAGTACCTTGACCGTCGGTATAGAGTGAAGCCCACTTTTGGGACAGAGTGCTCAGATAAGCAAATGCTGCAGCATCCTTAACGTGGACGGTCTGAGTTGCACCGTCAACTACGAGAGACTCCGGCATTTCAGTGGGAACTTTGCCGTTCCACATAGAGAAGGGAGCATTCGCGTCATAATCGCTGCCGAAGCTGTCGGATTCAGCGGTGAACTGCGTTGCGACCAGAGTCACGCCCAGCTCGATGGAGGGCTGATACTTGGTGGGATCGGCAGGATCGTCGCTCTTCTTGTAGTTGGCCTCGTTGCCTACGGTGGTGGGCATGGTGATGATCATAGCGATCTCTTTTTCTGCACCGGCAGCCAGAGCGATCTGATCCGCCATGGTGAAGGTGCCCAGCTTGTTGACAGCCAGAGCCGCAGCCGCATTGCGGTCGGTGATGGCGTTGACGTCGGCAATACCGGTCATCAGGAAGTTGGAGAGTTTGAAGGACTCGTTTGCAACGTTGACGCCCTCGATCTCGCTATAGACCTGAGCAGCCAGGTTGTACTTGAGCGCCAGAGAGCCCTCGTTGACCACCTTAAATCTCACGACCTCGGTGTAGCCCGGCTCGTACTGAGCGGTCTCGGAAAACACCTTGGTGGTGCTGGTTACTTTTTCATAGGTACTCCAGGTACCGTCGGCCTGCAGAGCGCTATAGTAGAGCTCCACGTCCAGGTTGCCCGAGACAATGGTGTTGCGTCCGCTGGTAACGGAATCGGTAAACCACGCATAGGTGGTGCCGACCAGCATTGCGATGCACAGCATCAGAGCCAGCACGGCGCTGAGCAATGCACGCTTGGTAGATTTCATCTTTGTCATAATACTTGTTCCTCCTTAAGAAACAACAAAAAAGGGTTAATTCGAGTGCATAGGTACTATGACAAGTTCGGGCGAATGACGGGTTCGCCGTTCCTTTTGCCTTAGGTTTTTATCCCTCGGCAAGCAGAAGATACAACCGTATACGATGGGCCGTGATACACCTTTTGGAAAGGCGATCACAAAGCGGAGCGAGTGTAACACAATCCCTCTCCCGCTTTGCGGGAGCTCCCTTTACACAAGGGAGCCTATTGGCGTGGTGATACCCTCTGCTTGCCGCCCATCCCCGCGAGGGGGATGGGTGGACGTATTTCTCCGTTTACACGGATAAAGATTACCAATCTCTTTGCGTTACAACGGTTTATGCCAGGGGATTCCAAGCAGCACCGTCAACGGTATTTCCTACAAACACGACGGTACCAAGGGTGTTTGCCTTGAAGTTAGAGCCGTCTTCCGAATCACCGCAATTGACGATCCGGTTATCCTTGTAGGTTACGGAACCGCTGTTGGTACCGATGCGCAGAGCACGGTCGTTACCATTGGAAATTTCGTTACCCTCTACAAGAACCACGCCGTTTGCAGATACGCTGCGAAGGGTGATTGCGTTGTGTCCGATATTTTTGATGACGTTTCCTTTAATTACGGTGCCGTTACCATCGAGTCCGCCAAGGCGCATGCCCTGAATTGCATTGCTGATGGTGCACTTTTCAATCACGATATCAAAATACTGGTTGCTGCCCGGAGAATCGGAGCCAACGTCGAAGAGGCGGTTGCCTACGACAGCATCACCAGCACCGCTGCCCACAAAGGTGCATTCGGTCATGGTCAAAGCTTTTACGTAATTCCAAGGAGTTTTTCCATCATCAAAGTACAGACCCTTGTCTTGGAAATCGACGTTCTTCAGAGTCAGACCGACGATCTTCAGTTGAGACGTGCTCTTAACACCGCGGATACCCTTAACGATAGCGCCCTCGGTGCCCTCGATGGTCAGGTTCTGAGCAAGCGCGCCTTTCAATTCGATTCCTTCATAGCTACCTGCAGCAAGCAGCTTGATGACGTCGCCGTCATTGGCGTTGTCAATAGCATTCTGCAGCTCGGTCGCATTCGTGACGACAATTTTACCGCCCATGATCAGCCAATCGGAGGTCTTGATGCCGGAACCTGCGATATCCTGCGTCTTAAAGCCCTTGTCGAAAGTACCGCCGGTAACGGTTGCCTTCATATTGTTGCAGTTATTGCAGAAGTTGAGCAATCTAACGTTTGCAGTAACGCCGCTCGTAGTAACGAAATTACCGCCGTTGATCTCAAGAATACCGTAGCCGGGTCTGGTGCTATGAGGATCCTGGAAGCTTACACGGTTCACAATGGTACCGCCGTTAATAACAACCTTGGTAGCAAGGGTCTCGCTGTTGCAGAACATACGGATCGAGTCATAGTTCAAGCTCTTGACGGTACCGCCGTTGATGGTGGTAACCGAGCCCTGGTAAACGTCGATGGCGTGAGGATAGCCATAGTTCATGACAGCCTCAGAGGTCAGGTTTTCAACCATACCGCTGTTCACGGTCAACATACCCTTATTGCTGATCGTGTTGGATGCCCAACCCGGATCGTTCGTATAGGGAGTGGAATCCTCGTAGCTGATCTTTCCGGTACCGACACTGTCCTTAATGGTAAGATTGCCCGTGTTGTCAATCATAGCATAAGCAGAGGTCTGAACGTTTTTCTGACTCATGGTGCAGCCTGCCAGATCAATGGTAACGGTTCTGCCGGCGGGGATGGTCAGCGTATCGGCAAGCTCGAGATCTGCTCCCAGCACGATCAGATCAGCATCGCCTGCCAGAGCTTCCTCCAGCTCAGCTACGCTATCAGCAGTTGCCATCTTGTCATACTGCTCGTCGAAGCTGTCACTTTCTACAGTATCCTGGGTTGCAACCAAGTTCACGCCCAGCGTGGCACGAAGCTGCTCACCGGCAATATTGTAGTCGTTATCGTTTGCACCGGGTGCCCAATAAATAGCAACGTAGAAGCTCTCTGCACCGGTGTTTGCCGCAAGGCTGGCACCGCTCTTGAGCACAAAGCTCGAAAGGGGCTGCAGCTGAGCTGCGGCAATGTTCTGACGGGTGGGCTGCTCGTTGAGAACGGCAACCTTCAAAACGTCGGTCAGGCTCTTTCCGTTTACCACGGTGACGTCGGTGACGTTAATGGCAAGCGTGTATTTCAGAGCAAGGCTGCCCACGTTTTTGACCGTCAGCTTTTCCCAAACCATAACGCCGGGCTCCCAAAGGGCGACCTCGTCAAACAGCTTGGTGTTGGCGGTAACCTCTTCGTCGGTGACCGTTGCATCGGAGTGATACAACTCCACGTCCAGGTTACCCGAAACGATAGTGTTGCGTCCGCTGGTCACGGAATCCGTAAACCACGCATAGGTGGTGCCGACCAGCATTGCGATGCACAGCATCAGAGCCAGCACGGCGCTGAGCAATGCACGCTTGGTAGATTTCATTTTTGTCATAATACCTATAACCTCCTTAGGTTATCGTCGGCGCAAGTGCGAACTGCACTCCGTCAGCGCCGATGATCGGAGACAGTTAATTGCGGAAGGCTGCCTCCATAAAATATTGTGCATTGTGCACAAGCAGACAAGGTTGTACCCCCCCCCCCGTTGTGCATTTTGCTATTTGTTCAATTTTCATAAAGGCTCCTCCCTTCTTTTGTGGTCTTTTCCCTCTACGGGGAAATCGGATGCGGTTGCTTACGCGGGATACTCTTCAAAAGCCAACCAATTGATCTTGTTGAAGGTCTTTTCGGCATCGCAGCTGCCGTTCACACCCGTGATATCGATGTTTTCGGTCTGCACGGCTTCTGCCTTGACGGTGATATCAAAATCTGCGCCTGCAAAGGTCATGTCTTCCTTAACAAACTGATGGGGGATGGTGACGGTGGAGAACAGCTGCTCTACGTTGGTAGCGACGTCTTTTTTCTCCAGAATCTCGTTGAGATAGAAGCAATAGGTCACGGTGTCGGCATTGGCGTCTACCTTGTAGACGGGGTTACCGCTCACCCACTTATTGCCCAGATTCAACCAAGAGGTCAGGTTGGCGCTCAGGTTGTATTTGGCCTGTGCAGCGGACAGCTTCGCGTAGTCGGAGAAGGTCACGTAAACGCGGATGTACTGATCGTAGTCACCGGTGTTTTGAATATAAACGTTTTTGGTCAGCTTGTCGCCGGGAAGGATATCGGGATAGACGATGGAGCTCATAGGATCCGAGGTGGTACCGTCGTTTTCCCACACGTCAACATCAAAATCGGGGACGTTGTTGTTATCGCTGTCAGCAACCAGGAAGGTGTTTTTGACCTCGTCGGACGCATTGAACCAAGCCAAGGTGCCGAAGGAGAGGATCGCCACCATACAGACTGCCAAAGCAACAACAAAGACCTTTTTCTTGTTCATTTTTATCTATTTCGCCTCCTTTCAATTCTTTCTCTATTTAAACGTTCATAGAGAAAGGCAAAGCGTTTGCTCTCCCTCGCCCAAAACGAAGGCACGGGGTAAATTTTCGCCTTTTGCAAGCGCTTTACCCGCTCTACGAACAATTTAAACCGTATGGAACGTGATCAAGCCTGTGTTTG
>JAFQKX010000018.1 GCA_017414705.1 Clostridia bacterium
GACGGATCAAAACGAGCTTACACAAAAAAGAACCTTCCGTGAGGAAGGTTCTTTTTGGTTGTATTAAAATCCAAACAGGTTGCGGGCGTTTTGTGCGGTGACGTCCAAAACCTCTTGCAGGCCGACGCTTTTGTGTGCGGCAATCAATTCTGCCACGTGCAGAATATTGCGCGACTCATTGCGCTTGCCGCGCAGCGGCACGGGGGAGAGATACGGGCAGTCGGTTTCCAGCAGCATCCGCTCAAGCGGCGTGACCGCCAATACCTCGGGTGCTTTTTTGTTGTTTTTGAAGGTAAACGCACCGCCGATGCCGAGGTACATCCCCATCGCAAGCACCTCTTTTGCCATCTCGGCAGAGCCGGAGAAGGCGTGCAGCACGCCGCGCGGGCGTAGCTCCCGCAGCACGGCTACGGTGTCGCCGTGTGCCTCGCGGTCATGCACCACGATGGGCAGACCGTGCTGCTTGGCAAGCACCGTCTGACGGCGAAACCACTCGATCTGCACCTCTTTCGGGGATGCGTTCCAATAATAATCCAAACCGATCTCGCCCACCGCAAGGCATTTAGGGTCTTGCAGCAGGGAGGCAATGCGCTGCAGGGCGGAATCGTCCGCACCCTCTAAATTTTCGGGATGCAGACCCGCCGCAAAGTACATAAAATCCTGCTCGTGTGCCAATTGCGGTACGCGGGTCAGAGATTCGAGCGACGCGCAGCAGTTGAGGATAAATTCCACGCCGTTTTGCTTTTGGTGCTCGAGCACCGCAGTGCGGTCGGCGTCAAACGCCTCGTCGTCGTAGTGCGCGTGGGTGTCAAAGATCGGCATGGCGATCAGCGGATCTTGCTGCCCGGCGCGATGCCGTCCAAAAACAGCACCTTAACGTCCTCGCCGCAGTCGGCGGCCAGGATCATGCCGTTGCTTTCCACACCGCACAGCTTGGCAGGCGTCAGGTTGCTGACCACCGCCACCGTTTTGCCGATGAGGTCGGCGGGCTGATACCACGGGGCAATGCCCGAGGCAATGGTGCGCGGTGCGCCCTCGCCCAGATCCACCGAAAGCTGCAGTAATTTTTTGGATTTCTTGACCGGCTCGCAGGTCAGGATCTTACCTGCCTTGAGTTCTACCTTGGCAAAGTCGTCGATGGAGATCAGGGCGGCCTTTTCTTCTGCCTGCTCGCTTTCGGCGGCGGCAGCAGCGGCCTTTTGTGCCTGCTCAGCCAAAATCTCCTTCATGGCGGCCTCGGTGTCAATGCGGGCAAACAACGGCTTTGCTTCGCCCACGGTGTAATCCGTGCCGATGCCAAACACCGTCTCGCCGTCAAAGTCGGCAGCCGTGTCGTTCAAGCCGATCTGCGCGCGGGCAGCGGCGCAGGTGTCGGGCATGGCGGCAGCCAACAGCACCGTCAAAATGCGCACGCCCTCCAGCAGGTTCCAAAGCACGGCCTGCAGGCGATCCTTTTGTGCCTCGTCCTTGGCAAGTGCCCAGGGCATGGTCTCGTCAATATATTTATTGCAGCGGCGCGCCAGATCCATGGCGGCCTCGGTCGCGTCGGCGGTGTGATAGCGCTCCATGGCGGTGACGAAGGCGGCGGCGCATTTTTGCGCGGTCTGTGCCAGATCCTCGTCCAATTCGGTGCGCACGGCGGGCTTTTGCACGCTGCCGCCGAAATATTTGTTGGTCATGGCAACCGTGCGGTTGACCAGATTGCCGAAGGTGTTGGCAAGATCGGTATTAAAGCGGGCAAAGAACGCCTCGTAGGTGAAGTTGCCGTCCTGTGCAAAGGGAATTTCCGACAACAGATAATAGCGCACGGCGTCCTTGCCGAATTTGGCGCTGACCTCGTCGGCGTACACCACGTTGCCCTTGGATTTGCTCATTTTGTCCTCACCGAACAACACCCACGGATGTCCCAGCACCTGCTTGGGCAGCGGCTCGCCCAACGCCATCAGGATGATGGGCCAATAAATGGTGTGGAAGCGCACGATATCCTTGCCGATGACGTGCAGGTCGGCGGGCCAAAGCTTTTGGTACTGCTCGCTCGAGCCGTCGGGATCGTAGCCGATGGCGGTGATGTAGTTGGACAGCGCATCCAACCACACGTAGGTGACGTGCTTGTCATCAAACGGCACGGGAATGCCCCAGGTAAAGGTGGAGCGCGAAACGCACAGATCCGACAGACCCGGCTTGATGAAGTTGTTGATCATCTCTGCCTTGCGCGAGGCGGGGGCAAAGAAATCGGGCTGGCTCTCATAATATTCCACCAGGCGATCCTGATACTTGGACAGCTTGAGGAAATAGGCTTCTTCCTTGGCGTCCTGTACGGGTCTGCCGCAGTCGGGGCATTTGCCGTCCACGATCTGACTTGCCGTGAAGAAGGACTCGCAGGGGGTGCAGTATTTGCCCTCGTAGGTGCCCTTGTAAATATCACCCTGATCGTATAATTTCTTGAAGATCTTTTGCACCACCGCCACGTGATCGGCATCGGTGGTGCGGATGAAGCGGTTATAGTCGGCGCCCACGCTGTCCCATACCGCTTTGATGGAATCGGTGGCACGGTCGACGTATTTCTGCGGCTCAATGCCGGCAGCCTTGGCAAGCTCGCCGATCTTCATGCCGTGCTCGTCCGAGCCGGTCAGCAAAAAGACGTCGTAGCCGCGCAGCTTTTTGTAGCGCGCAATGGTGTCTGCCAGCACGATGTCGTAGGTATTGCCGATATGCGGCTTGCGCGAGGCATAGGCAATGGCGGTGGTCAGATAAAATTTCTGTTTCATCAGGGTCTCCTCCCGTTTCTTACGCCACAACGCCGACATCGGCGGCGGGCGGGGTCTTTTTTTTCAGCGTCATCATATTATTGACGCAGGCAAGCGCAAACAGCGCGGTGCCGAAATCGGAAAAGGTGAAATTGCCCGAATCCAGAATCGCGGGCTCAAAGCAGGCGGCCAGCATATGCGGCACCAGCACGAAGGTGCCGATGAAAAACGCCAGCATGGGGGCAAACAGCATTCGGTTGCCTTTTTTGGCGGCGCCCAGCCCCGTTGCCATACGGCAGTAATAGATCCAGAAGATGGCATATCCGATCAGCAGCAGCATCATATACTGCTCCTCGCCCATGGACGCCACGCGGGTGAAGCGGAAAAAGGACATCAGCAGGCGCAGCATCATCTGCAGCAGCGTCACCAGCGGCAGCACGGGGTTGAGCAGCAGGTCGATAAACTCCAGCTTTTGCAGGCCGAACAAGGCAAAATATCCGCAGGCCAACAGATCCAGTACACCCAGAACCGCCTCAAAGGAAACCGAGTCGGTCAGCAGCGGATCGCCCCGCAGGCAACGCACCAGGCAGAGTCCCGCATCCGCCAAAAAGCAGCCCGCCGTGATCAGCGAGGTAATGCCCAGCAGCCAGGAGCGGCGCGACAGCGTCGGCTTGGCCTTGGCGGTCATGGAGTTTGCGGTCAGCAGCACGCCCAGCACCAGATAAATGGCGGCAAACAGATATTCGTAATAGCTGAAGGGGCTCTTGACCGTGCCGTCGGAAAGGTCGGTCATGGCAAACAGCCAAAAGACGCGCAGCCCCGTCGCCACCAGCGTGGCGATCCAAAAGGCAAGATACTGTGTTTTACTTACCAGCTTCACGGTCATCCCTCCTTACTTGTAAGCTTAGCCAAAGCAGTGAAACTTGAACCGGATTTTGGAGCAAGTATTTTCCGCTGTGGCTTCGTTAAAATACTCGCCAATACCTCCGTATTGGCTGCGTTTTGTGCCTCGCCCACCGAAAAATACTTTGCGACAAAATTCTGCGACCTGAAAAGAGCAGAATTTTGAATGATTTTTGGTGAAGCGGAGCACATCAGGCTGCCGCCTATGTGCGACAATGAGCCGAAAAGCACCGAAATGCTGCCTTTTCAGGCCGGTTCAAGTCTCAATGCTTTGGCTATAAAAAAATCAATCGTTACGCTCGGAAATGGGCAGATAGTCGATATCGTGCAGCACCGACTTGTAGGCGGGGCGCATAATACGGCGGCCGGTCACGACCTCCTCGATGCGGTGCGCACACCAGCCTGCCATACGCGAAGCGGCAAACAACGGAGTATACAGCTCGGGCGGGATGCGCAGGGTGCGGTAGATCAGACCGCTGTACAGATCCACATTGGCGCATACGGCAGCGTGAACGCCGCGGGTCTCGGTCAGCACGGCGGGGGTCAGACGCTCGACGGCGTCCAACAGAAGGAAATCGTCGCCCAAGCCCTTTTCCTCGGCGGCAATGCGGCAACGGCGCTTGAGAATGGCAGAGCGGGGGTCGGATTTGGTGTACACCGCGTGACCCATACCGTAGATCAGTCCGCTGCCGTCGCCTGCCTCGCGGCGAGCGATCTTTTTGAGAAATGCGGCAATCTCTTCATCGTCGTGCACGTCGCGGACGTTTTCCTTGATGGTTTCCAGCATCTCGCAGACCTTGATATTGGCACCGCCGTGGCGCGGGCCCTTGAGCGAGCCGATGGCAGCGGCGATGGCCGAATAAGTATCGGTGCCCGACGAGGACAGCACGCGCGCGGCAAAGGCGGAGTTGTTACCGCCGCCGTGCTCGGCGTGCAGGATCATGCAAACGTCCAGCAGCTTGGCCTCGGCATCGGTGAACTGGCGATCCAGACGCAGCGAGGACAAAATGTACTCCGCCGTCCAATGCGCGGGGTCGATGGGGTGGAAATACATGGATTTATGATCGTACTGTCTGCGCTTGACCTGATAGGCGTAGATCATGGCGGTCGGCACCTGCGCGATCAGCTCGATGGACTGACGCAGCAGATTTTCCACCGACAGATCGTCGGGGTTGTCGTCGTAGGAATACATGGACAGCACGTTGCGCTCAAGCTTATTCATAATGTTGGGCGAGGGTGCCTTGATGATCATATCCTCGGCAAAGTTCATGGGCAGCTCACGGCAGTCGGCAATCATGGCGCGGAACTGCTCGAGCTTATTCGCGGTGGGCAGCTTGCCGAACAGCAGCAGATACACCGCCTCCTCGTAGCCGAAGCGGTTTTCCTGCTCGCAGGACTGCACGATGGTATGCACGTCCACACCGCGATAGGTCAGGCGACCGTCATCGGGTGTTTTTTCTCCCTCGTTGATGATGTAACCGTGTACGTTGCAGATGTTGGTCAGTCCTGCCAGTACGCCGGTGTTGTCGGAGTTACGCAGACCGCGCTTGACATTGTAACGCTCGCTGAGCTTGGGGTCAATGCTGTAATTCTCGCGGATCTCGTTGCATAAACTTTGAAAGGATGCGGATGAAACTAAAACGGACATATGTTTTCTCCTCTATGATGTTTGGGAACACTTCCCCATATAATAAATTACTATATTGAAATTCTATTTTATCTAAAAAAAGCCTGCTTGTCAAGCAAAGAAAGGAAGATTCTATGATAAGATCGCGTCTTTTTGCACCGTTGACGCTGGCGGCGGTGCTGCTGTGCGCCCCCGCGCTGGCAATTTCGCCTGCAGCGGGCGGCTCGGTGCAGGCATCGGCCGCACAAAAAAAGCCTCCCACCGTGTCGACGGGGGTCGACGTGACCGATCATCTCACGGCGGTTGAGCAGGGGGTGTTTCGCGTGCTGGATCCCGACAGCGGTACCGTCACCGAATACGACGAGCGGGAATATCTCTTCGGTGCCTTGGGTGCCGAGATGCCCGCCTCTTACCCCGAGGAAGCCCTGAAGGCGCAGGCGGTGTGCGCCTATACCATTGCCTGCCTGCGGCGCGCCGCGCAGCGTGCCGATCCCGACCCCGACCTCAAGGGTGCCGACCTGACCTGCGACAGCAGCATCGATCAGGCGTTTCGCGACCGCCAAACGCTGTGCGCCGCCTGGGGCGAGGATGCACAATTTTATGAAGCAAAATTAGACGGCGTGGTGGACGCCGTCCTGTACGAGGTGCTGACCTACGACGGCGCGCTTGCCAATACGGTGTATCACGCCATTTCCTGCGGACGCACCGAAACGGCGCTCAATCTCTGGGGCACCGAGGTGGCGTATCTGACCGCCAAGGATTCGGTGGGCGACCTGACGGCTTCGGGCTATCTCAGCGAGGTCTCCTACACCCCCGCGCAGTTTGCCGCGCGGGCAAAAACGCTGGGCGTCACGCTCTCGGGCAAGGAATACGCCAAATGGCTGGGGCAGCCGACGCTGTCGGACTCCGGCACGGTGCTGACCTATCCGCTGGGCGGCAAGGCAGTCAGCGGCAAGCAGATGCGCAGCGCGTTTTCGCTGCGCTCGGCGGTGTTTGACCTCAAGTATACCGACGGTGCCTTCGTCTTTTCGGTGCGCGGCTACGGCCACGGCGCGGGGATGAGCCAGTACGGCGCCAAGTGTATGGCGGAGGACGGCGCGGATTATACCGAGATTCTGGATTACTATTACAACGGCTGCACCCTGACCACCCTGCACGCCCTTGCACCGTGAGCGAATTTTGATTTTTTGAACAAAAAATTTTTCACAAATTCCCACTGTGCTGCCTGCGCCGTTTGCATACACTAAAAACGGAATCGGCAAAAAAGGAGGGAGCAAAAAAATGAAAACCGCAAGCTTTATCAAAACCATGGGCGCCGGCATCGTGGTGGGCATGGTTGCGGGCGCAGCCTGCACCAGCGCCATGCAAAAAAAATCCACCGTTAAAAATAAGATGGGCAAAACCATCAAAAATATCGGTGAAGTGGTTGACAATTTCGTTTCCATGTTTTAACAATGCAAAGCCCGCTTTTCCGTGATTCGGAAAAGCGGGCTTTTCTGATGCATTATGATTTTCCGCGCCGCGTCAGTCCTGCTCGATGGCGGCCTTGCGTGCGAAGATGGGATGGATCTGCTCGGCGGGGAATTTGGGCTTGCGATCGTAGGTGTACAGACCGTTTTGCTCCTGCTCCACGTCGGTCAATTGGGTGTAGCACAGACCCATCATGCAGGGGTGATCCAGCAGCGCATCGGTCAATCCCTTCAGGCGGGTTAAAAATTCCTCGGGCGTTTTGGGGGTGTTGTTATAGCCCCACGCATCGGGATCCACGTTCCAGCCGATGCCGCCGTATTCGCTGACGAAGAACGCCTTGCCCGCGGGGTATGGCTGACGGTCGGCAAAGCGATCGCGGATCTTGCCCTCGGCAAGCTTGGCGTAATTGGTGCGCAGCACCTCGGGATCGTCGGTGTAATCGTGCACGTCAAAGATGTCGGTCACCACGTGGAAGTTGCCGCTGGTGTCAATGCACGGGCGGGTGGGATCGACTGCCTTGGTGGCGTGATACACCGCCGCCAGCAGCGGGTCGTGCTGCGGATGACCGTGCTGATCCCAGGTCTCGTTGAAGGGACACCAGCCGATGATGGCGGGATGGTTGAAATCGCGTTCTAATTCTTCCAGCCACTCGGGCAGGATGCTGTAGAGTGCGTTGGGATCGGTGTGATCGAGTCCCCAGTTGGGATATTCGCCCCAGACCAGATAGCCTTTTTTGTCGCAATGATACAAAAAGCGCTCCTCAAATACTTTTTCGTGCAGACGTGCGCCGTTAAAGCCCATCGCCAGCGAGCGGTCAATGTCGGCCTGCAGCTCCTCATCGCTCGGCGCGGTATAAATGCCGTCGGGATAAAAGCCCTGATCCAGGATCAAGCGCTGAAACACGGATGTTTCATTCAGCAGGAAACGGAAGCCGTCCAGACGCACCTGACGCAGACCGAAATAGCTGCAGACGGTGTCCTCGCCGTAGGTCAGGGTCAGATCGTACAGCTTGCCGTCGCCCACCTGCCAAAGATGCTTTTCCTTGAGCGGCAGGGTGAGGGTCAGCTGACCGCCGTTGCAGTCTGCGCTGACGCTGCCCATATCCTTGCCCTCGAAGGCGGCTGAAACGGTCAGCGTCCCGCTGCCGATCAGCTCGGCACGAAGGGTCAGGCAGGCGGTATGAATATCGGGATAATACCGAACGCTTTGGATGCGGGTCTCGGGAACGAATTCCATCCACACCGTCTGCCAAATGCCGGTGGTGCGGGTGTAGGAGCAGGCGTAGGAATGATAGCGGTCGCTCTGCTTGCCCGAGGGGATCCCGGGATCGCGGGTGTCGTCCTGCGCGTGTACCGTCAGGATATTGTCGCCCGCGTGGACAAAATCGGTCACGTCCAGACAAAACGAGACGTAGCCGCCCTTGTGCGTGCCGCAATGCTTGCCGTTGAGGTAAACGTCGGCGCGGTAGTCCACGGCGCCGAAATGCAGCAGGACTCTGCCTTGTAATTCCTGCTCGGACAGCGTTACGCTGCGCTTGTACCACACCGAAGACATAAAGTCGGTGTATTGCACGCCCGACAGCTTGCTTTCGGGGCAGAACGGCACCTGAATGGTGCGCTGCAGGGTCACCGCATCGTCAAACAAACGGCGGGCAACGCCGGAATTACCGTGATCGATCTCAAACTGCCATTCGCCGTTGAGATTTTTCCAATGTTTTCGTTCAAATTGGGGCTTGGGATGCTCGGGGCGGGGAAGCATGCTCAACACTCCTTTCCTTTCATACAAAAACGTCCCGCGGTGTCGAAACGCTGCGGGACGGGTGATTTGTAATTACGCCATCAAAGGCAGCAGATGCTCTTTGGCAACGTCCAGACCTGCCATGGTCTTTTCCAGCGTGCCGGAATACTCGGGATCCTCGTGCTCGATGCTGATGACGCCGTCGTAGCCGACTGCCTTGAGCGCCTTGATCATGCCGCCAAAATCCACCGTGCCGTGACCGGGCATGCTGAATTTCCAGATGCCGTTGTCGTGGGTGGCACCGATCTGACGGTTGTACAGGCCGTACTGCTTCAGCGCTTCCATATCCACTGCCGAATCCTTGGCGTGCACGTGGAAGATACGGTTGCCGAATTCGGCAATCGGGGTGATGTAATCCATCATCATAAAATTGAGATGGGAGGGATCGTAGTTGAGGCCGAAGGACATGGAGGGCACGCGCTTGAACAGCTCACGCCACAGCTCGGGAGAGTAGGAAATGGTGCCGGGCAGACCCTTGACCTGCCAGTCGGGCATGGGGCAGTTTTCGATCATGATCTTGACGCCCTTGCTCTCGGCATAAGCCACCAGATCACCGAATACCTCGGCAAACAGATCGAAGTTTTCCTCCAGCGTCAGCAGATGGTTGCGACCGATGAAGGTTCCCACCAGCTCAACGCCAAGCATCTGTGCGGCGTCGATGACCTTTTTGGTGTGGGCGTTGATAAAGGCGCGCTCGCTTTCGTCGGCGCTCAGGTTGTTGTCGTAATAGGCAAGCGAGGAAATTTCCAAGCCCAATTCCTTGGCAAGATCGGTGATCTCCTTCGCCTTTTCGGGGGTCAGGTTGGCAACGTCGATGTCGCTGGACGAGAAATCGCGTCCGTTGACCACCGGCCAGCAGCCGACCTCTACCGCCTTGTAGCCCTCCTTGGCGGCGTAACGCATTTTTTCTTCCAGCGTCATCCAGGAACCCAGGCAGACCGTCAAAAACCCAAGTTTCATAACAATTAACTCCTTTTTGTCACCGCAAACGCACGGTTGCGGAAAATTTTTGATACCGTATCTTAATTATAAAACCTATTTGGGAACAGGTCAACTGTTTTTTGGCTTTTTCTACCCGAAAAGGTGAAAAAGTGTTGCAAACACAAACGGTTTTCAGTATAATAAGAAGCATCAAGTCAAAGCCGAAGAAAAGGAATGAGAAGATCATGGCTGATATGAATAAAATGGTCAACGATATCACCTCGATGGACGAGGATTTTGCCAAATGGTATACCGACATCGTCAAAAAGGCAGAGCTGATCGGATACACCAGCGTCAAGGGATGTATGGTCATCCGACCCTACGGCTACGCCATCTGGGAAAATATCCAGCGGATTCTGGACAATGCTTTTAAAGCAACGGGGCATGAGAACGTCAATATGCCGATGTTTATTCCCGAAAGCCTGCTGCAAAAGGAAAAGGATCACGTCGAGGGCTTTGCGCCCGAGGTGGCGTGGGTGACCTACGGCGGCAGCGAGAAATTAGAGGAGCGTCTGTGCGTGCGTCCCACCTCCGAAACGCTGTTCTGTGAGCATTACGCCAATATCATTCAGTCCTACCGCGACCTGCCCAAAAAGTATAACCAATGGGTCAGCGTGGTGCGTTGGGAAAAGACCACCCGTCCCTTCCTGCGCTCGCGTGAGTTCCTGTGGCAGGAGGGTCATACCATCCACGCCACCGCAGAGGAAGCCATTGCCGAGACCGAGCAGATGCTGAACGTTTACGCCGATTTCTGTGAGAACTCCCTCGCCATTCCCGTGGTCAAGGGCAGAAAGACCGATTCCGACAAATTTGCAGGCGCCGAAGCCACCTACGCCATCGAAGCCCTGATGCACGACGGCAAGGCGCTGCAGGCAGGTACCTCGCACTATTTCGGAGACGGCTTTGCCAAGGCCTTTAACATTCAGTATTCCGACCGCCGGAATCAGAAAAAATATCCGCATCAGACCTCCTGGGGCATGACCACCCGCCTCATCGGTGCCATTATTATGACCCACGGCGATGACAACGGCTTGGTGCTGCCGCCCGACGTGGCTCCCATTCAGGCCGTCATCATTCCCATCGCGCAGCATAAAGCAGGCGTGCCGGAAAAGGCAGCCGAGGTTGCCGAGCAGCTCAAATCCATCGCCCGCGTCAAGCTGGACGATACCGACAATTCCCCCGGCTGGAAATTCAGTGAATATGAAATGAAGGGCGTGCCGGTTCGTATCGAGCTCGGGCCCCGCGATATCGAGCAGGGACAGTGCGTTGTGGTCACCCGCCACAATCGCGAAAAAACCATTGTTCAGCTGGATGAGCTGGCGGACGTTCTGCCCAAGAAGCTGCAAGAGGTGCGCGACGGTATGTTCCAAAAGGCGCTGCAAAACCGCGAGCAGCATACTTACCGCTGCAAGACCATGGACGAGATCAATGCAAAACTTGCCGAGCTCGGCGACGGCTTCGTCTTGGCACCGTGGTGCGAGAGCGAGGAATGCGAGGACACCGTCAAGGAGCAGACGGGCGTCGGCTCGCGTTGCATCTCCATGACCGAAGATCCTGCCGACGGTGACGTCTGCGTCTGCTGCGGCAAGCCTGCCAAAAAGATCGTCTACTGGGGCAAGGCGTATTAAGCAGAGGATTGTATGACTGAATGGATCGCACAGGGCATTGGCATTGTTGCCATGATGCTCAATATCGTTTCTTATCAGCAAAAGAAGCAAAAATACATTATTTTGTTTCAACTGATCGGTGCGTTTTTGTGGACTGCCAATTTTCTTATGCTGGATGCCATTGTCGGCGGATTGCTCAATATCGTCGCCATTGCACGCGGCGTGTTGTTTATCAAAAAGGAAGAATGGCATGCCACGCATATGGGCTGGATGGTGCTGCTTTCGGCAGCGGCAGTTGCCGTTTACGTGTGCACCTTTGCGGTGTTCGATAAGCCCTTTACGCTTATGAATGCGTTGATCGAATCCTTGCCGGTCATTGGATTTGTGGCACTCAACCAAGGCTATCGGCTCAAGGATGCCGCCGCCACCCGCCGCCTGGCGTTGATCTGCAGCTCCTGCTGGCTGATCTACAATTCCGTCAATTTTGCCATCGGCGGAATGCTCTGCGAGATCTTCAGTCTCATCTCCATTTTCACCGCCATGTACCGCCTCGACCGCAAAAAAGCATAAAGCAAAGACCGCGAGGAAACTCGCGGTCTTGCTGTTTATGAACCGATTAATCCTGCGGCTTGGTGACGTGCGGGCAGGTGATCTCGGGGATGCGATAGGAATTGTAGCACCATCTCACGGCGTTGCGCAGCACCTTGCGCACCTGCTCGTTGTAATAGACGGGGAAGGTCTCGTGACCCGGCTGGAAGTAGAAGACCTTGCCGTTGCCGCGCAAGAAGCAGCAGCCGGAGCGGAACACCTCGCCGCCCTCGTAGGCGCCGATAAAGACCTCTTGATCGGGCTGCGGAATGTCAAACGGCTCGCCGTAGGTTTCCTCATGCTCGATGTAGAGATACTCGCCGATTCCCTGTGCAATGGGGTGGGCGGGATTGATGACCCAAACGCGCTCAAAGTCGCCGTCCTCGCGCCAATGCAGGCTGCAGCTGGTGCCCATCAGCTTTTTGAAGGGCTTGGCGTAGTGTGACGAGTGCAGGAAGATGGCACCCATGCCGCGCAGTACGGCGTCGTGTACCAAATCGGCAACCTCGTCGGGCACCGTGGTGTGACCGGCGTGTGCCCACCACAGCAAAACGTCGGTGTTGTCCAGCACCTCTTTGGTGATGCCGCAGTTTTCATCGTCCTGCGTGACGGTCTTGACCTCGAATTCCTCACAGAGCGCTTCTCTCAGACACTCGTGGATGCCGTTGGGATATACGGCCTTGACGTTTTCTCGGGTTTTTTCCTCAATGAACTCGTTAAAGATCAATACGCGAATCATAAATGCTCACTCCTTTGCTTTCTGTCACAGCATAAATTAAGTATAGCATATTTTTAGGGATTTTCCATTCAAAAAGAAGCTTTTTTCAATTCGAAAATTTCTTGTTTTTGAAGGTATCTCCATTTGATCTCATAGTCGCAGCACTGCCGTGCGCAGACCAGCGGTCTCTGCTTTTTTCTCGGGGTTTTTGAGCGTCCGGAAAATAATATGCTTGACCATGATTATTTCTCCTTTTTCAAATCAAAAAAATTGCGAAGCCTTGCCACGTCGCCGTCAAACAGATAGCCTTGGATGCCGAACTGCTCGGCGGCACGGATATTGGCGGGATTGTCGTCAATAAAAATGCTTTCCTGCGGCAGAATATCGCATTCGCGGCACAGCAGCTCAAAGATCTCGCGCTGCGGCTTGGCAAGCCCGTGCGCCCCCGACAGAATACAACGCTCGGCATTGCGCAAAATGGGGATCTCGTGGGCGTGCGCGGCAAAGGTCTTGCTGATGTTGGACAGCACGAAGATATGATATCCCTCGGCCTTGAGATCGCGCATGAGTTGGCTCATGCCCTCAATCTCGGGATTGTGATAAAACCAATTATCATACACCTGCTTGGCCTGCTCCCACAGACGCTCGGGCAAGCGGCGAAACGAGTCTGCCAACAGCTCCTCGTCCGAAATGCCGTCACGATCCAGCGGATCCCAGTACAGGCGGTCAAAAATGACCTCCTCCACCAGCTTGGCGTCCTCGGGGTCGGAGACGTACTGCGCCGTCATATAGGCGGTGTTGAATTCGATCAGCACCTGCCCGTAATCAAATACTACGTTTTTTATCATAGAAAACCCGCCTTGCTTACAGAGAAATTTATTTAAGGTCATCATATCACAGCGCCATAATAGTGTCAAGAAAAGATAGTTTCTTTTAACTGCTATTTTATATGCTTTATTTACGACAAAAAGCAAAAACAGCATTGCAAAGAAAGTGGTTGAAAAAAGAAAAAAGATATGGCATAATAAAATTGAAAAAGCGGCAGGAGGAAATTATTGTGCAGAAAATGTTTTTGAAAGCGTCTAAAACAAAAGTAGTGAGTATCAAGGATTTTTATGAAGAAACAGGTTGTTTGAAAGGTTACAAACACAGCGAATGGAAAAAAGAAAAGGAACCTGATTTTTGGACTATATACTATAAATTTACCTCTAATTTGTTGTTGTGGATTGATTTTGGATGTTCGATGAAAAAATATGGAACGAAGCCCACTCCTAAGTTAGAAGAAATTATGGTAGCTTTTAGAGACGGGGAGACGGAATATCAATTAATAAGTGAAAAATTGAACGAACTGAAATCCCAAAAGCCAAAGTCAAAGAGATCAAAAGCATTAACTGAAGAAATAGAGTGGTTAGAGTATTTAGATAAAAATATTAGAGAAATTCTACCACCATTCACAAAACCATTTAAATTCAACACGGGAGAAAAAACTTGTGCTGAATCGATAACAATAGATGAAACCAAAATTTCTAAAAGTGAACTTGCATCTCAATATGTAGTTTTGGACATAGAGACTAATGGATTGAGAACGGCAAATGATGATTTATTATCAATTTCAATTTTTGATCCTTCAAACGGAAAAATATACAATCGACTTTTACCTTTGGAACTACAGCCAACGGTTTTGACAACATATATAAACGGCATAGACGACAGTGATATAGAAAAAGAGGTTCCAATCAGTCAAAAAGAATTTAACGATTTAATTTCCGAATTTAATTTAGAGAATAGAACGATTTTATTTTATGCCGGAGGTAATTTTGATTTTGATTTTCTGGATAAATATTGTAAACGGCATAAAATAGAGGGTATGGAGCGGTTAACCTTCAAAAATATAAAAAGCAACATAGCTGCAGAGCGGTTTATGGAAGGCAAAATAACAAAAGATAATTTATGTGTTGCTTTGGGAATTGAAGGAGTATCGGAAAAGCATAGTAGTATTAACGATTGTTTTCTTGAATGGCAATTGTTTGAACAAGCTTTGCATAAGAATATATTTGTAAAAGAGAAGGGTGTATATATATTTAGCGATGAATATGTAATTCCTTCGTCGTATTTGGCTGAGTGCCCTAAATTAGCCCAATTTTCAGGAATTGAAATTCCAAAATTAAAATATCGAAAAAGGTTATTATATGAATATTACCTCCCTGCAGATTTAATCAAAAAGGTAAAAAAGTTTCCGAATAACATTTCAGGGATATCTGTTGAAAGATTGATTAATTACATGATTGGTGCAAAAGAATGCGACAACACGGAGTTTCTTTGCGAAAACAGTAAAAAACTGCAAAAAATAGGTCAATTGGTTACCAACAGAATAGCAATTCCTGTAAAAGACGCAAAAGATGGATCTTTTATTTCATTTTTTCCCGAATATGAAGAACATGTTAAAAGAGTCAATGAAGTGAATAAAATTATAAAAAGCGGAATTGAAGAGGTAATAGATTTTATAAAGAAAGAGTTATTTAAAAACAAAGAAATCAGAACGCAAGAAATAACTTTTTCTGAAAACAATAAAATTTTAGCGCTGTGTGATCTATCTACTGATGATGCTGTTTTAGAGATCAAAACTTTCGATATTTTTAATTCTTATAAAACGGAATCTGTCATTCGACAAATGTATTATCAAAAAGGGAAAAAGAAACTATATGCTATGTCGATAATTTTTGAGATGAAAAGGACATCAAGAGGCGATTTTAGACTAAATAATTTGATTTTCAGGATACACAAAGTTATGATAAGCAAAGAAAAAGAATAGTTTTTAAAGTGGTCATATATAAAAAACGCTCAGCTTAAAAAGTTGAGCGTTTTATAAATCCAGGGAAATATTTCAATTGAGGTTTTCCTGCTTTTTGCGGTTGGTGAAGAAGCCAAGCACCGCAATGGCCAACGCCGAAAGCGCGTCGATGATGAAATCCTGCATGGTGTCACCGAGCGCGGCGGTGCCTACGAGCGCCACGCCCGCCTCGGTGGTGTGCTTTTGCATATTCAGCCCCAGCAAGGCGTCAAAGCTGTATTCGTAAATTTCCCAAACCGCGCCCATGGCAAGCGCAAAGCAAAAGGCGAACAACGACACAAAAAAGGGGCTCATTGACACCTTGACGTGACTGTCGCGGTTGAGGATATCCACCAGCACGAAGCCCAGCGCGCTGAGCATAGCGCCCGAAAAGGCGTGCAGAATGGTGTCCCAATGCGGGATGAGGTAAAAGAATTCAAACACCTCGCCCAGAAAAATGGCGCAGTACAGAAAGACGTAATACAGCACCGTGATGGTGCCGGGCACCACGATGTTCCATTTGCGCGAGAGAATGGTGGGCAAGAACATGACCGCAAGCCCCATGGAGCATTGCAGCAGCATCAAAAGGTAATCGCTCTTGACCTTTTGATACGGCGCGCCCGCCGCCAATTCTGCAGGTGCCGTGATGCAGCGCACCAGCGCAAACACCACCGAAAGCGCCAACGAAATGAGCAAAATGCGTCCCGCTACCTCAGCGGCAGAGCGTTTTTTGGGGTGAATATTTTTCATAACGAACTCCCTTATTTTCCTTATTTTACCCATTATATTGCGCAACTGTTTCCAACTTACCAAGAAACTTTAAAAAAAAGATGAACAATACGGCCGTGCGGATGCTTCTGCGGTGAAAAAATCTTGAAAAAGCAGCGCCCTTGTAGTAAAATAAAAGCGCAATCAAAACAACCGATTGTCAAAGCGTTGGATTTTTGCAGATCAGGAGGCAATTTATGAAAAAAACGGTATCTTTGTTGCTTTGTATTTTACTTGCCGCATCGGTTGTGACGGCTTTTTCGTTGCACGGTGCCGCCGAGCAGCCTAAAACCGTGGTACTGCCGGAATTTGAGTATCCGACGCAGTCGTATGCGACCTTTGCCCAAACCGGCATTCCCTACGAGGATATTTTGGCCTGTTTTCCCCAAACCATCGACGTCAAATATAAAAACGGCGCCGTTTTTGTACAAGATTTGGGCGTCGACAGTGTCGGTTACACGGATCACGCAGATTACGATTACCACGAAGGCGAGTTGGTCGACGGGTATTGGAAATTCGAGGTTTCCCGCGAGATCTACGATGCGGGAGCAACCATTTCCATAGGCAAAAAAGACCATTCCTGGCGTGCACAGTACGATCACAACGGCAATCGCGGTATCGTATTTCTGACGAGGAATGAAGGAAAATTTTCCCGCGTCCTATCGCTGTATCCCGAGGAGGGCTACGGCGAGCAATTCGTTGAGGTGGCGTACGATCTGCATGTGGGCTTTAGAGTCTGCGATCGGTACCGGGAAGGTGCTTTTTGCGGACAGGTCATCGAATGGCACAGAGGCGAAAAGGATATTTGGGTCCGTTACGACGCACAGGGCAACGCCGAAGCGGTCAGCGTTCGCGTGCAGGAAACGGGGGAGTACGCTTGGCTTCTTCCCAATCAGGGCTGGTCGCAGCAGAATATGCAATACGTCGCAGCCGACGCGCCCAAGGGCTTCGAGGATGCCACGCTGGAAAGCTTTTTGTCGATGTTCCCCACCGACATCGGCTGCACGCACGATTGGCAGGCGCCGCTTTGCGACGTTCAGAGCCTTTGCGCAAAATGCAAACGCCAAAAGGGCGAGCCGCTCGGCCACAAATGGGTGGCGGGCAGTATGAACGACACCTGCTCCACCTGCAACGGCATCCTTTATCGGGTCGACGACCTGCCCATGCCCTCTTTTGCGGCGCGTCCCTGCCTGACGCTTGAGCAGGCAGGCGTCCACCTTGACCATCGTACCTTCGAGCGCGTCAAAAAAATCAGCACCAAATATCAAAACGGCACCTTTATGATCCCCAATATCGACGGGTATTCCTTGAGCGTCTGGCTGCCGGAAGAGGGATATTTGCAATACAAGACCGAACAGGGCTGGAATTTGCTCTCCGTCGCCCAAGAGGATCTGGAAAAGCTCGAGGTCTTCTTTTCCAAAACCAAGAAAAACGGCGAGCGGGATCACAACTACAGCTTCCAATACGACCCCGACGGTACGCTGACTTCCTTTTCTCTGCACGAATACGAATCCCAAAAAACAGTTACCGTCCGATTTGGGAAAAACGCCGTTGATCTCTCTTATCCCAAGGATCCCGAGGGCAAGACGACGTACGTTGACAGCTATCGGGACGGCACGCTTTATTCCCAAGTGGTGAACGACCGCGTTGCCGACGTCGAGGTCTATTATAATTCCGACCTGCAGGTAGAAAAGGTGAGCGTGTACGTCGACGGCAAGACGTCGTATTTCTTCCCCGGCAAGGGCTGGTCGAGCGACGCCGACGGTAAAAACGCCGTTTCGGCGCCCAAAGGCTACGAGGACAAGGACGCCGCGTATTTTGCCAAGACCTATCCCCATACCGTCAATTTCTGTATCCATTCTTATGAAACGGCGCCGGACGGAAAAACCAAAACCTGCACCAAGTGCGGCGAGACCGTGACCATCAAGCAGAACGCCGATCTGACCACCGTCATCATCCTCGCAGCGGCGGGAGCCGTCTTGGCAGCCGCCGTCGCGGTCGTCGTGATCCTGCTCGTGAAAAGGGCGAAAAGAAAGAAAACCGCAGCCGACCAATAGATGCAAAAATAAACACGGGAGAGACGCTTCGCAAAGAAACGGCCTCTCCCGCGTTTTGTTTCCATAAAAACGACTTTTTTACAAAGCCGTGAAAGTGTCATAATGAATGATGAATATTGAATCATGAAAAATGAATCATACAAAAAAGATATATTCGGCATTATTGAATATGAATTCGGACTCTCGTAAAAAATGATATATCGCTGGCGCGATATGATATACGGCGTTGCCGTATAATATATTTGCGCTGCAAATATGATATAAGAACCCGACCCGCTGACGAAATCAAAGATTTCGAGCGGGTGCCCCGGAACCTTGTTATTCGCTTCGCTCATAATAATATCCGTTCCTTCATACGCGAAGCGTATATCATCTGCGCAGCAGATATCATACCCGCAGGGTATATCACCCGGTCCTTGAGGAACGGATATCATTGAAAAAAGTCACCTTTGTCGGTAGACAAAAGTGACTTTTTTCGTGGTGCCGGTGGCCGGACTCGAACCGGCACGCTGTCGCCAGCGGTGGATTTTGAGTCCACTACGTCTGCCAATTCCATCACACCGGCAGGAATATTGGTATTATAACAAGTTTTGTTGCATATTGCAAGACCCTTTTTTGCAGTTTGAGAAAAAATATTTGGTGGAAAACGCGCAAAGGAATCCCAAATCACCGGATTTCTGCAAAATTAAGCGAAAAATATGAAGAATAACACTTGATTTTTGCAAGTAACTGTGATAGAATATCGTCGTTATCCGGGTGTAGCGCAGTTTGGTAGCGCGCTTGACTGGGGGTCAAGAGGCCGCAGGTTCAAGTCCTGTCACTCGGACCAAAGATCCAAATTCAACTTCGGTTGGGTTTGGATTTTTTGATTTACGGTATTTTGAGGCAGCGGACGCTTGACCCGTGAGGGTTTTTGCGTGAATAAAACAGTACGGTGTACTGTTTTTAGCAAAAAGCGGCGAGGGGGGTACCGAACGCAATGCGTTGGGTCTCCCGAGCCATTAGTATGCAAGGCGCAGCCGCAGCAGACGGCAAGAGGCCGCAGGTTCAAGTCCTGTCACTCGGACCAATACTCATTAAGGTTGATTCAAAACGAATCAACCTTAATTTTTTTGTACTTTTTCACCTGTTATTAGTGTTTTTATTTGTACATTGCGCTGTAAAAATAGGGCTTTGTACTAAAATTGTATCGGGGATATAAGGTTACCTCATTACCGAAAAATACCTAAAATCGGCATTTTCACCCTCTGCCCGGCAATGAATATTTGCTCCCGTAAACGAGCAGTTCTGCCGTAAACGAGTACCGAAAACATAACAGGTTATGAATTCGGAAAGCGCTTCCTTGCACTACCGAGGTGGTGTATAATATAAAAAGTTTCAAAGCCAAAACGAAGTAAGCGTTCGCGAACATTTGAAAGCATTTTATACATAAAAGTCCGCAAATGCGTTCTTGTTCCCTTGATATTTGTCGATTTATATGTTATAATGAACCCATCACTATATGAGAGGTGTATTATGGCTGTTTCTTATAACAAGTTATGGAAGCTTTTGATTGACCGTAAAATGAAGAAAAAAGAGCTGACCGAACAAGCGGGCATCAGCAGAACCACCATTGCCAAGATGGGCAGAGATGAAAACGTATCAACGGATGTACTTTCAAAAATTTGCGGTGCGTTAAATGTTGACATAGGTGAAATCATGGAAATGGTTCCCGATGTCAACAGAGAGAAATGATGGACAAACACACTCCTGAACAACGGCGCAAAAATATGCAGGCCGTTAAAAACAAGGATTCACAAATCGAATTGTTGTTACGAAAAGAACTTTGGAGTCGCGGGATCCGTTACAGAAAGAATTCAACCAAAATTTTTGGTAAGCCCGATATCGTATTCATAGGGAAAAAGGTCGCTGTTTTCTGCGATAGCGAATTTTGGCATGGATATAACTGGGAAGAACGTAAAAAGGACTTTAAATCCCATCAAGAGTTTTGGATACCAAAAATCGAACGCAATATGCAACGCGACAAAGAAGTAACAGCAAAACTTGAATCCGAAGGATGGATCGTTCTCCGCTTTTGGGGAAATGAAATTAAGAAAAACACAGCGCAATGTGCAGATATAATAGAAAAGGTGGTACATTCAAAATGAATCAACTGAAATCTATCGATTTGTTTGCCGGTATTGGTGGTATTCGGCTTGGCTTTGACAAAGCTTTCGGAGATGAAATCAGTACCGTTTTTGTCAGCGAATGGGATGAACACGCACAAAAAACCTATAAGGCAAATTTTGAAGATAACTTTGAAATTGCAGGCGATATTACAAAGATAGAAGAGAAAGATATTCCCGAGTTTGATATTTGTCTTGCGGGATTTCCATGCCAGGCTTTCAGCCTTGCAGGTCAGCGCATGGGATTTGATGACAACTATAAAGGTATGTGCCGTGGTACGCTCTTTATGGATGTGGCTCGTATATGTGAATATCACAAACCTAAAGTGATTTTTTGCGAAAACGTAAAGGGTCTTGTGATTCACGATAGAGGCAGAACCTTCAAAATCATTTGCAAGACCTTTGAAGATCTTGGTTATAAGGTTTTCCACAAAGTGCTTAACAGCAAAAATTTCGGAGTACCTCAAAACAGAGAAAGAATCTACGTGGTAGCTTTCAGAAACGATATTGCTCCCGATAACTTTGAATTCACCGTGATGACCGACGATACCAAACGTCTGTGGGATATTCGTGAAGAAAAGCCTGTCCCCGCAAAGTATTATTTGAGTGATGTATATGTAGAAACACTCCGTCGACACAAAGCTCGTCATGAATCCAAAGGTAATGGTTTCGGTTATGAAATCCGCGATTGGAGCGATGTTGCAGGAGCTATCGTATGCGGCGGTATGGGACGCGAA
>JAFQKX010000019.1 GCA_017414705.1 Clostridia bacterium
CCGGTCAGTGAGGCGGTACAAACAGTCACGGTGCCCGGTATATCAATGAATGGTTGCAGCGCGGATCTCACCCTGACACGGCGGTTTTATCCGCATATTTCTCGCGGCGAGGGGCAGTATGTTGCATTGCTTCGCAGAGATTCCGCCGCCCCGCAGTATCTCCCGCGTGCAGATCGGAAACAGCCTGTCGCGTTGACCGCTGCAGAGCAAAAGCAGGTGCTTGACGCATTGGACGGTCTGGTAGACGCTGATCTGTTCAAAAAAATGCGCCGTTACAAGGACACCGTCATTTTGCCACCCACAGCATTGCCGTTGCCGGTTGGTGCTTTTTGCTGCGGCGTCACGGTTGGAACCTTCCAAAAGAATTACTGTTTACCGCACCATCAGTTCTTCAGCGCCTACGGCAGCAGTATGACGAGAAAATTGGATCTTTCCGAAGACGATCCCCGCTTATCCGCCTATCTGCGCGGCGAGACCTTTGCCTGCGAACTGCCCGACGGTTGGTGTGCGGTGTTGGCAGAGGGTGCAGCTCTCGGTGGCGCAAAGGCCGTCAAAGGACAACTCAAAAATCACTATCCTAAGGGACTTCGTATTTTTTAGCAGAATCCTTTTGAACTTTTCGGTTATACTGATAAAAAGGAGTGATCTCGCTGTGTCCAAGCAAAATGCATCCGATGGGGAGAAGGTCAGCACTTTTTCTCTGATCTATGACGTTGTGCGCCGTATCCCGTACGGCAAGGTCGCTTCCTACGGTCAGGTCGCTCTGCTGGCGGGCAATCCGCGCTGGGCTCGCGTGGTCGGTTATGCGTTGCACGTTAATCCGCGACCCGGTACCATTCCGTGTCACCGTGTCGTGATGCGTGACGGAAGCCTGACAACCGGATTTGCCTTTGGAGGCTTGGATGCCCAACGGGCATTGTTGGAATGCGAGGGTGTTTCATTTACCGACGACGGAAGGGTGGATCTGCAGCGACACCGTTGGCAACCCGATCCGGCATCGTTTGAAAAATAAATCTCTAAAAATCAAAAAGGTCTTGACTTTACTAACACAAGGACTATAATACAAGCAAAGGAAAACTTTGTGAGGTGAGCTTGATGAAAAGCAAGGCCAAACAGGAATCCACCGTCCCGAAACGACGAAAAGTGCTGCCGGCGCACGATGCGTTTAATGATGAGGACATTATTAAGCAGGAACAGAAATTCATCGACTATTACATGGCATCCGAGGGTAAGGGCTCTGTTCGGATCTTGATACAGTTGTATCGCGGCCATGTCGGAGGACTTCTGCTGTCCTGCATTTTTTATTTGCTCAAGGAAAGTCCCACTTGGATCATCCCCATTGTGACCGCGCAGGTCATCGACCTTATTGCAAACGGCGGTACAGATGCCATGCTGCAGATCGTGATCCGTCTGGGCGCTTTGTCGGTCTTGGTATTGCAGAACTATTTTACCACCCGTTGGCATACAAAATATCTCTCTGTCGCCAACCGCAGCGTGGAAGCCACCCTGCGCGGTGCTATCGTGCGCAAACTGCAGCGGCTCTCTATCAATTTCCACAAGGAAATGGAGGCAGGCCGGATCCAAAGCAAGATCATGCGTGACGTCGATGCGGTCGGCAGCCTTTTGTCGAATGTCGTTTCCTCACTGTTGGGCTTTCTCGTCAATCTGGTCGTCGCCGTTTCGGTGGTTTTGGTCAAGAATCCCATTATGCTCGTCCCGCTGCTCGGTTGTGCTGCTGCATCGGCGTTGATTCAGCGAATCTATCGTGCAAAAATGAAGAACAGCAATTATCAATTACGGAAAGAAGTAGAAAATACCTCCGCTGACGTAATTGATATGGTGCATTTATTACCGGTTACCAAAGCGCATGCTTTGGAGCATCTTGAGATCAATAAAATGACGCATCGCATGGGTTCTATTGCCCGAAAAGGCTACGAGTTTAATATGGTGAACGCTTCCTTCGGTGCGTTGAATTGGGTCATGTTCACCTTGTTCCAGTTGGCTTGCCTGGCGGTATCCTGTTATATGGCGTTTCATCATTATATCTCCATCGGTGACGTTACACTGTATCAAAGCTATTTCGGTACACTGGTCTCCAGCATTTCTTCCATCATTATTTTGTTGCCCATGATCACCTCCGGTATGGAATCGGTACGTTCCATCGGGGAGATCCTCTCTGCACACAATACCGAGGACGACAGCGGAAAACGCCGACTGCCCAAGGTAGAGGGTAGCTTTGAGTTTCGTGACGTTCACTTTAGCTATGACGAGCGCACGCCCGTCCTCAAGGGATTGGATCTTAAGGTCAATGCAGGTGAAACGATTGCCTTGGTTGGTGAATCGGGCTCCGGAAAATCAACGGTGCTCAATATGATCATCGGCTTTCATTTTCCAGATAGCGGAGCACTTTTGCTGGATAATCAACCGATTGAAAGCATTAATCTGCATGACTACCGCGCTAAGCTTGCCGTCGTTCCGCAAACCAGCATTCTGTTTTCGGGAACCATCCGTGAAAACATTACCTATGGGATGCCCAAGGTCAGTCAGCAGCGCTTGCAAAAGGTGCTGGAGGATGCCCGCCTGACCGAACTTATCAACTCCTTGCCGGACGGATTGGATACACTTGTCGGGGAGCAGGGTGGAAAGCTTTCCGGCGGACAGCGTCAGCGTATCTCCATTGCCCGCGCTATGCTGCGGGACCCCAAGGTTATTATTTTTGACGAGGCGACCAGCGCGTTGGACAGTCAGACGGAACGGCATATTCAGGAGGCCGTCGAAAATCTGTCCAAAGGACGCACCACCTTCCTCGTGGCGCACCGTCTGTCAACGATCCGCAACGCCGACCATATTGCCGTCATTAAGGATGGAAAATGTGCTGAATTCGGTACCTATGAGGAGCTTATGAAGAAAAAGGGAGAGTTTTACCATTATAAACAATTGCAGTCCTAAGAAGTAATTTCAAAAAAACATTGTAAAATATGTTGGAATATGATACAATAAACTGCAGAGATTTGATTTGAAAGGAAGATTTTATGGCCAACATCCGAATCAGTACCGACAGTACTTGTGATCTGCCGAGAGAATTGATTGAAAAATATAACATTCACGTTTGTCCCATGCATGTGAATTTGGGCGACAAGACTTATGACGACGACGGCGTGCAGCTCAAACCGCAAATGATGTTTGATTACGTCAAGCAAACTGGTCAGCTCCCCAAGACGGCAGCCATCAGTATGGGCGAGTATATTGATATGTTTTCTGCATTGACTGCCGACGGCAGCGAGGTGGTACATATCGGCTTCAGCTCCGATCTTTCGGTCAGCTTCCATAACGCCGAATTGGCTGCCGAGGAGCTTGAACGCGTTTATACCGTCAATACCAAAAATCTTTCCACCGGTATGGCGTTGCTTATCTTGCGCGCCTGTGAATTGGTTGAGGAAGGAAAAACTGCACAGGAGATCGTGGACATCATCACGGAAATGGTTCCGTGCGTGGATGCTTCCTTTGTTCTCGACTCCTTGGAAAACCTGCACAAGGGCGGCCGCTGTTCCGCAGTTGCCAAGCTGGGTGCCAACCTGCTCAAACTCAAACCCTGTATTACCGTCAAAGAAGGGAAAATGGGTGTTGATAAAAAGTATCGCGGTGCTATTCAGACGGTGCTTCCCGAATATGCCAGAGATCGTTTGGTTGATCTGGATGATGTGGATCTTTCCCGTGTCTTCGTTACGCATACCTTCGGGGATGAGCGCGAACCCGTTTTGGCTACAATAGAAGAGGTCAAGAAGATCGCTCCCTTCGCTGAATTGATTGAAAATCAGGCAGGCTGTACCATTTCCACCCACTGTGGCCCTCGTACCCTCGGCGTGCTCTTTATCCGCAAATCTCCCATTGTAAAATAAAAGCAATAAAAAGAACCGCTCAAGTATTTCCCTTGAGCGGTTTTCGTTTTTTTGAAATTATTTGGAAGCCTTGCTCTGATCCACCATTTCCTCCCAGTCCACGATGTGTTCGTCCTCGTTGGTACCGGTTTCGGTATTGCGGAAGAAAATGAAGTAAACGATCAGGCACAGAGCCAGCAAGCCGTAGGAGCAAGCCACGATGCCAAGACCGTTGCCGGAGAAGGAACGGCCGTTGTCGCCCATCGGCATGATCAGGTCAAAGCAGCCGAAGATCTCAACCACCAAGATCAGCAGGGGAGTGACGTATTTGGCCATGATCGAGAACACAGGACGGAAAGCGCCCAATTTGGTGCCCTGCTGCTCGATCTCGTTGCAGGTCTTTTTGATGCCGATGATCCAACCGACCGCCAAACAGGCCAAGAAGGCGCCTACCGGCATCAGCACCGTGTTGGTCATCAGATCTAAAAAGTCCAGCCAGTTTTGTCCAAAGATCACCATGCTGTTATCACCGTTGAGCACCTTACCCAACGAGATGCTGACCGGAATTGCAACGGCAAAGCAGAACGTTCCAACCGTAACCGCTGCGATCTTGCGTTTTGTATGGAATTTTTGAATGACAAACTGAGTGGCAACCTCAATCAGTGAGATGACCGAGGTCATAGCAGCGATCGTCACCATAGCAAAGAACAGCAGCGAAACGATCTGTCCCAAAACGCCCATATCGGCAAAGACGAACGGCAGTGTCTGGAACATCAAACCGATACCGCCCATGCCAAGCTCCGAATAGGGGATTCCTGCCGTTGCAGAATAATGGAACACGGCGGGGAAGATGGCAAGGCCTGCCAACAACGCCACCATCGTGTCAAAGATGCAGATCATAATGGTAGACTTGACCAGATTGATCTCTTTTCCGGAATAGGAACCGTAGGTGATCATAATACCCATACCCAACGAAAGCGAGAAGAATGCCTGACTCATAGCGGCCAGAACCGAGGACCAGGTCAGCTCGGAAAAGTCCGGCTTCAGATAAAATTCCAGACCGTCCTTGACGCCCTCGCCCAAGCAAAGTGAAAATATCACGATGCCCGTCAAAATGAGAAACAACGCCGGCATCAGCACCTTAGAAGCTTTTTCAATACCGTCCTTGACACCTGCCAAAACGATCATCAAAGACAGAATAATAAAAATGGCGGTGTACATCAGCACGTCGCCGATATTTCCGGCGAAGGAATTGAACACACCTGCATTGCCGACAAAGGAATTGAGCGTAAATTTTACGGTATATCCGCCCAATACCGAGTAATAGCAGATAATAATGGTCGGTAAAGCAATGGCAAGCATACCGAACCAGCCCGCGTTTTTGTGAACCTTCTTATACGCCGAGATCGGATTGGCCTGTGCGCGTTTTCCGATAAAGGTCTCGCACATGGTCACGATCAGACCGATAAACAATACGCTGGCGATATACAGAATTACGAATGCGGCACCGCCGTTTGCGCTGGTCTTATACGGAAACGCCCACAAGTTTCCCAGACCGATCGCAGAGCCTGCAGCGGCCAAGATGAAGCCGATTCCGCTGGCAAAGCCAACCTTTTTTTGTTCCATAAATGAACACTCCTTTGTTCATGGGTAGTTAATATTTAATACTTTACCATAAAAAGCAAAAAATAGCAAGTCTTTCTCGACCTTTACAATACAAAAATCTTGTTTTCTCCAAAAAGATTTGTTATAATTTTCGGGAAAGGATGTGCAGTCTTAATGTCTCAAAACAAACGCAGCGAATTTTGGCGTATGCTCAAGTTTTTGTTATTCTCTGTCAGCGCCGGTGTAATTCAGATGGCTTCCTTTGCTTTTCTGACCGAGTTTGCGGGCTGGTCGTATTGGCCCTGCTACCTCATCTCGCTGATTCTTTCGGTGCTTTGGAACTTCACCTTTAATCGTAAATTCACCTTTCAATCGGCCACCAACGTCCCCAAAGCCATGCTCAAGGTGTTGGCCTACTACGCCGTCTTCACGCCGACGACCACCGTGCTGGGAGAATTTTTGGTCGGCACGCTGGGCTGGAACGATTATTTGGTCACCGCACTCAATATGATTCTCAATTTTGTGACCGAATATTTGTATCAACGCTTTTTTGTCTTCGGCAATAGCTTAAATACCGCGAAAAAAGTTGCAAAAAAATAAAATAATTCCAAAATAAGACTTGACTTTTCGGCGGTTGTTTGTTATCATTAATCCGTTGCCGAAACAAGGCAAAAATATGCGGGTATGGCGGAATTGGCAGACGCGTTAGATTCAGGTTCTAATGGTCGCAAGGCTGTGCAGGTTCAAGTCCTGTTACCCGCACCAACCAACGACAGGTTTCGGCCTGTCGTTTTTTTGTGAGACAAGCAAGGGCGGTGTTTTTGAATGTATCGGACCGTGTTATTTGATTTGGACGGCACCTTGACCGATCCGGGTGTCGGCATTACCAACTCCGTTGCCTATGCCCTGCAAAAACGCGGCATTTCTGTCAACGACCGCAGCGAGCTGTACAAGTTCATCGGCCCGCCTTTGTATGATTCCTTTGCAGCTTATTATGGGTTTTCGGATGCCGAATGTGAATCTGCCATCGCGGATTATCGGGAGTATTTCCGCGCGCGCGGACTTTACGAGAATACCCTGTACCCCGATACCGTTTCTTTGCTGCGGGAGCTCAAGGCAGCGAAAAAAACGCTGATTCTCGCTACCTCCAAGCCGCAGGAATTCGCAGAAACTATTCTCAAGCATTTTTGCCTTGACGGTTATTTTGATTTCGTTGCCGGCGCCACTATGGATAATACCC
>JAFQKX010000020.1 GCA_017414705.1 Clostridia bacterium
ACGACAGCCCCTGCCGCAATGCCGATCACCAGCATACTGAAACCGTCATTCTTTCCATCCGATTGGTCTGACTGAGAAGCGTTCTGTTGTCCGTCAGAGATGTTCGGGACGGAGGAGCTCGTCTGCGGTGTGGGGGCGGAATCGGACGGCTGCTCCTGTGGCTGGGGATCCAATACCGTCAGGTCTACCGTCTTTTGATTGCTCTGACGGAAATACATTTTTTTGACGGTGGAGTAATACTCGATCTCTACGGTATTGCCACCCTCGGAGAAATACAGCATCGCCACCATGCCGGTACCGGCATACATATCGTCGGTACCCTGCGGATTAATCAGCATCTGCGTCACCACGTTGCCGTGATCACCCTTGACCTTGGTGACGACAACGTCATCGCACGGATCGTGTCCCGACAGCACTAATTGAATGTTTTTATGCTTTTTGACCAGCTTATTCCACAGATCGTCTCCGTTATTAACGCCGCCGGTCAGCGTGGGCGGGGTGGCATCACCGGCGTCCATGGTGGTGCCGTCGCGGAACAAATAGCAATGCGTCGTAATAATGACCCTATGATCGGGATGCGCCTCAATCACCTCGCCTGCCCATTTGAGCACGTCATCCGAGGGGCCGTAATCCAGATTCACAACAAGATATTTGATATTTCCTGCCGTAAACTCCTGCCAGGTGTTGAGCAGATTTTCTTCATACGCGCCGCCCAGCATATTGGAATATTGAGCATAAGGGAAATAAGTGTTGTATTTGTCAACGCCGTCGTGGTTACCGCGCACCAGAGAATACGGCACTACGCCGTCCATTTTTTGAATGTTGGTCTTGGCTTTTTGCCACTCTACGTCGCGGTTGGTATCGGTCATATCGCCCAAGCCCATGACCATCTTCATTTTTTTGGACTTGGCGTTGTCCACGATCCAATCGTAAAGGGTGTCGACCTGTTCGGGATAAAAATTGTTGATCCTTTGGATATCACCCACTACGCAGAGAGAAAAATCATAATTCTTGACTGCCTGCTTATCGGTGAAAAACTCCGACATTCCGATATAAGAAATATCGTTTTTTCCGCCGCTGAGATCCGAGAAGGTTTTTGTTTTGTCGGTTGCCTTGGAGAAATCGTAACCCACCAGCAGACCGTCCTTGTCCAGCGTGCCCTTGGCATCCGCCTTGATCTCCTCGGTGGTGCGCGCATCACTGTATAAGGCAAGATTGCGTAATACGCCGCGGAAGGCGCTATAGTTGCTGCTTTGCAGGTCTCCGCCAACATGCGCAGTCTTGCCAACCGACATGCCTTGGGGAACACGCAAGGTCTGCGCCTGCTCCAATTTACCGTTGATATAGCACAGCGCAGAGTTGTTTTCGGATTTCAGAACAATGGCAATGTGCGTCCACTCATCGTTGAACAGATTGATCTTATCGAATACGCACCGCTGCGCCTCGCTGCCTTTGTAAAGCGCCAGACATGGTTTGCCTCCGGTAGCAACCTCAAAGATCATGCTATCAACAACCTTGGTGCGTTCATAGTTACTGAAAATCATGCCGCCGCTTTGGTTTTTGGCAAGATAAGAGGGCAGCTTGACGGTGGCTTCGAAGGTCACGGGAACCTGCGCCAGCGGCTGCTGCAGGGTATAACGCTCGGTGACGGAAAAGGTTAATCCTCCCTCACTCTCTGCCGCAACGGGAGTTGCGCAAAGCAACAAGGCTGCTGCCAAAACAACCGCCATCAGGCAACGGCTTATTTTGATCTGTTTCATATCATTCTTCCTCCTGATCTTTCCGAGATTCGGACTGCTTCTATGATAACATTGGCCGACATTCTATATATAGTAAGAATCATCTTAAAAAACTGCAAAATCTTCCTTTTTCGAGAGATTTTTTACAAAAAGCCTTTCCCAAATTAGGAAAGGCTTTTTGTTTGTTTTGTGTGACCGCGAGGTCACGATGCGTCAATTAGTTGGCGCGAGCCTTTTTACCGCAGAAGGTTGCGGTCGCAGCTGCTGCGCAAGCCAGCATCAGAGCACCAACGATCAGAACGATATTGGTGGCATCGCCGGTCTGCACACCGCCAATGGAATTAACAACGTAGATTGCTCCCAATGCGGTCTTTTCTCCACCGTAGGTACCGTACATGCGCATAAAGCTAACAGCGCTGCTGTCATAAGCGCCGCCCACATCGGTGGCGGTATAACCAATGGTTCCCTTGGCAGATTTTCCTGCTGCATTGTTGAGATCCAGATAGATCACGTTCCAGCCCTTTTTGAGCTTGACGTTGTTGGAGGTGATGGTCCAGTTGCGCTCCTGCTGATCGTAGGACAAGGAAGATAACTCGATGGTAGCAACGGTAAACTCATCGGGATTATCCACATACAGGTTGACTGCTGCAAATTTTGCTTTGCTCAGGTCAACTGCTGCAAACTTAGCAGCAACCCAGTCGCCGGATCCTAATGAACCGGAAACATAGGCGCCGCGCTTGCCGTCGCCGTAGCCGTTCATGGTAGCATCAAACTTCTTGTTATAGGTGTAAGGAGCTGCTTCCTGGCCGTCGATTGCCTGCAGAATGTAAATGGTTTCATCCTGATCCTCTTCGGTGGAGCCGACTCCCTCGGGAGCAACGGCAGTACCGGCGGGAACTTCGGTATAAACAGCGCCCAAAGCCAGATCAGTGATCTTGTCGTTGGTCATGGTGTAAACGTAGAAGCCGCCCAGAGTATCCAGCTCAACCTCCAGAGTCACGGTGTTCCAGCCCTCGGTCAGGTCGGAGCAATAAACGATCTTTTCTACCTTACCGGCATCGGAATTATTCTTGGGGAAGAAAGCAAAGACGTATGCAACGCCGCTGTTGGCAGTACCCTTGTAATAGATGTTTGCCGTAATTTCATTGCTGTCCTTGCTCAGATCAAGCGGAGTCGCGTACAGCTTCTCAACCGATCTGCCGTAGATCTGCGTGGGAATGAGAGCTTTGTAAGCGCCGCGAGTGCCGTCGCCGTAACCGGTATACGGCTCGGTCGTTTTCAGACCGGCGTGGCCGCAAAGGTTGCCCTGCACAAAGGTCACGGTGGACAATTTCTCACCCTCAATAGCAGCAACCAGATACTGCTTTTCGGTCTGCGGAGCAGAGGAAGAGGTGCCGGACGAAGACGGAGTCTCGGACGAAGACGGAGTCTCAGAAGAAGACGGAGTCTCGGAGGAACTCGGAGTCTCGGAAGAGCTCGGAGTCTCGGACGA
>JAFQKX010000021.1 GCA_017414705.1 Clostridia bacterium
CCCCCAACGACGGCAATCGCTTTAGTTTGGTAGACGATGACACCAGGACCATCTTGAGTGAAGAGTTGGCGCAAATCATTCGCGGAAACGTGTAACGAAGGAAGCTCCAATGGGATATTTGTTTTTTTCGGTCAGCTTGTCGGTAATCAGAAATTTTACCTCTAAAAAAACATCTGCTGCTGCAGAGGGAAAAGCTTCGTTTTTTCTTTATCAAAGCATTTTGTTTTTTTGTGCGACGGTGTTTCTTTCCGGCATTACGCTCATGCAGGGCAGCTTGCGTGCCTCGGGTGCTACGCTGCTTTGCGCGGGCATTTATGCGATCCTGCTGTTTTTATCGCAGGGAATGTTAACGGTCGCGTTGAAGTATGGAAACATCTCTGTTTGTTCGGTGATTTATTCCTTCGGCTTTATTCTGCCGACCCTTTCCGGTACCGTATTTTGGGGTGAGCCGTTTACGGTTTGGAATTTTTTGGGTCTTTTACTGGTGATTGCCGTTATCCTGCTCACCGAAAAGCAAAGCCGCCAAGAGAGCAAGGGAACGGGCCGATTTTTGTTTTTTATTACAGTTGCCATGTTTTGCTCGGGTGGCCTGGGAATCATGCAAAAGCTACAGCAATCCACGTGTGCCATAGAAGAAACGCCTGCGTTTTTGACACTTTCATTTTTATTTGCCTTTATCGTATCCCTCATCTTATACCTTTTGTGTCCGCAAAAGGAGAAGGTTCACTTGAAACAAGCCGGCGCACCTTGCATCACGGGGCTTTGCTTCGGAGGAGCTAACTTTTGCAATACGGTGCTTGCCGGGCAAATGAAAAGCGCAGTTTTTTTCCCGCTTCAAAACGTGCTGGTTATTTTACTTTCCACGCTGGTGGGCGTGCTGCTTTTTCGAGAAAGGATCACGGCGAAAATTAGTATCAGTATTTTTCTTTCAATTTGCGTGATCGTTCTTTTTTGGAAATTTTAGGTCAACATAAGACCAATCAACAAAAAATGAGCTTGGCCCTTGTTTGTGCGAAAGGTCTGCTCCGTCAGCGTGCAGGCAAAACGGAACAAAAAATGTAAACGGTACCAAATTTTGAGATTTTTTGGTTCGCTTTTCAAATAGACCTTACTTTTTGGTGAACTTTTCGCAGAAAATGGTGAGAAAATTTAAAAGTTTTTTGCTATTATGAAATTGTCAAATTGATCTTCAAAATAAAAATAATCAAAGAGGTGCGTGTATGTTGAAATTTTCATTTCGTTTTTGTGCTTTGATGCTTTGTCTGATCTTGTCAGCGGCATTGTGCGCTTGCGCCGGAGATCCCGCGCAGTCCTCGGATGCTTCGAGCTCGGTGACGGGCAATGCGCAGGAAGCCTATCCTTTCACCCCGAAACTGATTCAAACTGCCTATCAAACGCTGGATAGCGTGGTAGCGGTGACCGACGTGGTTGCCTACGGCGCCGATCCCACCGGCAAGGCGGATTCGACCAAGGCCATCCGCGATGCGCTCAATGCAGTCGGTCAAGCCGGCGGCGGTACGGTCTGGATGCCCAAGGGTCAGTACGTCGTCACGGGGCAGATCACCATTCCGACCTTGGTGACGCTGCGCGGCGATTGGAACGACCCCGATGCCGCGGACTTTAACGGTGATTACGGCACCGTGATCCTTGCCAAAGTCAAGTCGGATGCTTCCACCGCTTACGGCTTGTTCCAGATTCGCGGCAGTGCAGGCGTGGAAGGTCTGACGGTCTATTATCCCGAGCAGGATATCAACAATGTCAAGCCTTATCCCTATACCTTCTATATCCCGCGCGTCACGCTGGCAACGGTTAAAAACTGTACCCTCATCAACGCCTATCGCGGCGTTGGGTTCCCCGGTAACGATAAATGCACCATCAAGAATCTCAAGGGTACCTGCTTGATGGAAGGTGTTAATGCCATCATTTCCACCGATATCGGATATTTCGACAACATTACGCTCAGCCCCAAATATTGGGCAAACGCTTCTGCCTCGGCAGGCATGCAGGCAGCGGATGCCAAGGCGATCGCCAAATGGTCCAAGAGCAACAAGGGTATCGGCTTTACGCTGCAGGATCTGGAGCAATCGCAGTTTACCACCATCCGCATCGAGGGCTTTGACCACGGAATCCATGTTCCCAACAAGCCCAGTCGTTTCATGGGCTCGGGTCCCATGTTTGACGTGACCATCAAAAATTGCAACTACGGCATCTATGCCGAAAGCGGTACTTATAAGAGCACCCATAACTATGCTACGGATAATTGCCCCATTCTCACCGGCATCGATTGGCGCTGCGGCTGGGCAATTACCAAGGGCTACATCGAAGGCAGCAAGTATGCCGTCTATAACGGCTCGGAGACGGTTGGCCCGTTCGAAAACGGATTGTTCTCCGGCGAAGAGTCGCGAACGGGTTTCGTCCGCTTGAGCGGCGTGACCCTCAAGGGCGCCACCAAGGGCAGCGTTTATTACACGCAAAACGGCAAGGATGACCTCAGCGGATATGAAATTCAAACCAACCGTCAGGTCAAATCCACCGGTAAGGCTTTTGAGTATCTGACCCCAAAAGCAAGCGAGGCAGACATCCAAGCCGCTCTGGACAAGGTCGGCAAGGCAGGCGGCGGTGTGGTTTATCTGACCCCCGGCCGTTATGAGATCAAAAACGGCTTCAAGGTTCCCGCCAATACCGAGCTGCGCGGCGCAGGTTCCTCACCTTACATTCTCGCCTCGGCAGGTACCGTCTTCTGGGTGCGTCAAAGCGGAGCCGAAACGCAGGAAGACGGTGCAAAATTACCTGCCATCGTTGCACTCAACGGTCAAAATGCAGGCGTGGCCGGCATCTACTTTATGTATGACGAAAACATCATTTCGTTGGATGCCGATATGAAATATCAGTTCTACAATTACACAATTACCGGAAACGCCAAGGGCGTTTGGGCGCTCAACCTCTGCGTGATGGGCCCCACGCACGGTATTCGCTTTGAAAACTGTGACGATCACGTGATCGAAAACGTTTATTCCTCTTGCGTAGAGGAATCCATCACCATCGTCAACAGCAATAACGGACTGATCCTGGATTGTCTGGGCAACGGCGTTTATATGTATTGCACCAATGTTTTGCATGTGGTACGCGGCGGTCGCGGTCAGCAGCGTTATTTAGACAACGTCGGAAAATTCAAGAACGATTATATCGTGGTCGAGGGCGGTAACGCGCAGCAGATCGTCAACTCCTTCGTATTCTGCGGCAAGGTCTTTTTGACCACCAGAAATGCCGAAAATTTATTGGCGGTCAACGCCTGCTCCGACGGTCTCGGCTCGGTCTACAGCGAGTATAACGGCGGCTCGGTCACGGTGCTGGGTGCCACGCAGACCAACGGCAACAAGATCCGCAACAATAATTGCAAGCTGACGGTCTATAACAATATGTCTCTCTTCCCGCAGGACGATGAGGATGTGAAACCGTAATGCATGAAATCAACGTAAAACGAATTCAACCGCAGTATCCCACATTGGATACGGTGATTGCGGTTGCCGACGTATTAGAATTCGGCGCCGATCCGACGGGACAAACGGATTCCACCGCAGCCGTTCAGGCGGCGCTGGATGCCGCCAAAGCACACGGCGGCGGCACGGTCTGGATGCCCAAGGGTCAGTACCTGCTGACCGACACCGTCACCGTCTTTTCTCTGTGCACCCTGCGCGGCGATTGGAACGATCCCGATGCAGAGGACTTCAACGGGGACTACGGCACCGTCATTCTGGCGCGTCCCGTCAGCGAGGATTGCGACCAAAAGGGCCTCATCGATATTCAGGCCTCTGCCGGTGTGTGCGGGCTGACGGTCTACTATCCCGAGCAGGATATCAAAAATGTCAAGCCGTACCCCTATGCGTTTTATATCAATATGCAGACACTGGCAATGGTCAGAAACTGCACGCTCATCAATGCCTACCGCGGCTTGGGAAGCCCCGGCACGGATAAGTGCACCGTCAAAAATCTCAAGGGTACCTGCCTGAAGGAGGGCGTGCACGTCAAGATCTCTACCGATATCGGTTATTACGATCATTTGACGCTGACCCCCGATTATTGGGCAAATGCAAAGGGCGCAATGAAGAACGCCGACCCGTCTGAGATCATTGCTTGGTCGCAGGCGCATGACAGCGCAGGACTTACGGTGCACGACGTAGAGCAATCACAGTTTTGTCACATTACCGTGCGCGGTTATACCCACGGCGTCAAATTCCCGTGTGAGCCTACCCGCTTTATGGGGTCGGGTCCCATGTTTGACGTGAATATCGACGATTGCATCAATGGCATTTATGCCGAGGAGGGTACCTACAAAAGTTCCTGGAATTACGTTACCGATCGGCATCCCATTCTCACCAGCATTGACTGGCGTTGCGGCTATAATATTACCAAGGGACGCATCGCAGGCAGCGAGTATGCCATTCGTAACGATTCTCCTCCCATCGCTCCGTTGGAAAAGGGAATGTTTGCCGACGGAAAGGTCAAAACCGGCTGCGTTCGCTTGAGCGGCGTTACGTTAGAGGGCAAAACCTGCGGAAAGGTTTATTACACGCAATTGGGTGAGGATATCGACCTGAGCGGATACACCGTCGAGACCAACCGCAAGGTCAAATCGGACGGCTGCGCGTTTGAGTGGCTGACCGATACGGCAGGGCAAGCCGAGATTCAGGCTGCCCTGGATAAGGTCGGGGCAGCGGGCGGCGGCGTTGTGTATCTGGCTGCCGGCGATTATTACCTCACAAGCGGTTTGCGCGTGCCTGCCAATACCGAGCTGCACGGCGCAGCGGCCTCTCCCATTATGGTCGCCACCTGCGGTACCGTGCTTTGGGTGCGAATTCCGGGTGAGGAAAGCTTTGAAAAGGCCTGCGAGCACGCACCGCTCATTACGCTCGACGGCGATCAGGCAGGTATTTCGGGCCTCTACCTGATGTACGACGAAAACATTTACTTATTGGATGAGACGCAGCAGGGACGCTATTACAATTACGCCGTGCAGGGACGCGGCAAGCATGTGTTCGTCTTCCATTGCTGCATTATGGGCTGCACGCACGGCGTTTTGCTGGACGGCTGTGACGATCACGTGCTGGAGCATATCTTCACCGCTTGCGTCGAGCGATCCTATGTCATCAAAAACAGCAACGACGGCTTGCTTTTGGATTGTCTGGGCAACGGTGTTTATCAGTATTGCTCAGAGCGTCTGAACGTGATTCGCGGCGGAAAAGGACAATATGCGTATCTCGCCGAGGTCGGCAGAAAAAATACGCATCACATCCTGCTGGAAAATTGTCAGGGAATGCAGCTGGTCAACGATTTCATCTTCTGCGCCAGAACGCTGCTGCAATGCAACAACGTACGGGAGCTGGTGGCGGTCAACGCCTGCTCCGACAGTCTGACCTCCTATCTGTATGAGTTCGACGGCGGCAGCGCCACCGTGCTCAACTCGGTTCAGACCAACGGCAACGGGTATCGCAATCAGGGTTGCCGTTTGACCGTTCTCAATGCGATGTCCTTATTTCCCGATGACGATCGGGATGTTTCGGAATGATCTTTAATTTGAAAGGAGTTTTCATTATGGTAAAAAAACAGAGTAAACTTGTGCGTCTTGTCTGTTTGCTGATGGCTGCAATGCTGTGTCTGGCCCTGCTGTCCGGCTGCAAAGACAAGGAAAACGATGGTTCCGCGGACGGTTCCTCCAAGGAGACCAGTTCGGTCAAAGACACCGTAGCCATGGAATCGTATGCCGACGTTTGGAATCCCAACATTCCCGAGCGGCAGGATCTTGGCGGATTTGAATTGAAATTCGCCGCCAGAAATATGAACATGATCATCCCCAAGGAAGGGGTCAGCGAGGATGACGATCAGATCGTTGAGATCATGAAGGATCTTCAGAGCCGATACAACTGCAAGTTCTCGGTACGCGAGGTCAAGGATTGGGGTACCGGTGACATTATGAGCGAGCTGCTCACCGGCAGCGAGGTCGCACACGTCCTGATGCCTGAGGTCTGGCGTTCCGGCTTGTACGTTTCGGCACGTATTCTGATGGATTGGAATTCCGAGCCCATCAAAAAATACGTCCACACCGATGAGCTTTGGTGGAACTCCACCATGGCATACGCCTCCAATGTCAACGGCAAGGTCTATGCCGGCGCCTGCAACATTCAGAACTATGCTGACTGGACCTACGTCTGCTTGTTCAACAAGAAGATCCTCAGCGAGATCGGTTCTTCCGCAGACGAGCTTTACAAGATGTACGACGACAAGACCTGGAACTGGGATGCCTTCCGCACCCTGGCCAAGAAAGCGGTCAAGGACCTCGACGACGACGGACAGATGACCGCTGCCGACCAGTACGGCTTCTGCTCCTCCGACTACGATGCGTTGGTTGCGCTCATTTCCTCTGCCGATGCCGACTGCATCCGCAGTAATAACGGTAAGGATGCGCATTACACCTACGCGAAACCCCGCGAGATTCAGGTGCTGACCACCCTCAATGAAATGTACACCCTTGACGGCTCGTACTTTGCAGGCAGCATGGAGCGAGTCGACGGTGTGCGCGGAGACGTTCGTCAGTTCACCTCCGGCAAATCGCTCTTCTTCCTCTTCACGCTCAGTTCCATCAAGGGCGCTGACTATCGCACAATGTCAGAGGACCTCGGCATCCTGCCCGTCCCGCTGGGACCCAGCAATGACGGCAAGGGCTGGCAGAGTGAGTATATGTCCCGCGTGGACCACAACTTCTTTGCAACCCTCATTCCCGCTAACAACAGCGATCCCGAAAAGACCGCTCTCTTGCTGGAAGCCATCGCCTTCGTCCGTTGGAGAAACACCAACGACCGTATGGATGCCTACGGCGTTCTGTATTGCAGCGATGACAAATCCGCTGAGATCGTCAAGGAAGTCTACAACTTCTCCTCCTTCGAGATCTCCCAGTTTGTCTATAGCGTCAACAATCAGGCATTTGCCCGTAACGTCTGCTGGGCCATGGCCAATATCACCAAGATCCCCGGCATGGATATTGCAGGCCAGTGGGGCTCGGTCGAGCAGGTAGCACAGGATATCATCGACGCCTACTTCTCCGACAAGCCTCTCACCGTGTAAGAACGGTCGGTATGATACCGTCCTTTCTGATATGCTTTTCGATCTTCTCCTTTCGAAAAGCAAAAAACAAAGCCCGTCCGAACGCACCGGACGGGCTTCTTCTTTTCTATCATTCCGGACTACCGGTCTTTTTGAGAATGCGGATATCGCGTCCCTCAAACTGCAGCAGCTCGTAGCTGCCCACGATGCGCGACACGATGCGGTCGGAATACCGACTGCCCAGCTCCTGCAGCGACAGGTTGGTGCTGATGATGGTCGGCTTTTCGCTCAAGATGCGGCTGTTGATGATGTTGTACAACGCCGAGTTGAGAAATGCCGAGGAAAACTCCGTTCCCAGATCGTCCAAAATCAGCAGATCGCAGGACAACAGCGTTTCCATACTGTCCAAGCTGCCGCCGTTGGAAAAGTGCTCGCGCTCTACACGGGCAAGCAGATTTCCAACCGAGCCGTATACTACCGTGTAACCCTGCTGCATGACCTTTCCTGCAATGGCAAGCGACAAATGCGTCTTGCCAAGTCCCGTTTCCCCACACATCAGGATCCCGTAGCCGCGGCGCTCAAACGGCTCTGCATAGCGGCGGCAGAAGTCGAAATGCTTTTGCATCTTGGCGCGTACGTCCTTGGGGTAATAATCTACGCAAAAAGCGTCAAAGGTGCAGGTCTGCAGCGGAAAACGGTCGCTGAGCGTTTCCACCGCCAGCTTCTTTTCCAGATCCCTCAGGCAGGTGCAGACCATACCGTTGAAATATCCGTTATCCTCGCAGGCGGGGCAATGATATACCGGCTCAAAATCCTTGCGGGTATAGCCCGCCTTGGCCAGCGCAGCGTCAAATTTCTGCAGCAGAGCGGCGTTTTCTTTGCGTAGATCACCCAGCTTTTGCGCGTTAGCGCTCATAGCGGCCTGCGCGGTCTGCAGTGCATTGCGCGACAGCTCCACCGATAAGCGGCTGAGCACTTCGGAGGACGCCACTGCCGCCTGATAGCGTTGCTTGGCTTGCTCCTGTGCCTGCCTGCGATGCGCTTGGATCTGTGCCAGCGCGCGTGCGCGGTAGCTGTTTTGACTCATAGCAGATACCTCCTGTCTCGGATTTATTCAAACAGTTTGTTGAGTTGATCGTAATCAAAGGAGCCGGAGCGTTGCGCCGCCTTGGCAGGCTTTTTGTCCTGCTCGGCCTCCTTGACCTGCGCGGGGGTCTGAATGCCGGCGTTGTGCCAAGCACCCAATACGCGATTGATATACGGCATGGAAAGCTTGCCTGCGTGATCGATGCAGGCATCGTATGCCAGCGTCAGCATACTGCGCCCAAAGCCCCATTCCTGTACCCATACGCGGGAATATTCCAATTCTTTTTTGGAGGCGCGGCGATCCTCGATGCCAAACGAGGTGCGCACCAAATGCCACGCTTTTTTGGACATGGCCGCCTTGTGCAGCGTTTCCTCTGCCTTGGCAACGGTGTCGATCTCCTGCTGCGCCCAATCAATGGCGGTCTTTTCCAGCCAACGGATGCCGTTGTGTCCTTCGCTGACGGCGTATTCGGCCAGCATCAGAATGACCGGTGTGGGCAATCCCAGCGTGTCGTGGATCCATACCACCGTGATCATTTCCTGTTGGCTGAGGGTGCGCGACAGCTTGACCTGCATCTCGCTGAGCAGCAACCGTACGTCCTCATCCTGCAGACCGCGCCGTACCGCTTCCTCGCGCGTCGGCTTGCCGGTCAGTGAATCGGCAACCTTGGGCAGCGTGCGGGCTTTCTCCTGTGCTTGCGCCGAAGCAGTATCCTCGTTGCAGCGCACCGGCACCGCATCGGCACCCGTCTGATTTAAAATACCTTCTCCCGCCCAAAACAACAGCGCGTCCTCCGCCTGCTCGGCAGACAGATGCAACTGCTCGGCAAGCACCTGTGCCGATAACTCCTGCTGCGGCTGAGAGAAAATTGCAAGCAGCACGCGCAGCTGCACGTCGTTGGCCAAGCGCGCCTTTTGCGCTGCTGCCGTCGGCATGGTAAATACGCCGGCGTAAACGGCGGGGTTGATGGAAAACTGCACGGTGCTCACTCCTTTTTCGGAATCTGATCTTAATTATATCTGCCGCGCCCGCATTTTTCAAGTGTGCGTTTGCGCTCAGAAGAAAAAACCGGATGAGAGGTCATCCGGAGTTGCGTTATTCTTGGGGGAAGATCTGCTGCAACGCAGCCAAAACCTGCAGCTGATGCTCCGGCGGCAGTCTGCGATAAAGCAGCAAAAGGCTGGTCTCATCGATCTTTTGCGTCAGCAGTCCCTTCTCGTGTACCACCGAATTTTCCGCCAAAGGCTCTGCAGGACCCGCGGCAAAGCATTCCTTGGGCAGCATTTGATCCACCGATACCGAAAAGATGCCGGACAACCGCATCAAACGATCCAGCTTGATATCGGTCGCACCGTTTTCAAAATAAGTATACGCGGAACGGTCTACGCCCAAAGCATCGGCAACCTGCTGTTGCGACAGTCCGGACTGCTTGCGCAGCTCGCGGATGCGTTGTGCAATTAATTTTTTCATTTCCATGGTCGTCACTCCCGCCCCTCTGATTGAACTATTTTATTATACTGTAAAAAAAGGGGAGTGTCAATAGAATCGTTTGGAAAAAAGTCGAAAAAGGACAGCTCTTGTCATTTTCCATAAAAACCGAGTGTGTATTTCGTCACCGTGCCCAATTGACAGAGCAGGAAACTTTTGGTATAATAAGATCAAACAAGAAACCCCGAAGAAAACGGAAAGGCGGTGGATCCCGTGAACAGCGAGCAGACAAGTCATTTTCACGGCGGTCTGCCGTGCGGTTTCGTCGACCCGTTTGCTGCCTGAATACTTGGGAACAGTTAAATTTGTTGAGATGTCACGCACAGACCGCCAGCCGGCGATCCGTGCGTATTTTTATGCACGCCGCTGCGTAAATAATAACGCACAGACCGTCTCGGGTTCTATCAGTGGACAGGCTCTTGTGTTTTGAATTTAAAAAATCAGTCTACAGGGAGATTTTTATGAAAGGCAATCAATATTTCAAGCTGTTTTCTATACTGTTGACGGTGCTTTTGTTGACTGCTTGTGCTGATTCTTCAAAGACACTTTCACAAATATCCTCTCAACAACAATTATCAACCGTTTCCGATTCACATGAGGATTTCCAAGACCAACAGGGACTCGTTACTTTGACGACAGATTTCGATCAAGTTCATCTTAAAAATCAAACGGTATTATATTCTGCTTGGGGCAGATTCACAAAAGAAGGATATGAAGATCCGAATTTGTTACAGCAGCATTGTTGCTACATAACAGCAGACCTCAGCGTGAAACAAGAATCCTTTGAAACGGATCTCAATATGATCATATCTTTAAATGGAGAATTCATCTTCAAAAAGATTGATACGATTTTACAGGCCGATGCGGATCGAATTACGGTAGGCTCTCTACACAGTGCGGATTTGAATGGCGACGGTTTGGATGAGTTGGTTTTAAATTTTTCGGTTGGAAACGGAAACACTGTAACGCGCATTTATAAAGTGACCCAAGATACAATTGATGTAATTTTTGATTTTGATGAGTTCAATTCTTACGAATCCAATTTAATACAGAAGCTGGGATATTCCGTTTCGTTTATTAAAAACAAAAAAGCTGTTTTATCCAATAGCACTGTTGCACAATTCAAAAAAGAGATTGATTTGTCCGATCAATTTTTAGAGGAAGCGTTTGATCGCTTCGGTGTTTTAAAAGAGGAAGATGATCTGCGTGATTTATACGTGCAAACGATTTATGAGTGCAAAATTTTTCCGAGCGAAACCAACGAAGTATTTCGATTTAACAGCACATTAATTTTGGGTACCGGATATTTTGCTACCGTACAAACGACGGTTGCCCTGACAGCGGAAAACGAGTTAAAAGTATTGGATGCATTGGTTTTGAAAACTTAAGCAGAAATCAATCCGAAGACGTTTTTGTGACTGATTTCATTTGTGTTTTCGGATAACAATGAAAAAACGCGGGAGGGAGAGAGTCTTTTGTTTGTTGATCGGTTATATGGTCGAAATAATGTTTTAAGAAAAACTTTCATCCCTTGCGTTACGTCAATCAGGGGCGGTTCTGTGATTGGCGCAGAACGCAAGAGAACCGTCCCCTTGTGTTGTTTGGTTTATTAAGAAGGGTTGATCATGAAAAGGTTTTTAACGTTACTGATCGTGTTATCCGTTTCATTGTTTTGTTTCGGTGCTTGTGCCGACCCGTCCTTTGAATTCCATTTTTTGACCGATGAACAATTGAACATAGGAGATGAAATGACCAAAGGGGAAACCTTTGGATTAAGGACATTTCAAACTCAGAAACAAAAAGATCCCTCGTTGAAAAAGGACATGAAAAAGTTGCCGCACGATGGTGCAAGAGTTTGGTACGAATGCACAGAAATCACTGTGGATCAAAATCAAAATCCAATTTTTTACGGTTCGTATGATACTTATCAAAATGAGATCGTGGAGGCGGAGTATCTTCATTCCACGGATGTTTTATGTTTCTATTTTAAGTCGTTTCCGCAGTCTGCAGATCATGGAAAAGGAATTGCTGACCACAAAGCAAAACAAATTGCAGAGGATTTTTTGAAGGCAGTTATGTCGGAAGAAAAATTTTCACAGTTTACTTATGTCGAAACGGAATCAACACAGCGTGATTCGGTTAGTGTTGCCTATATGCGTTATATTCATGGATACCTTACGGATGAAAGACTTTCGGTAACGGTTCATCCCTGTGGTGAGGTAGCTTCTTACAACGGAAAGAATTTGTATAAGTATGATAAGTTAGAATCCCGCATCAAAAAAGAGACGTTGGAACAGGCTGAACGGGAATTAAAAGCAGGCATCGATGCTTTGAATTTGAAAAACGTCCGTCAAGGAGATGCTGTCATCATTACCAATTCTCAAGGGAAACTGTTTTTAAGGATTTCTATCTTTCACGATATAGAGCTTTCCAAAGGCAATACGGTCTCGGCAGACAAGCAATTCTACGTTAATCTCGAGAAAGTCGAACCGTTGGCATAATCAATCCGGGAACCGTCCCCTGATTGGCTTTGATTCTGTTACAGGAGAAAATTTATGAGCAATAAGATGATTGAAAATCAGAAAAATAAAAAACGCATTCAAATAATACCGATTATAATGGGTGTTGTTGTATTGGTTTCGTTGCTTTTTTTGATTGCTTCACAGTTTGCTGCATGGAATCTCACTTATTTGTATCAAAAGATTGCATGGAATCAATCGGATAAAATTTGGCTGGTGACCGATAAGCGACAAGTCAACAATGTAGATAAGATCGTCATGGAGATTGATGGGAAAAAGACCGAATTGACGGATCAAACTTTGATTCGCACTTTATCTCGTCAGGCAGTGATCGGGGATGGTACCTCTTTCTGGCATAAAGGTCGAATCCAAACGGTATTTTATCTGTATGATAACAACGAGATCATACGAACGGTGGTCAAATATCGCGATGAAAACTATACCGCTAAGATCATTGCCGGGACACAAGAAGATCTGAACGAAGGGCGCGGGTTGGGATACATTACGTTGTCTTCGGAAACGGTGGAGCAAATTGAGCAATTGATCGCGCAGCAGGCGGCGGAAAAAGCAGAAACTTCTCAATAAGATTCAATTGGGGGCGATTCTGTGATTGGCGCAGAACACAAGAGAACGGTTGTTGCGCAGCTCGTTGTAAAAAGGGGAGAGTTCCCTCGAAATTTTTAGCTTTTATCCCGTGGGCGTTTGCCCGCGGGATTTTTGATTTGTTCACTTTTTTATCAATTTCAGCCGTTAAGTTTGTTAAAAAGATTGACAAATCGCCCTTTTTGTTGCATAATAGAAAGTACATTGTTAAATTTTGAACAGCGAGGCGAGAATTGTGGGTTACACATTAGCACAAAAGATTATCCGTGCCCATTGCGTGGAGGGTACCATGCAGGTCGGCGAGGATATCGCATTAAAGATCGACCAAACTCTGACGCAGGATGCCACCGGCACCATGGCGTATCTGGAGTTTGAGGCCATGGGCGTCGAGCGCGTCAAGACCGAGCGCAGCGTGGCGTACATTGACCATAATACGCTGCAAAGCGGCTTTGAAAATGCCGACGATCATCGGTTTATTCAGTCGATTGCCAAAAAGCACGGCATTTATTTCAGCCGTCCCGGTAACGGCATCTGCCATCAGGTACATCTGGAGCGCTTCGGCGCACCCGGCAAGACGCTGATCGGCTCCGACAGCCATACCCCCACCGGCGGCGGGATCGGTATGCTGGCATTCGGTGCCGGCGGTCTGGACGTGGCGGTTGCCATGGGCGGCGGTGCTTATCATATCACCATGCCCAAAATGGTGCGCATCAACCTGACCGGAAAACTGTCGGGTTGGGTGGCTGCCAAGGATATTATTTTGGAAGTGCTGCGCCGTATGAGCGTTAAGGGCGGCGTTGGCAAGATCATCGAATACGGCGGCGAGGGCGTCAAGACCTTGTCGGTTCCCGAGCGCGCCACCATCACTAACATGGGTGCCGAGCTGGGTGCCACCACCTCGATCTTCCCCTCCGATGAGATCACCAAGGCGTTTTTGGAAGCGCAGGGACGCGGCGACGTTTACGTAGAGCTGGCCCCCGATGCCGACGCGGTGTACGATGAGGTCATTGACATTGATCTGTCCAAGATCGAGCCTGCTGCCGCTATGCCGCACAGCCCCGACAACGTCAAGAGTGTGCGCGAGATCGGCCCCATCAAGGTCGATCAGGTCTGCATCGGCTCCTGCACTAACTCGTCCTTGCTGGATATGATGAAGGTTGCTGCCATCCTGCGCGGCAAGACGGTGGCGGAAAGCGTTTCGCTCTCCATCGCCCCCGGCTCCAAGCAGGTGTACAATATGCTGGCACAAAACGGCGCGTTGGCGGATCTCATTGCTGCCGGTGCCCGCATTCTGGAATGCGCCTGCGGCCCCTGCATCGGTATGGGTCAGTCGCCTAACTCCGCAGGTGTTTCCCTGCGCACCTTCAACCGCAACTTTGAAGGCCGCAGCGGTACTGCTGACGGTCAGGTCTATCTGGTCAGCCCCGAGGTGGCTGCCGCTTCCGCCCTTACCGGCGTGCTGACCGATCCGCGCGCGTTGGGTGACGAGCCGCAGATCACACAGCCCAAGGAATTCCTCATCAACGATAATATGATCGTCGAGCCGGCTTCGGTAGAGGATGCCAAGGACATTGAGATCCTGCGTGGCCCTAACATCAAGCCCTTCCCCAAGACGCAGCCTATGCCCGCCGAGATTTGTGCCGAGGCGGTGCTCAAGGTGGGCGACAACATCACCACCGACCACATTATGCCGGCAGGTGCCAAGATCTTGCCCTACCGCTCCAATATTCCTTATCTGTCCAATTTCTGCTTCGGCGTATGCGATACTACCTTCCCCGAGCGCGCCAAGGCAGCCGGTACCGGCTTTGTCATCGGCGGCGCCAACTACGGTCAAGGCTCCTCGCGTGAGCACGCCGCATTGGTTCCGTTGTATCTGGGCATCCGTGCCGTCATCGTCAAGTCCTTTGCCCGTATCCATTGCGCCAACCTGGTCAATGCAGGTATTCTGCCGCTGACCTTTGCCAATGAGGCGGATTATGACCGCGTTTCGCAGGGAGACCGTCTGTGCCTGCCCGATGTACGCGCCCGCCTGCAAAAGGGTGAGGCTCTGACCTTGGTCAATGAGACCACCGGTGAGACCATCGAGCTTGCCCACGCGCTGTCCGACCGTCAGGTGCAGATCCTGTTGTGCGGCGGATTGCTGGATTATACCCGCGAACAAAACGGATAGGAGATTTTTGTTATGCCGAAACTCGGAAACGTATCCCTGGCAGTCATTAAGCGAATGCCTCGCTATTACCGTTTTTTGGGCGATCTTGCACAGCAGGGAATGGAGCGTATTTCCTCCCGCGAGCTGTCTAACCGTATGGGACTGACCGCAAGTCAGATCCGTCAGGATCTCAACTGCTTCGGCGGCTTCGGTCAGCAGGGCTATGGCTATAACGTGCATCAGCTGCAGCAGGAGATCGGGCAGATCCTGGGGCTCAATAAACGCCGCAAGGTCATTATTATCGGCGTGGGCAACATCGGCCGCAGTATGGCAATGTATATGACCTATGAATTCCCCGCCTTTGAGATCATCGGGATGTTTGACCGCAAGGAATCCCTGGCAGGACAGATCCTGCTGGGTCAGCCGGTGCGACCCATCCGACAGCTGGATGAATTTTGCCGCGAGACCCGCCCCGATATTGCCGCACTTTGCCTGCCCACCGCTGCTGCGCCCGAGATCGCCGCGCAGCTGCACGAGCTGGGTGTGCGCGGGGTGCTCAATTTCACCCAATATGACGTGGGACTCAATTATCCCGAAATGGACGTGGAAAACATCCATCTCAACGATTCGTTTATGACGCTTTGTTATAAGCTCAACCGCGAGAGATAAAGGAGAGCGTATGAGACAGCTTTATGCCGAGGGCGCTTTTGCCCCCATTCCCGTCAGCGGCGGCTTTGTGTTTATTGCGCAGCAGCCGTCCAAGGAGGAGACCGATCCGCTTGCCGCGGTGCAGGATGCCGATCCCGTCAAGGACGAAGCAGCACAGACCGAGCCCGTCGAGGGCGAGGAGCAGGAATCCGAGACCGCCGAGGTCGAGCAGGAGACCGTGCCGCAGACCGTGAAGGTTGGCTACAAGATCTACCGTATGGAAGAAAACACCGTCAACCCCGTCACCCGCAGCGTCTATTTGTTGTCCAAATTCGGCATCAACTACGACCTGTTCCAGCATAATTACAAGCACTATATTCTCTGCAAGATCATTCCGTTGTCCTCCAAGCAGCAGCTGGTCATTGAACCGGACGGTCAGGCGCGCATCGTGCAGTCGGGCGACAAGCTCAATTGGATCGGCAATCTTTGCTTTGAGGAGGAGCCGCCCTGCGGCGTCTACCTCAACGGAAACGATCTGTGGCTCAGCTACACCAAAGCAGGTGCCGTGGTGCGCTACGATATCCGCAGCATGCATCAGGAAATGCGCATCGGCGGCGGAAGAGGACAGCGCTTTGCCGACCCCGAGGGCGTTTGGGCAGACGACAACAGCGTGCTGATCTGCGCTACGGCGGAAAACCGTATCGTGCGGCTGGATCTGAATTCCTTTGAGTTGACTACCCACCGCGAGTTTGACGAACCGGTGCGTACCTATTTCCGCATTGATCAAAATGAGATCGTCCAGCTCGACTCCGGCTTTTACGTTTTATAAGCAAAAGTACTGGACAAACCCGTCGTGTCGTTAGCGGAGTTAAATTCAAACCGACCGTCAACAATTTTGTTGACGGTCGGTTGATATATTATAGGGGGTGGACCACTGACCAATAGTGTTTATGCATACAAATGCGATGCTGTTTCTCTCTTGAAAGAGTGCATAATATCAGTTCCATCTTTGAAAGTTAATCGCCACTATTAAATTCAATGAGAGAGTTCCAATCTATTGTTCCGTCCTCTTTGCAATACTTTATAGTAAATTCTCTTATCATACGGTTTTCCGCTTTATTATAAGTTTCCTCAAACTTTTTGACATATTCATCGGGGCGAGTTCCCATAAACTCAATGATTTTGGTATAGAAATCAGCATCACCTGTAAGCCACTCCCAAAAATCCTTACCTGCAAGTTCAAGATAAAATTTTTCTTTACCTGTCTTGGTTTTCTTTTTGCCGTAACCGTAACCAATCACCGGTAAATATGCTTTTTTGGCTTGTCTTACTCGCTTTTGGGCGGATTGGAAATTCTGCTCCTGTTGTTTCCTACTATTCGCATTAAAAACGGATGTTCCACTTTTTACGGCGATGCTGTAAATAGTGTTGTCTTTATCTACTGTAATATCAACACCTTCAGTAACTGCCTTTTGGCCGCCAGAAACAACAATCGCAATAGGTTCAAAGAAACAGTTGCCAAAAATGGTTTCTTCGCTTGATGATATGTAGGCGGCAAGGATACCATCCACAATCTGTACTGCACTATTGATACCCTTTGCACGATACAGATACGGATTTTTTCTTTTAATAATTTTTTCCACATCAATATTGTCAAGTGTTCGGGTTAATGCGGTATAAAAATCAGTTAAGGCAGTACCAACCGCCTCAAACACTGCTTTTTCATCATAACTGTTATTTAATGGTTCTATGTTTAACATTTGCTTGTTCCTCCAACTTGGATGGCATTTTGGATTTTATCGTGTATGCCTGTTCCTCTAATTCGTTTGACAACAATTTCCTGTTCACCGTTTGAAACTGCGACCAAAGTCTCACCTATTGCACGTGCAAGACCAACTGGAACGGCATTTCCAATCTGGCGGTATTTATCAACCGTTGTACCAATAAGTTTCCAATCATCTGGGAATTGCTGAATACGAGCATATTCAGCCACACTCAACGGTCTATCTTGTGTTGGATGACACATCATTGTTGCCTTTTGTACTGGACTTGTAACAACCGTAGGACTTGGTTGTGAATATGACAAACGGCGATAAAAACCGACTTTACCGCCACCAGAAGAATACGCACCGCCCATAGCATCCTGCAAAATGTCCGCAGGTAGGTCTTTCCAGTTTCCGCCTTCAGGAACCATTTTCAAAAACTGCAATCTGCTATCGCTGAATGAAGCACATTCACCATCTGCATTTTCAAGATCTTTGATTACATCGCCCAGAGTAACCCAACGATATGCAGGATTCTGGTGTATGCGGAAATGGGTAGGAGCAGGAAGAAAAATGTTCTCGTTATCTCTACTGCCTATCATAACAAATCTTTCACGAAACTGCGGAACACCATAATTGACCGCATCCAGAACGCCATACACCGTTTTATAATTCAGTTTGCGGAACTCATCCAGAATAACATCTACTACTTTGGTATTGGTGTTGTTGCCGTTTTCATCCTTTAACGCAGAACTCATCAATCCCTTAACATTTTCCATCACAAAGAAACGTGGGCGGATTTCATCAATCATCCGCACAAATTCTTTGAACAAACTGCCTCTGGGGTCATTGATGCCTAACCGCTTACCAGCCGTTGAAAACGGTTGACAAGGAGGGCCACCACAAACTAAAAAGGGTTCACCAACTTTCATGCCCGCCTGTTCCAGAATGGAATCAGCGGATATGTTTCGTATATCTCCTGCAATACCTTTATGACCGTTTGCATACATAGTCTGGATACAGGAAGTATCAAAATCTTGACCTATTTGTATATCAATTCCTGCCTGCATAAGTCCTAAATCAAGACCCATCGCACCAGAAAATAAGGATATTGACTTTAAACCCATCTCGTTACCTCTCAAAGTTTGATTTATTTAATTATATCATAATATTTGTGTCTGTTCAAGAATTTTCAACAAAAAATACGGAAGGCTACAAAAATGCGACTTTCCGTAAAAACTCCGTTAAGAAAATCACACTAATTCGTCGAGTGCTTTTTTGATGGGTCTATTGATTTCCCAAAAAGCTTGTGTTACAATCGGCTTAAACAGAAAAGGAGCTGATATCGTGTTTGTATTTGGAACGCAGTATCTGCGCAGCGCAAGCCAAGCCGTTACGGCAACGCTTCCCACCCCAAAGCCGTTTGGCAAGGTGACCGATATTTATCATCACGTCCCGTGTGATATCAATGAAACGACCCTCACCGTGACGCTGGCACCCGATCAAAGCACCATCCTTCGTTTGGAACATTAAATAAAAATCGGCGTTGTAAAAACAACGCCGATTTTTTCATTTGCTTATTCGCAGAATTTGATGGTCAGGATCTTTTTGCCGGTGATCTCAAATTCTACCGTGCCGTCATCTGCCATGGGCAGATCGGACAGCTCTTTTTCCTCCAGCGAGATGAGCTTGACCGCACTCCACTTCTTGTCGGAGTAGGCGGGCAACTCAAACTCTGCTGCCTGACGCTCTACGGGGGACTGCGTCTTTTCGATGGGAGCCTTGCCGCCGTTGAGGTTGATGGTGGTCTTGACGGGAGCGTCGGAGGGGTTGAACAGACGCACAACGTAGCCGCTCTCGTCCTCGGCGCGTTTGACGGCGCTCACGCTGAGCTTTTCGCTGCCGATCTCCAGGAAGGAGTGGGTCTCGGCGTTTTTGCCGTGTGCGGTGGGCGCGATCTGGCACATAATGAAGTCAAGATTGAACTGCTCGCTCTGACCCCAAACATTGCCCTCTTCCCAGTTGCCGGTATGCGGCAGGAAGGCGTAGTGGAACTTGTTTTTGCCAAGGCACTGAGAGCCTTTTTCCCAACTGTAGTCCTGCATATCCTGCGTGACGCAGATGCGCAGCGGATAGCAGCGCATCAGATCCAGATACACCGTGCGGCGCTCGTCGTCGGCAGTCTCGTAAGCCTTGAGGCCTTCGTTGAGCAGGGCCGCACCGATCTTGCCGTCCGATACGTCCACAAAGGAGTTCATCGGCTGCTCGCTCATCGGGATCTCGTCAAACAAGGTGTAATCGGGACGCGCGATCTCGCGCTCCACCACGTCGAACTGACCCTGTGCATGGGCGTGGGTCGCCTTGATGTCGGTGGGGAAGCCAACCTGCAGATAGTGATCCTCCGAACGGTTGTCTACCGTAGTCTGGATATCGACAAAGCGGCAGCCCTTGCGCAGCGACACGATGCTTTCGATGATGCAGGGGTTGAAATGCTCCGAACGGCGCTTTTCGTCCATGGCGCGCTTTTCGGGCAGCGCCCAGTTGATCAGGACACGGAAGGAGGTCTCCAGCTCGCCGTCGTGCAGCAGGGTGATGCGGGCATTTTCACCCAGCGTGGTGAAGATCTCGTCGTTTTCGGGCTGCGTGTGGAACCACGGGTCACCGATTTCGCCGCTGTCCTTGAAGTAGTGAAGATCGGTGTAATTCTTTCCGGTTTCCTTATCCAGCACGTTGAAGGTGCCGTTTGCGTTGAAGCTTACGCGCAGATATTCGTTTTCCATAGTCTGCGGCTCGCGCACCATGGAGATGGGATTGCGGGCACGCTCGTAGCCTGCAGCGGTGACCTTCAGCGTTTTGTAACCCATGGCGGGGACGTCCTTGACGTCCAGCATAATGGTGTATTGCTGGGTGTGCAGCACGTTTGCTACGTCGTTGGGATTCTGGATGATCTCGGTGTTGTTCATGTTGGTGGCAAGGATCTGATACGAGAGCTTGCTGCCATCGGTATCAAAGATCTCAAAACGCTTGGTGTTCCACTCTTGCGGAATCTGCAGCACCACCTTGACCGGCTCGCTGCGCTTGAAGGGAGCGGGGTTGAATACCACCAATGCGGCATCATCGCGGCTCCAGGCACGCAGGTCAATATCACCGGCGATATCCATAAACGCACGCTCCAACACGCAGCCGGACATCTCGCGCGATTGACGGAAGCGGTAGATGACGTCTTCGTACACTACGTCGCGACCGCAGGCGCCGATACTGTCGTGGCCGTGGTTCTGCAGCATATAGTTGTAGGAAAGATCAATGGCGTTCTTGGGATAGGGTGCACCGAGCAGCGAAGCGAATACCGCCATCGGCTCGGCGTAGTTTTCAAGCTGACGCTCGGTGTTGAAGTTGTCCTGCTTGATGTAGGTGCGAGCCGACAGGATCCAACCGAACATACCCGAAACCGAGCCTTTGGTGTAAGGATAACGCATTTCGCCGCGCAGAACGGGGCTGTTGGGGTCGAATTCATCAATGATGCCCTGTTCCATTTCCTTGAGGGTGCTGTGGAAGACGTGAGCATCCGGCAGCGCCTCGTCGAGATCCTTGATCATCTGCACCTCGCGGATGTCGGGGCAGGAGGAGTCGTGACCTGCCGACCAGAAGCGGTGGGGCGTCGTCCAATCGTTGTCCTGCTCGCGCAGAGCCTGCTCACCGCGCGGCTTCACGTTCTCCTTGAAATACTCAAAATAGGGATGCGCGTACTGATAGTCAAGCGAACAGAAGTTTTCGTCGGTAAACTTGAAGATCCCGTTGTTGTCGTTCCATTTGAAGTCGCGCAGCTCCTCGTGCTCTACGTTGAAATACGCGGGACGCTGCACCACGTACCACACGTTGTAGCGCGGGCGTTTGCCCAAACGCGAGGCGTAAATGCGGGTACCGTCGGGGCTTTCCCAGAAAAATTCGGAACGCGGTGCCTGATAGGTGTTGAGACCGCGATAGAAGGAAGCAAAATGAATATCAAAGCCGGCGTAGATCTGCGGCAGCTGCGAGATCTGACCCCATCCGAAGGGGGAATAGCCGGTTTTGCTGACACCGCCCATCTCAGCCGCGATCTTGTGGCCGAGCAGCAGGTTACGTACGAGCGATTCACCGTTTACGCTGAATTCGTCCGGTAGGCAGAACCACGGGCCGATGGCGATGCGACCCTCCTCTACCAGCTTTTTAAAGCGTGCTTTCTTTTCGGGGTACAGCTCCAAATAATCCTGCACGGGCATGGTCTGCGAGTCCAGGTGGAAATGACGGAATTCAGGATTTTTCTCCAGAATATCCATCAGCATGTCCAGCATATATCCAAGCATATACTGGGTGCGGCGTGCGGAAAAACGCCATTCTCTGTCCCAGTGGGTGTTGGATATAAAATGGCACTGGATCTTTTTGCCATTACGGTCAGCCATGTCAGTTACTCCTTTTCTATGTAGTTTCAGCCTTTGATTACCTTCATGATATCGTTGAAATTCTGCTCGTAATAGGTGCAAACGGCCTTGGTGCCGCTTTCCTCGATATTACCGCCCGCAATACCAATGGTGGTATAGCCGGCAAGACGTACCGAGCAGGCACCTGCACCGCTGTCCTCAATGCCGACCACGCGGTTGCGGTTTTGGAAGAGCGAGCCCAGACCCACGATGGAGGTCTCGGAATACAGCCACGGATGCGGCTTGGGTGACAGCTCACCCAGCGTACCGACCGAGCCCTTGCGCAGCGGGAAGCCTGCCGAGATGATGGCATCGTAGAACTCACGCGGATCGCCCATGCCGAGCGTCTGGAATGCCGAAAGAATTTCGGGGAAGGCTTTTTCGTAGAGGCCCGAGGTGACAAGACCGATCTTGACGCCCATGGATTTCAGCTCCAGCAGAAAATCCTTGATGCCCTCGGTGGGGGTGAAGGCACCCTCCTTGCCGCGGCCTGCCATGATCTCCTCCATCTCACGGTGAGTATGCTCAAAATAGAAATCACGGGCGCGATCCAGCGAAGCACCGGGGCAATATTTGTCGATACAATACTGCAGATGCTCCGACACGCTGTGGCCCGAAACGAACGGGATATCGGCTTCCTCCAGCTCAAACTTGGGGTTGCCGAGCAGGCTGGCGATGCTCATTTGAATGATCCAGATCCAAAATTCTTCGCTGCGCACGGTAGTGCCGTCCAGATCCATCAGTACCGTTTCCACCGGGCGTTCTAATTCTACCGGCAGCACCGGATAATATACGGGATAGGCGATGGCCGATTTGACACAGGCGAGCGAACGGTCGCCGAACGACACGAATTCCACCTTTTGATCGCCGGTGGCAAGAATGTCTACCACACCGTTTTTGCCGACCTCAAAGCGTGCGTCCTCGGTTCTCTCCAGTACGTGAAAGCCGCTTTCCGGCCCGATGTCTCCCAAATCGGGGATGTGAACGGTTTTTTGCAAAATCATGAGGTTGCTCCTTTTTTTTTTGAGCATAGAAATATCTGAAACAATCATATCAAATTTTTGCCAAAATAGCAAGTCCGTTTTCGGGCAATCAGTGAATTGTTGAACATTTCAAAAAAACGAACGCAGTGAGATGCGTTCGTTTTAAAATGGGGATCGCCCGATGTATTTGCTAAGCCCTGCTTTTAATACGGGGAACAAGCCCCGTTGAGGGCTTCCTGAATGCCGGTTGCAATGAGCACGGCGCCCAATACCTGCATCAGAGTCTTACTGCTTTCAAAGGGGCAGAAGATCAGCACCGCACCAAGCCCCGCACAGATGACGGCGCAGCAAAGCAGCCACGGATGGCGGATGCGCCGAGTGCGGCAATGCTGCAGCGCATCCCGCAATCGCAGCACCCCCAGCACCAGCACGAATAATCCTGCTGAGACCGACAGCACCGAAACCACCGCGCCGGGGCGAAAGGCAAATACCATCCCGCCCGCAATGGCAACGATGCCCAAAAAGGCGGGCAGAGAAGCGGTGTTGCGCTTAAAGCAGACGCACAGCTGCCATACCCCGAACAGAACCAGCAATAGCCCGATCATAAAGCAAAGCATGATCAGCGAGCTTTCGGGACGAAATAAAATATAAACGCCGAACAACACCAACAACGCCGCGTATAAAAAGCAGAAGGAGCCTCTGCGCTTGCACGTTTTCTTCAACCCATCACCCTCTCACCGTCTGTTTTATTTATATGGAACTCAGCGGCGGGTACATTCCTTTTTGCCGTAAATTTGTGCTTGCTCTCTTGACTGTACCGAAAAATTGATTTACAATAAAACCGTCAAGTACTTGGGAGGCGGCTATGAAGAAATACGGCAAATACGTCAAAAAATATTGGTATAGCTTTTTGCTGGGGCCCCTTTTTATGGTGTTGGAGGCCTGCGGCGAATTTATTTTGCCTTACATCAACGCGAATATCATCAACAAGGGCGCAGCGAACGGCGACGTCGGCTATATTATTGAAAACGGTATTTATATGGCGCTTTTGGCAATCGCGATGATGATCACCGGCATTTTGGGCGCTAATTTTTCGATCCGCGGCTCCTCGCGGCTGGCGGCAGGGGTGCGCGCCGACGTGTTTCGGCAGATCCAAAAATTTTCCTTTGCCAACATCGACGAATTTACCACCGGCTCACTCATTACCCGTATCACCAACGATATTACGCAGATCCAGAATTTTGCACAGACCCTGCTGCGCGGAATGTTCCGAAGCCCTATTATGCTCGTCGGTGCACTGATTATGTCGTTTGTGCTGGATCCGTCGCTTGCCGTCATTATTCTCATTATTATGCCGCTGCTTGCGGTGGCCATTGCCATTATCATCAAGACCGCTTCCCCGCGTTACGGCAAAATGCAAAAAGCCATCGACGGTCTCAACAACGGCGTCAACGAGACCATTACCAATCACCGCGTCATCAAATCCTTTGTGCGCGAGGAATACGAGATCGCAAAATTCGCCCGCATCAACGACGATCTGGTCAATAAAAGCACCGCCGCCCTCAAGGTCATGCTGTTTATGCAGCCGGTTTCGGCCTTGGCGGTCAATATCACCACGCTTGCCGTGGTGTGGTTTGCGGGCAAGCCCATTATGATCGGCAATCTGGAGATCGGCACCCTGACTGCCTTTATTACCTATCTGTCGCAGGTGCTGACGGCACTCAACTTTTTGGCGAATATTATTTTGCAGGGCGCTCGTGCCGCTGCCTCCGATCAACGCATCGGCGAGGTGCTGGGTGCCAAGCTTGATTTGACCGACCAAAATGCCGCTCATCCCGAACAGACGGTGCAGCACGGCGAGATCGAGCTGCGCGGCGTCGATTTTCGGTATTTCAAGCACAATCGCGACAAGGTGCTCAACGAGATCAGCGTACATATTGCGCCCGGACAGCTGGTGGGCATCATCGGCTCTACCGGATCGGGTAAAACAACGCTCATTTCACTCATCCCCAGACTGTACGATGCCGATGCGGGTCAGGTGTTGATCGACGGCATCGACGTGCGGGACTATTCCCTCAAAAATCTGCGCGACGGCATTGCCGTCGTGCTGCAAAAAAACACCCTTTTTTCGGGCACGGTTGCCGAAAATCTGCGTTGGGGCAACGAGCAGGCAACCGACGAGCAGGTCGTTGCTGCCGCCAAGATCGCGCAGGCCGACGGCTTTATTCGCGAGCTGCCAAACGGCTATGACAGCGAGCTGGAGCGCGGAGGCGCCAATTTGTCGGGCGGACAGAAGCAGCGCCTTTGCATTGCCCGCGCTTTGCTCAAAAATCCCAAGATCCTGATTTTGGATGATTCCACCAGCGCGGTGGATACCGCCACCGACGCCTCCATCCGTGCGGCGTTTCGCGAGCAGCTGCAGGGTGTTACCAAGCTGATTATTGCGCAGCGCATCACCTCGGTGGCAGACGCCGATCAGATCATCGTGCTGGATGCGGGACGCATCGTGGGCGTGGGTAACCACGCCGAGCTGATGCAGACCTGCCCAACCTATCGGGAGATCTATGATTCCCAAAAGGATCGGGAGGTGACCGAGTAATGGATCGCTTTGAACGCCTTGCCCAAAAATACGGCAACTATACCGCCAAGCAAGCCCCCAAGCAAATGAACGTTATGGGCAGAGGCGGTGGCGGCGGTATGATGGCGCGTGACGCCATGGGCAAAAAGGGAAAACCGCAAAACGCCCTCAAAACGCTTGGAAAATTACTGCAGTACCTTGCGGGGGAGAAAAAGCTCTTTTTCCTGGCACTGTCTTGTTCGATAATCAACACCGTTTCTACCTTAGCGGCATCGTATATGCTGCGCCCCATCATGAATCGGTTTTTATATCACGATCCCGCACAGACCGATCTGACCGCCCGCTTGAGCGCATTGGCACTTGGCATTGCCGCCATGGCGGCGGTGTATGCCGTTTCGGTGCTGACCCAATGGCTGCAGCAGAGGCTGATGCTGACCGTCTCGCAGCGCTGTCTCAAGCAGATGCGTGCCGACCTTTACAATAAGCTGCAGACCTTGCCCGTGCGGTATTTCGATACCCATCCCGCGGGCGATATCATGAGCCGCTTTGCCAACGACGTGGATGCGGTGGGCGAGATGCTCAATACCACGCTGGTGCAGATCGTTTCGGGCGCCATTACCATTGTGGGAACGCTGGTGCTGATGCTTTACACCAACTGGATTCTGGGGCTCATCACCTTGGTTATGACGCCGCTGCTGACCTTTGCCAGCAAGGCGATCCTCAAATACGGACGCAGCTCCTACGTGCGTCAGCAAAAAAATCTCGGAATGCTCAACGGATTTTCCGAAGAGACCATCTCGGGGCAAAAGGTGGTCAAGGTCTTTAACCACGAGGAGACCGCCTGCGAGGAGTTCGATTACCTCAACGAGCAGCTCTGCCAAGCGCAGATCCGCGCCCAGTTTTGCTCGGGCATTATGGGCCCCGTCACGCATCAGCTGTGCAACGTGGCGTATGCCGTCACCGCCTGCGTGGGTGCACTGCTGGTGGTGCTGCGTGGCTTTGATATTGGCGGATTGACCATCTCGGTCAACTATACCCGCACCTTTAACCGCCCCATTAACGAGATCTCAATGCAGATGAATACCGTCTTTTCGTCCCTCGCAGGTGCCGAGCGGGTGTTTGAGGTGCTGGCGCAGGAACCCGAAAGGGCAGATGAGATCACCCGTCCTATGCAAAAGATCGAGGGGCACGTGGTGCTCGATCACGTCAGCTTCGGTTACGTACCCGAAAAAACGGTACTGCACGATATTTCATTGTATGCCAAGCCGGGACAGAAGATCGCCTTCGTCGGTTCCACCGGAGCGGGCAAGACCACCGTCACCAACCTACTCTCGCGTTTTTACGATATTGCCGAGGGCAGCATCACCATTGACGGTGTTCCCATCGAGCAGATCGACCGCGCCTTCTTGCGCTCCAACATCGCTATGGTGCTGCAGGATACCCACCTGTTCACCGGCACGGTTATGGAAAATATCCGCTACGGCAGATTGGATGCTACCGACGACGAGGTTGTTGCCGCCGCCAAGGTTGCCTCGGCGCATTCCTTTATCGTCAATCTGGAAAACGGCTATGATACGCTGCTGGAAAACGACGGCGCCAATCTTTCACAGGGGCAGCGTCAGCTGCTCAATATTGCCCGCGCCGCCATCAGCCGTGCGCCCATCCTGATTTTGGATGAAGCCACCAGCTCGGTCGATACCCGTACCGAGCGGCACATTGAAGAAGGTATGGACGCCCTTATGGAGCATCGCACCACCTTCGTCATTGCGCACCGCCTGTCTACCGTGCGCAAATCCAACGCCATTATGGTGCTCGAGCAGGGCAGGATCGTGGAGCGCGGTACGCATGAGGAATTGCTTGCCCTCGGCGGCCGAGACGCCGATCTGTATCACGAAATCGCACAATTAGATTAAAAAATCTCCGTTGGCAGAAAACCAACGGAGATTTTTGCTTTTCTTTTTACAGTAAGGTCGCACGCAGCTCCTCGCCCGATTTGGGACTGAGGTAGGCGGGTGGAATGTCAAACACCGTCTTGCAGCCGCTTTGCCCTTCGCTATGCAGGCGGTGCACCGCGCGGGCAAACGCCACGATGACCGATGCGGTAAATTCGGGATTGGAATCCAGCTTGAGACTGTATTCAATAACGTGGTTGTTTTGCTTGTCCATGCCCGTCTTACCGCTGCGGATGACGAATCCGCCGTGCGGAATGCCGCCGTGATCGCGCTTGAGCTCCTCTGCCGAGATGAAATGCACCGTGGTATCGTAATCGGCAAAATAGTTGGGCATCTGCTTGATCTCCTGCTCAATGCGTGCCTTGTCAGCACCCTCGGCAGCCACCACGAAGCATTCGCGGGTGTGCTTTTGACGCGCCGTCAGCTCGGGAGCCGCACCGCTGCGCACCGCATCCAATGCCTCCTGCACGGGAATGGTGTACTGTTTGGCATCCAAAACGCCCGCAATGCGGCGAATGGCATCCGAATGCCCTTGGCTGACACCCTTGCCCCAAAAGGTGTAATCCTCTCCCTCGGGAAGGATGACTCCTGCGTACAGGCGATTGAGCGAGAACATTCCGGGATACCAACCCGCCGAAATAATGCCGACGGTGCCTGCCTGCTTGCAAACGGCGTCCACGTTGGCAAAATGCGCGGGGATCTTGGCGTGGGTATCAAAGCTGTCAATGACGCAGAAGGTCTTGGCAAGTGCAGGTGTCTGCTCCGGCAGATCGGTGGCAGAGCCGCCGCACAGTACCATAACGTCGATCTTGTCGGCGTAGTCCTCCGCTTGCGAGACGTGGCAGACCGGCACGTTCGGAGTGCTGATCTTAAGTGTCGACGGATCTCGACGGGTAAATACCGCCGCCAGCGTCATATCGGGATTTTGGCGAATGGCACTTTCAATGCCTCTGCCCAAATTTCCGTAGCCGTAAATACCGATTCTGATTGTCATATACCATGCCTGCCTTTCCCGCACCGGCTGTGCGGTGCTTCACGGTTCTTATTTTATCACATCTTGTTATGGTTTGTATAGTAGCAAAAAAGAAAAATTTTTATCTTCTCAAAACTTTTTTGTGTGCAAAACGATATTGAAAAATCCTTTTTTTATAGTATAATAAAATTATCTTCATCCAAAAAAGGAGAACGATTATGTTAAGCAGAGGAAAATTCATCGTGCTTGAGGGCTTGGACGGCAGCGGCAAGACCACCCAGCTGCAGCTGTTGCATGAGCGTATGCAGCAGCATTGCAAACAGCGCAAATGCTTTGCCACCCGCGAGCCCAGCGAAAGCTTTCCCGGACTTTTGTGCCGCGGCATCAGCCGCCGCTCCATTCAGGTGGAAAATGAGACCATTGCCATGCTGTTCGCCGCCGACCGCTACGAGCACGTGGTGGGGGAGCTGCTGCCGCAGCTCGAGCAGGGAAACCACATCCTTTGTGACCGCTATTATTTTTCCAACTTTGCCTATCAGATGCTTTCCACCGATCTGGAAAGTCTGCTTGCCTATAATAAAAAAGCTATGGATCTGTTGCATCCCGACGTGACCATCTACGTGGACGTCTCGCCCGAGGAATGCGCCGCCCGCCGCAGCACTTCGCGCACCAGCGAAGAACTGTACGAGAAGGTGGACACCGCCAAAAAGATCTACCGCAATTACATGACGGCGTTTGATGCGCTGCAGCAAAGCGAGCGGGTGGTCACCATCAACGGTAACCGCGACGCACAGACCGTGGCGGATTCCATTTGGAAATTCCTGACCGAGCAAGTCTTTGACAAGGACGACCTGATCTAGCCAAAGCAGTGAGACTTGAACCGGCCTGAAAAGGCAGGTTTTCGGTGCTTTTCGGCTCATTGTCGCACATAGGCGGCAGCCTTATGTACTCCGCTTCGCCAAAAATCATTCAAAAATCTGCTCCTTTCAGGTCGCAGAATTTTGTCGCAAAGTATTTTTCGGTGGGCGAGGCACAAAACGTAGCCAATACTGTCCGTATTGGCGAGTATTTTAACGAAGCCACAGCGGAAAATACTTGCTCCAAAATCCGGTTCAAGTCTCACTGCTTTGGCTAAGCGAAAGGAGAATGCCGCTTTGAATATTCTGCATCTCAAATACGCGGTGGAGGTTGCCCGTGCCGGCTCTATCAACAAAGCCGCTGAAATTTTGTTGGTGGCGCAGCCCAACCTCAGCCGTTCCATTAAGGAATTGGAGGCCGATCTCGGCATCACCATCTTTGACCGCTCCGCCAAGGGAATGTGTCTGACCCCCGACGGCGAGGCGTTCATCGGTTATGCCAAAAAGATCCTGCATCAGATCACCGAGGTGGAGGACCTTTATAAGGCAGGCAAGCCCGCCAAGCAGCAGTTTTCCATTTCGGTGCCGCGGGCCAGCTATATTGCCGATGCTTTTGCACAGTTCGTGGCAGAACTGTCGCTCGATCCCGCCGAGATCTTTTATAAGGAGACCAACTCCGAGCGTGCGATCGAAAATATCCTGCACGCCGAGTATAATTTGGGCATCGTCCGTTATGCCGAAAAATACGAGCGCTACTATAAAGAACTGCTGGAGGTCAAGGGTCTGGCGCACGAGGTCATTGCCGAGTTTCACTATGTGCTTATGATGCGCGCCGACAGTCCCCTCAACGCCAAAGAGGAGATCCGTTTTGAGGATCTTTGCCCCTATATCGAGATCGCCCACGCCGATCCCTACGTGCCCACGCTGCCTATGGCGCAGGTGCGCAAGGAGGAGCTGCCCGATAACATTGACCGCCGTGTCTACGTTTTTGAGCGCGCCAGCCAATTTGAACTGCTCAGCGAAAACCGCGACGCCTTTATGTGGGTCTCACCCGGTACCGACAAGATCATGCAGCGCTACGGCTTGGTGCAGCGCGAGTGCGCGGACAACAAAAAGATCTACCGCGACGTGCTGATCTGCCGCAAGGATTATCGCCCCACCGAGCTGGACAAGCGATTCATCGACCAGCTTGCTCGATCCTGCAAAAAACACCTCAAACAAAATTAAACACAAAAAAGAAGCAGCCGTTCTCGCACGAGAACGGCTGCTTGGTTATTGTACCGTTATTTAACGTCTTCTTCGTCGGGGAAGTTGATGGCCATGCGGTTATAGATCTTAAGCGCGCAGCCGTTATTTTTGAGCGGATCGCCGTTGTAACGCATAGAATTGATGACGGTGGCGGAGCCGCCGTTGAAGGTATACATCACACCGGTCCCCGGATCTCCCAGATTATCGGCACCGACGTTGACGGCAAGCAGGTTTTTGGCACCTTCCGCCGTCAGCATGGTGTTACCGCCGTAAATAAAGCAGTTGATGATCTGCAGGTTTTCCGCGCCCTTGACGGTGATATATCGGACGGTTTTTCTGCCGATGGGATTGAAGAAATGATCAAACATATTGTGAGGGTTGGTCGCAAGCACGCCGGTGTAATACATGACCGTTGCATTCTGCAGACAGTTGGCGATCAGACCGTTTTTGCCTGAAACGGTCATGGTATTGTGAATTGCCGTGGCGATGAGATTGGTGATGACGTGGGCGTCGCAGTCGGTGAAATCCACGCCGTGCGTAGCACCGCTGATGCAGCAGTCAATACAGTAGACGCCCTTGCCCTTGCCCTTAATGGCGTAGGAATAAAATTGATAGGTCGACTCCTCGTTGATGGACATCACATTTTCGTCGTATAACAGATGAATGCCGGAGATGCCTGCATTGTCGCCGTTGAGAAGCACCAGCGGCTTTTCAAAATCTACGCGTCCCACTTCGGATTTTCCCGACTGACGGCAATATAAAGCCGTACCGGTTGCTTGTCGCTGCGAGGTGTCGGAAACGCCCTTAAGCTCGACGTTGGCAGGTACCTTAAGCGTGCCTGCGATCTCATATTTTCCTGCCGACAGATACACCGTACCGCCGCCTGCCTGACCCGCTTTGTCCAGCGTTTGCTGGATCTGTGCCTCGGTTGCACCCTCGTTCAACTGCGCAAAATAGCTGCCGGTGCTCTTGGTCACGCGGTTGGTGTTGACGTAATAGTTGCTCAGATCGGCCTTGTGGGAATTGAGATCCACGCCGCCGCGGGTGATGCCCTTAAGCGTGACACCCGACAGCTTGATCTTGCCTGCTGAGTCATTGATGACCGAGCCCTTGCTGCCTTCGATGGAGGAGTTGGCAATATTGTAGCCCCAGCGATCATCAACGTTGGTATTTCCCGCCGGATTTTTGCCCTTTTCGGCATATACGCCGTAGACGCAGTCGGGGGTACGAAGCCGGTAAAACGAGCCTGCCCCCATGAAACGGGTGTTACGACAGGGCAGATAGATCCCGTAATGCATTCCCTCTACGCTGATGTTGTAATATTGCTGCTGCTCGGCATCGGTGATCATCATACCGGCACCCTCGTTGACCTTGCACCAAGCCGTGATTTCTGCGGCGGTGGCGGTATTCATACCTTGACCTGCCTTTGCCCAATACGCAGGCGAGATCGATAATCCGTCTACCGTACCGACGTCCGAGGAGTTATTGATAAACACGCCGGTCTTTAAAAAGGTTGCGCGCACGTTTTTGATCATCAGCATCTCGTGTGGATCCGCCGCCGTACCGATCCCACGATAAGCGTTGATAAAGGTACAGTTTCGGACGTTTTTGAGCTTGCCTGCCGAGGCAAACACCGTAAACGGATACGGCTTGACGTTTTTAATGTCCTGCTCGGGATAATAGAAGGTCAACCCCTCGATTCCGGAGGATTCTGCCAACATAAAGGTTCCACGGTCCTCGCGGTCGAGCGAGGGGACCTTGAGCAGCAAAACGGTGCCGTGTTCTCCGTTGAAGTCGGCTGCGGCGGGATCGTTCCAATCGCCGCGCAGCGTGACCTGCTTGGGAATGGAAAAGCTCCCGCTGACCAGATAGGTACCTACCGGCATCCAGACCGTGCCGCCGCCTGCCATGCCTGCTTCAATAAGAGCATCCTTGATGGCGGAGGTGCAGTCCTTTTGCCCCGTGGGATCGGCACCGTAGTCAATGACGTTAAATGCCGAAACCACCGTGTCGGGTGTTTCGTATTTCGTGGAGATCATTTTGGCAAGCGGTGCGTCGGCTTGTGCGGTATCGCCTTGCGAAACGGTGGAGGAGACAACTTCCTCCTGCTTGGAGCAGCCTGCTGTTGTCAGCAGCCCCAGCAGCAATGCCAGCATCACCGCAGCCATTCGGCAATAATGGTTTTTTGTCATAATTTCTTACTCCTTTGTTTTAGCTTGATTTTATCATATCACAAAATAAAAAATCCGAATAGGGACAACTATCTCGAAAAATAGTAAAATCTTCCCGATGGCATCGCAACTTTTCGCGTGTTTTGTAGTATTTTTGAAAAACTTTGGTATTTTTTCATCAAAAGGCATTGACTCTGCGGAAAAATCGTATTAAAATGCTAAAATAACCATTGACTTTGTGAGGGGATCGTGCGATCCCCTTGGTTTTGTTTCAGGGAAATGGAGGAACATTATGGAATTGTATTTGGTGATCGCCACGTTTGTGGGGGCAACGTTAGCGCTGTTGTTTGCGCTGCTGACGGCGCGTAAGGTGCTTAAATTTTCAGAGGGCACCGAGCGGATGCAGAAGATCTCGGCATCCATCCGTCAGGGCGCTAACGCCTACCTCAAACGGCAGTATAAGATCGTGCTGATCTTCTTTGGTGCCATGTTTGTTATTTTGGGTGCCATGGCTATTTTCAAGCTGCTGACGCCGTACGTACCGTTTGCCTTTTTGACCGGTGGCTTCTTCTCGGCGCTGTCCGGCTTTATCGGTATGAAGATCGCAACGCTGGCCAACGCCAGAACCGCCAACGCCTGCCGCGAGGGACTCAACCGCGGTCTGCGTGTGGCATTTTCTGCCGGTAGTGTAATGGGCTTCACGGTGGTTGGTCTGGGTCTGCTGGATCTTGCCATTTGGTTTGCACTTTTGAAATTTGTGTTTAAACTGAATCCGACTGATATTACCGGTGCCATGCTGACCTTTGGCATGGGTGCTTCTTCCATGGCTTTGTTTGCCCGCGTGGGCGGCGGTATCTTTACCAAGGCTGCCGACGTCGGCGCCGATCTGGTTGGTAAGGTCGAGGTCGGAATTCCTGAGGACGACCCCCGTAACCCCGCCGTCATTGCCGATAACGTGGGTGATAACGTCGGTGACGTTGCCGGTATGGGCGCCGATCTGTACGAATCCTACGTTGGCTCGGTCATTTCCGCCTGCGCCTTGGGCGTTGCTGCATTCGGCGGCGATATCAAGGCAATGGCTTTGCCCATGCTGCTTGCTGCATTGGGTGTGGTCTGTTCCATCTTCGGCACCTTTCTGGTGCGCACCCAAGAGGGCGCCGGTCAGAAGCAGCTGCTGGGCGCACTTTCCCGCGGAACCAATTTCTCCGCCATCCTCATCGCCATCATTTCCTTGCCGTTGGTTTGGTTTGTGCTGGGCAAGGATCATTGGACCATTTACTTTGCCGTGTTGGCAGGTCTGATCGCAGGCGTGCTGATCGGTCAGTCCACCGAATATTTCACTTCCGAAAGCTATAAGCCCACCCGCAATCTGGCAGCCACCTCCGAGACCGGTACCGCCACCATCATCATCGGCGGTCTGTCGGTGGGTATGCTGTCCACCCTGCTGCCCATCGTGATCATTGCGGTCTGCGTTTTGGTCGCCTACTTTGTCTCGGGCGGCGCGCAGAGTGCTTCCATGGGTCTGTACGGCATTGCCCTGGCAGCCGTGGGTATGCTGTCGACGCTGGGCATCACCTTGGCAACCGACGCTTACGGCCCCGTCGCCGATAACGCAGGCGGTATTGCCGAAATGGCAGGTCTGGAAAAGGAAGTCAGAGAGCGCACCGATGCCCTTGACTCCTTGGGTAACACCACCGCCGCCACCGGCAAGGGCTTTGCCATCGGCTCTGCTGCGCTTACCGCGCTGGCACTTATGGTCTCTTATATCGATAAGGTCAAGTCCATTGAGGGCGGCGCCGAGGCGATTGCTAACCTCAGCATCACCAATCCCACCGTGCTGATCGGTCTGTTTATCGGTGCTTGCTTGCCCTTCGTCTTTGCGGCACTGACCATGGAATCGGTCGGCCGCGCCGCGCAAAGCGTGGTCAAAGAGGTGCGCCGTCAGTTCAAGGAGATCACAGGTCTGATGGAAGGCACTGCCGATCCCGATTACGCCAGCTGCGTGGATTTGTGCACCAAAGCCAGCCTGCACGAAATGGTTCTGCCCACTATCGTTGCCGTCATCGTTCCCATCGTCACCGGCTTGGTGCTTGGCTGCACCGGCGTGGTAGGTATGCTGGCAGGCGCCACCGTTTCGGGCTTCCTGATGGCAGTCTTTATGTCCAACTCGGGTGGGGCCTGGGATAACGCCAAAAAGTACATTGAAAGCGGCGTGCACGGCGGAAAAGGCTCCGATTGCCACAAGGCGGCAGTCGTCGGCGACACCGTCGGCGATCCCTTCAAGGACACCTCGGGACCCTCCATCAACATTCTCATCAAGCTGTTGTCGATGGTCTCTATCGTGTTTGCTGCCATTGTAGTCGGTTTCTCAATCCTGTAATCGTATCATTTTCAAACGACCGAATTGTCATAGCGTCAATTCGGTCGTTTTTCTTGTCGCGAATCCTTGCAAAACGGCAGATTTTCCCGTATAATGTAGTTAAGCACATTACATAATTTTAAAAATGATAAAGAAAGAGGGTAGAAATCTTGAATTTCAGTACCAACAGTCTATTTTTGTACGTGGTTGCCGCCTGCATTATCGTGTTCGTGCTGGCACAGTCCACCTTTTTTCTGGTGCGTGCCTATCGGCGCGGCAAGCAGCTGGGACTGACCGCCAAGCAGCTGCGCAAAACGGTCATTTCCACTGCGGTGTTCACCATCGCGCCCGCCATCTCGTTTCTGGTTGGCATCGTGACGCTGTCCAAGTTCTTGGGCATTCCGTTGCCGTGGATCCGCATGAGCGTTATCGGCGCCATTACCTACGAATTACCCGCCGCTACCTCTACGGCAAACGCACTTAACGTTTCCTTGTCCGAAATGATTACCGACCCCAAGGTCTATTCCGCCATCGCGTGGGTCATGACGCTTGGCATTATCCCCAGTATTATTTTGCCGCCGTTTTTGATGAAGCCGCTGCGCAACGGCGTCATCAAGCTGCAAAACCGCGACCAAAAATGGAGCGATCTGTTCATGACCTCTATGTTTTTGGGCATGATCTCGGCGTTTCTCGGCATGGTGTTTGCCGACGTTCGCTCCGGTCTGGTCGGTTGGATCCCCATCTTCGTGCTGCTGTTCTCGGCGGCGCTGATGGGTATCTGCGGTATTCTCATCAAGAAATGCAATATGAAATGGCTGGAGACCTATGCTATGGCAATCAGTATGGTGGGTGCGATGGTGTTTGCCGTCGTCATTACCCCTGTGATCGGAGGTTAAGTGTATGCGTGATTATATGAAAGATACCGACAGATACGGTAAAATTTGGATCTGGACGGCTGCCGTGCTGATTTTGATGGTGCCGGTCGCCATATGCGTTTATTACGATGCCTGGCCTGAAATGACGGCGGTGTTCAAGGGCTTGTTGGGCGTCGCACCCATTTACTGGACGGTGGGACTGATCGAGGTCATCACCTATACCCCCATGCTTGGTGTCGGCGGCACCTACCTTGCCTTCGTCACCGGCAATCTGACCTCGCTCAAGGCGCCCAGCGCCCTCTCCGCCATGGAGAACGCCGAGGTCAAGCCCGGCAGCGAGGAGGGCGAGGTGGTCTCCACCATCGCCATTGCTACCAGCTCCATCGTCACAACTCTGGTGCTGGCCGCAGGCGTCGGCGTGCTTTGGTTGGTGACACCGCTGTTGGATTCCCCTGTGCTCAAGCCTGCGTTTGATAACATCCTGCCCGCCTTGTTCGGCGGTCTGGGCGTGGTGTATATCAGCAAAAACTGGAAATTATCAGTCGCCCCCATCGTCTTTATGGTGGTGCTGTTTTTGGCGGTGCCGTCCTTGGCAGGCTCGGTCGGTGTTTTGGTGCCGGTCGGTGTGCTCATCGCCTTGGGCGCGGCACGCATTATGTACAAAAAAGGGTGGGTCTGATGATAGGCTGGATCATTGCGGGCAGCTTGCTCGCGCTGCTGACCATTTTTTTGGCGGTCATTATCATCCGTACCCTGCGCTTTCGCCCCGCCGTGCAGCCTGCTGAGCAGGCAGACGAGATCACTCTGCCGCAGGATAAGATCGTCGACGATATGGCGGAGATGCTGCGCTGCAAGACCGTCTCCAACCGCGACGAAGCCTTGGTGGATCGTGCCGAATTTGAAAAATTCATTGCGCTGCTGGCGGAACGGTTTCCTCGGATCCACGCCGCCTGCACGCTGCAAAAGATCGGTAAGACGGGTCTGCTTTACCGCCTGGCGGGACAAAGCAGAGCAGAGCCGACCGTCCTGATGGCGCACTACGACGTGGTGCCGGTCAATGCCGAAGGCTGGAGCAAGCCTGCGTTTGACGGACTCGTCGAGAATGACTGCATCTGGGGCCGCGGTGCATTGGATACCAAGAGCACGCTGTGCGGTGTTCTGGAGGCTTTGGAGTTGCTGCTCGCGCAGAATTATCAGCCTAAAAATGACCTTTATCTCTCCTTCTCGGGCGAAGAAGAGATCGACGGCAGATCCTGTCCCGAGATCGTGGCGCATCTCAAAGAAAACGGCATCGTTCCCGCTATGGTTCTGGATGAGGGCGGTGCCGTGGTGCAAAACGTTTTCCCGGGCGTCAAGCAGGAATGTGCCCTCGTCGGCGTGGCGGAAAAGGGAAGCCTCAATCTCAATTTTACACTGCATTCGAGCGGCGGACACGCCTCCACACCGCCCCCGCATACCGTGTTGGGCAGACTGTCGCAAGCGGTGGTGCGTATGGAAAGAAGCCCCTTCCCGCGACACCTGACTCCTCCCGTCGCAGGGATGTTCGATACGCTGGGACGCCATTCCAATTTCGTGTATCGGATGATCTTTGCCAATCTGTGGTGCTTTTTACCGCTGCTGGATCTCATCTGCAAAAAATCGGGCGGCGAGCTCAACGCCATGATGCGCACCACCGTTGCCGTCACTCGTATGCAGGGCAGCGATGCTTATAACGTCCTGCCGCCCAAAGCAAGTCTTGGTATCAATATGCGCCTGATGGGCGGGGATACCGTGGAATCGGCACAAGCCTATCTTAAAAAGGTCATTGCCGACGAGGAGATCGAGTGCGCGGTGGTCAGCGGTATGAATCCGTCCATTTGCTCGCGCACCGATTGTGCGGCGTGGGATACCCTGCAAAAGGCCATTCGACAGACCTGGCCCGAGGCCATCGTCTCGCCCTATCTGATGATGGCCTGCAGTGATTCGCGCCATTATTGCGCCATCACTGACCGCGTCTATCGCTTTTCTGCCATGCGGTTGTCCAAGGAGGAACGCGGTATGATCCACGGAAACGACGAGCGTATTCCCATTGCCACGCTGCTGCGTACGGTGGAATTTTACGTCCGCCTGCTGCGTATGATCTGAATCACATAACAAAAACGCCTTGGTCGATCGACCAAGGCGTTTTTCTTTGTCTTAAAAGAAGCTGCTGATGAGGATCTCAAAGCCGATGGCGATCAGGATCACGCCGCCCAGAATGGAGGCTTTGTTGGCAAATACCGTGCCGAATTTCTTGCCGATCAGGATCCCCGCCGTGCACAGCACGAAGGTGACCGCCGCAATGATCAATGCACAAACCAGCGCCATAATGACGTTATATTCGGCAATGGTAAAGCCCACCGACAAGGCGTCAATGGAGGTGGCAACACCCTGCACCAGCAATGCGCCCAAGCCTACCGCTTGCTTTTGCTCGCAGGCACAGTCGCGGTTGCGAATACCGTCCAGCAGCATCTTGCTGCCGATGTAGCACAGCAGGATCAGCGCAATCCAAGGGATAAACGGCTCGAACAGCTTGAAATACTGCAGCAGCATGTGAACGCACAACCAGCCCAGCAGCGGCATCAAGGCCTGAAAGCCCGCAAAGACGCCCGCAATCCCAATGGCTTTTTTGTTTTTCATGCAGGGCTCGTTGAGGCCGTTTGCCAGCGACACCGAAAAGGCGTCCATGGCAAGCCCTACGCCCAGCAACGCGCTGTTGACAAAAAACATGATATTCCAATCCATGGTTTTGGCTCCTTTATTGGTTTGCAGTCAGAGACTGCAGAATAAACAGTACCGTTCGAATGCAGCCAATGAGTTCCTCTCCCGGCTTGGAACGGATGCGGAAATACGATTTTTCACCTGCCCCAACCGCAAAGCGCCGCTTGTAGCGGGTCAGCAGCGTGTCAAACTGTTCTTGGGATAAGGTGTTGGTGTAAAAATGAAGCCATTCGCCGTGCTGCGCCACCTCGTAAATGCCTTGCTGCGCCGCAATGCAGCGGATTTTGGCAATCTCAATGAGTCCGTCCACGCCCTGCGGAACGGGGCCGTAACGGTCGGTTAGCTCATCCAGCACGTCAGCCTCGTCGGCATCGGTGCGAATATCGGCAATGCGGCGGTAAGCATCCAACCGCTGCTCTAATACCGGAATATAAGATTCGGGAATATGCGCATCGGTCTGCAGATCGATGGTGCATTCCAATTTTGGGATCGGCTTTTCGCCCTTGGCAGCCTCAACTGCCTCGGCAAGCATGCGTACATATAATTCGTAACCAACGCTTTCCATCTGTCCGTGCTGCTCGGCACCCAGCAGGTTGCCTGCACCGCGGATCTCCAGATCCCGCATGGCAATGCGAAATCCCGAGCCGAACTCGGTGAAATCCCGCATGGCCTCCAACCGCTTGCGTGCCACGTCGGTCAGCTCCTTGCCGGGGCGGAAGGTGAAATAGGCGTAGGCACGCCGACTCGAGCGTCCCACGCGCCCGCGCAGCTGATGCAGCTGAGAAAGTCCCATGCGATCGGCTTGTTCAATAATCAACGTGTTGACGTTGGGGACGTCCACGCCGGTCTCAATGATGGTGGTACAGACCAAAATATCGGTCTCGCCCTCGATCAGCTTGCTCCATTCCTTGGAGAGCGCTTCCTCCTTCATCCTGCCGTGCGCCACCGAAATGCGCGCATCGGGCAGCTCGTTTGCCAATAATGCCGCGCAACGCTCAATGGTCTCCACGTGATTGTGCAGATAATAGATCTGTCCGCCGCGGCGCAGCTCGCGCCGAATGGCCTCCAGCAGTACTCCGCGGTTTTCTTCCATGACGTAGGTCTGCACCGGCACGCGGTCGCCGGGCGCTTCCTCGATGAGCGACATATCGCGAATACCCGACATCGCCATATTGAGCGTGCGGGGGATGGGGGTGGCGGATAAGGTCAGAATATCCACCTGCGGATATAATTCCTTGAGCTTTTCCTTGTGTGCCACACCAAAGCGCTGCTCCTCGTCCACGATGACCAGCCCCAGATCGCGGAACTGTACGTCCGACGAGATGAGACGGTGCGTGCCCACCAAAATATCCACCGTGCCGCGCTTAAGACGCTCCAGAATGGTCTTTTGCTTGGAGGCGGGGACAAAGCGCGAGATCATTTCAATATTCATACCGCTGTATTCCATGCGCTGCTGCATGGTCATGAAATGCTGCCACGCCAAAATGGTGGTCGGTACCAAGACTGCTACCTGCTTGCCGTCCAAAACCGCCTTAAACGCTGCGCGCAGAGCTACTTCGGTCTTGCCGAAGCCCACGTCGCCGCACAACAGACGATCCATCGGGATGCTGCGCTCCATGTCGCTTTTGATCTCGGCGCAGCAGCGCAGCTGATCGTCGGTCTCTTCATAGACAAAACGGTTTTCGAAATCCCGCTGCGCGTCACAGTCGGGTGAAAACGCAAAGCCCTTTTGCTGCATACGAACCGCATACAGCTTGATGAGCTGATCGGCAATATCCTTGACCGCCTTGCGCACCCGCGCGTGGGTCTTTTCCCAATCGGCAGAGGAGAGACGGTGGATCTTGATCTTGGCATCCTCGCTGGACGGTCCCACGTATTTGGAGACCAGATCCAGCTGCGTCACCGGCACGTACAGCACGTCGTTGCCGGCGTATTGGATCTTGATGTAGTCCTTGGTAATGCCCTGCATCTGCCGTTTGACGATGCCCGAAAAAATGCCGATTCCGTGCACCGTATGCACGATATAATCGCCCGCGTGCAGCTCATCCAACGAGCCGAAGGCCTGTGCGCGCTGTCTGCGGTGCTTGGTGCGCGCGGCGGGCAGTCCGAACGGAATGATCATAAATTTGCTGCCGGGATATTCGCAGCCGCCGGTCAGCGGCAGCTCGGTCACCAGCACCTGCCCCGCGACAGGCAATACCGGCTTGGAAACCGTCTGTGCCTTGACGTCAAAGCGGCACAGATCCTCCGCCAGGATCGAGGCGGTTTTTTGATTGGTGACCGCGATGACGACGCCGAAGCCCACCGCAAGCGAGCCCTTGATGTCGTCCGCTAATGCCTCGGCGGTGGAGCTCCACGGGGTGATCTGCCGCGTGCGGAAGCTGATTGCCTCACGGAAGGTCAGATCGTACGAGGAATACAGCAGGGAATCCAGCACCACCGCGCCGCCTGCTTGCAGTTTTTCATTCACTTCCCCGTAGGTCAGGTAATAGGCGTCGTAGCCCTCCGCTACGCAGCCGTCCTCAGCAAGGATCTCAAAATCCGAGCAAAGACTGTCGTAATATCCGTTCAGCCGCTCGCGCACCTTGGAGTATTCGCTGACGAACAATAACCGATCCGCAAACAGGTCAAAGACCGTGTTTCCCGCGCTGTCGGTCAAAAACAGATACCGATCTGCAGTAGCGGGCAAAACGCCGCCCTGCAGCAAGCTGAGATCGGCTTGCACCGTCTCGCGCAGCGTGTCGGACATCGACTTGCGTTGCCTGCAGTAGTCCTCCAACCGATTTTTCAGTACGTCGGGCGCGATCAGCAACTCCCGCGCCGGAAAAATGGAGGCACTTTTTTGCGTGGCTTCTCTGCGCTGCGTCACGGGATCAAAGGTCACGATGGTGTCCACCGTGTCGCCGAAGAAATCCAACCGCACGGGATACTGTGCCCCCGGCGCAAAAAAGTCAATAATAGAACCGCGGTGCGAAAACTGTCCCGCACCGTCCACGCGGTCGGCCTGCGTATAACCGCCCTGCACCAATGCGTACAGTACGGTCTTCATATCCAATTCATCGCCTACGCGCACCGTCACGGTGGCGGCACGCATGGCAGCCTTTTGCGGCAAAAACGAGATGGCGGCATCGGCGGGGCAGACCAGCACCTGCGCATCGCCGTGGATGGCACGGGTCAGCGCGCTGAGCTGCATCTGCTCGTATTCCCGCGAAACGGCGGCAACGCTGCGCAGCGCCAGATCGCGTGCAGGCATACAGACCGCCGAAACACCCAGGGCGTTGCAGTCGGCCACCACCTTGTTGGCTTCGTTTTCGTCGGCGGTAATCACCAAAGCACCGCGCGAGGATTGCTCGCACAGTGTTGCAATGATATGTACCTTTGAAAAGTGCGAAAGACCCGAAGCCGTCAGGGGGAGGGTATGCCGATCAACGGCATTCCGTAGCTGAACGTATTCAGGCAATGCGCACAGAGCGGTGTCAAACAGCATGATCTCACTCGTTTCGCTTGTCAGATGGCTTTGTTTTATTTTTGATCAAAGGGCGGTTCCGTTGTAGCGGCTCATCGCCAGATCGGTTTCCCCCTGAACGATCAGTTCAATCGCTTTGACGGCGTTTTGTATGGCGGCATCCAAGCCTTTGCGGTCGGCATCCGAGAATTTGGACAGTACCCAGTCGGCAAGATCCATTTGCGGGTGCGGTTTGACGCCAACCCCCAAACGCAGCCGCACGAAGTCCTCGCTGCTCAAATGCTCAATGATGGAGCGCAGTCCCTTTTGCCCGCCGTCCGAGCCTTTTTTGCGGATGCGCAGCGTTCCCGGAGCAAAATTAACGTCATCACATAGAATAACAATTCTCTCGGGGGGAATTTTGTAGAAGCGTGCCAGCGCACCGATACTTTCTCCCGACAGATTCATAAAGGTCTGCGGCTTGGCCAAAATACAGGGCACGTCACCCACGCTGCAGCGTGTAACCAACGCCTTGTGCTTGAGGGTATCTACCGAAACGCTGTGCTCGCGCGCCAGCGCGTCAATACACAAAAATCCTGCGTTATGACGGGTGTTTTCATATTTCGGGCCGGGATTTCCAAGTCCCGCGATCAAAAATTGCGGCGAGCCTTTGGCACCAAACAGCATAGGATCATTCCTCTCGTTGGATTCTCAAGAAAAAGCGGCGGGATGCCCGCCGCTTGTAAGCTTGGATTTAGTTGAACATGGTGGACATGGGCTTGTCCTCGTAGATGCGCTCGATGGCTTCTGCAAACACGGGAGCGCAGGG
>JAFQKX010000002.1 GCA_017414705.1 Clostridia bacterium
GCCTCGTCCAAAATGATGAACGAATCGTCCAATGTGCGCCCGCGCATATAGGCAAGCGGCGCGACCTCAATGCTGCCGCGCTCCTGCTGGCGTGCAAATGCCTCGGCACCCAACATGTCAAATAACGCATCGTATAAAGGACGCAGATACGGGTCGATCTTTTGCTGCAGATCGCCCGGCAAAAAGCCTAGCTTTTCACCTGCTTCGACGGCAGGGCGGGTCAGAATGATGCGGCTGACCTCTTTGGCACGAAACGCCTTGACCGCCATTGCTACCGCCAGATAGGTCTTGCCGGTACCGGCGGGACCTACACCGAACACCACCGTGTTGTTGGCGATGGCTTCCACGTATTTTTTCTGTCCCACCGTCTTGGGCTTGATGAGCTTGCCTTTGGCGGTAATGCAGACCGAATCGTGATCAAAAAACTGTGTGAGAGATTCGTCGTCCCCCTCCGACACGAGCGAGATGACGTACCGCACGCTTTGATCGTTGAGCACCTCTCCCTTGCGCAGCAGCTCCAAAAGAGCCGAGACGGCCTTGCTGGCCTTGGCGGTATCCTCCGGCTCGCCGCTGATCTTCAGTTCGCCGCCGCGCACCGTGATGCCCACGTGATACTCCGCTTCTAACAGCTTGATGTTTTCGTCGCAGTTTCCGAATAATTCGGGCACCTGCTCCAATCGGTCAATGCTCAGGGTCTGTTCGTACAATTTACATTCCTCCGAAATTTATGAGATCTCGTATCCGTTTTTAGTATCTATATACCTAATCTATAATATAATACTACATTATTCCTCCGAAATCAATATTACTTTTTGCTCACAAAGGTCTTCCAGACATAAAATTTTTTGCGTAATGCAGACGGCGTCGTCTGTCAGCGTCACCGATTCCTCGCTTTGCAGGATCTGCGTGCCGTCGGCGAGCTGTTCTAACCGTTGGTTGACCTGCTTTCTTGCGGCAGCAATTGCTTCTTGCTGCGACAGTGTGATCACCGTTTTTTCAGTTTCAAAAAAATCAGACGTGATGACCGAGCAGGGGAGAACGTGACCGTTGGCGCGCAAGGCTTGCACCTGCGTCTCCTGCTCAAAGGATCCTGTGACCGAACCAAGATATAACGGAACGCGCAGATGAAACAGTTCCAGTACCCGCCGTCGTTTGACTTGGCCCGTGCGTACCTCTTGTGTTATGCGAAGCGGCTGCTTGACTGTAATGATCCGTTCGGTCTGCGCCAGAATCTTTGCTTTTGCCTGCTTGAATTCGGTGTGCCCGTTTTGATACTCTACCACACCGCTGACCAACAGATCCCCCTTGACAACCGCATCGCCTGCCTTGACCAGCGGCGTGCCGACGTAGACGTCTGCCTGCGTGATGTATCCGTCGCATTTGGCGATCAGATTGCAGGGCGTGTCGTTTTTGAGAGGCGCATATACCCGTTCGCGCACCTCTACCGTCACCACCGAGCCGTCGATGTTGAGCGAACACCACGAAAGCTCCGGCAGCTGCAAAATGAGATCTTGACGCAGGTTGTCGTAGTCCAGATCCTTTAATTGCATCCCGCGGGAGACCCCGATCTCCTCCAACGCCCGATAAATGCTTTGCGACGGTACCGATTCATTGCCGCTGATGCGGATTTCCCAAACGAATTTCGGAAACAGCCACAGCGAGCCCAAAAAGAATAAAATTCCCGCAGCCAACACGTAACGCTTGCGGTGTTCGTGCAGCCAGAACGGGAATCCGTATTTTTGCAGGACACGTGCCTTGACTCCCGATTTTTTGACCAATGGGCGAATCTTGCAATAGTCTGCGGCAGGAAGATAAGCTGTGAAGATATCGCCTTTTTTGCGCAGAAATCGAAGATTGAGTCCATGTAACAGACAGGCATTCAAAAACACCTGCGTAAAGCCGCCCGAAAAGGAAAATTTTACCGATCCTCTCAGATACCTGAATAGCCCCAACAGCATACGTTCACCTCAGTGAAAAGAGATCCCGCTGAGCCGCCCGCTGATGCGCAGCTGATCGTTGCTCAGATCGTCAATGCTCAGGTCGATTCCGCTGAAGGTGATATCGGTCTTGGCGCAGCAAATGACGATTTTTTCGTCCTCGTATTCCTTGAGCGCGCAGCTTCCCTCCAGCAAAACCTCGCGGCAGGAATCGACCTCCATGCGAAACCCCCGCAGCGTGCCGTTGGCAATAGAATCCTTGATCTGCGGCTGCTTTGATGTGCTTTTTCGTCTGGACATACGGTGCCTCTTTTCGCGTTGTTTTCGGCAATCTGCCGTGTTTTATCTTATGACATGCAAGCACGGTTCAAGAACAATTTATAAAAAAATCGAAAATCTATTGACACCGAGCGCAAAAAAAGGTATGATAATATCGTAAATTGTTTAAACGGAGGAAGAAAAAATGAAACTGAGCAGCAAAACGATTTGGATCATTTCCGCTTTGGCAGCCCTCATCGGCGCCGCCGTTGCCGCGGTTATCTTGGTTCGTAAATTCTCCTGCAGAAATAGCGAAGAATACGTCGAATGCTATGATTGCGACCAGCTTGACGATCTGGATCAAGAGGATGAAGCCGTCGAGGAATAATTTTTCAGCATTGTCACAATCAGAATCCTCCTGCCTACGGCAGGGGGATCTTTTCTTGGAGGAGTTTGTCATGACCACCACCAACGCCATGCGCATCTGCGCGCAGGCCAAGATCCCGTTTTCCACCTCGCAGTACGAGTATGACGAGAGCGACCTATCGGGGGTGCACGCCGCCCAAATGCTCGGCATTGACGCGACACTTATGTATAAAACTCTGGTGGCACGCGGAGAAAAGAAGGGAATTGCCGTCTTTTGTATCCCCGTGGCAGAGGAGCTTGATCTCAAGCAGTGCGCCCGCGTGTTGGGGGATAAGCGCGTAGAGCTGATTGCCGTCAAGGAGCTGCTGTCCGTCACAGGCTATCTGCGCGGAGGCTGCTCGCCCATCGGGATGAAAAAGCACTATCCCACCTTTCTGCATATTGCCGCACAGACGCTGGAAAAAATATATATCAGTGCGGGTGTGCGCGGGCAGCAGATCATTTTGTCTCCCGCGCATCTGCAGCAGCTGACCGATGCAACCTACGTCCCACTGACCCGCTGATCAAATCAAAAGCTCCCGACTGCAGTCGGGAGCTTTTTGTTAGCTTTTGGGCTTTTGTTGCGGCTTCCTCGTTACCTTCTTCTTGCTGCCGTCAGGGTAGAGGATGGTGGTGTTTTCCAGCTGACCCACCAGCGATGCGCGAAAGGAGGCAATATATTCCTCGCGCAGCGACTGCTGCTCTTGCTTTTCCGCGTCGGTCAAGCCTTCTGCTTTGGATTTGCGCGCCAATTCGTTGATGCGCTCGATCTTTTTCTGATCCATGGGATTACGCCTTGCTGTGCTTTTGGGCAAACAGATACGCCGAGCGGCACATGCACTCCAGATCCAATTCTGCCTTCCAGCCCAATTCCTTTTGTGCCTTGGCAGGATCGGCATAGCAGCAGGCCGCGTCGCCTGCACGGCGTCCTTCGATCTTGTACGGCAGTGTCAGATCGTTGGCCTTTTCGTACGCGTGAACGATGTCCAGCACCGAATATCCGGTTCCGGTACCCAAATTGTAGATGCGCAGACCGTCCATATGGCCCAAAGCGCAAACGTGACCCTTGGCAAGATCTACCACGTGGATGTAATCGCGCACACCGGTTCCGTCGGGTGTGTCGTAATCATCACCGAAAACATGCAGATACGGCAGCTCACCCAACGCAACCTTGGAAATGTAAGGCATTAGGTTATTGGGAATACCGTTGGGATCCTCGCCCAGCAGACCGCTCTCATGTGCACCGACGGGATTGAAATAGCGCAGCAGCGTGACGTTGAGCTCGGGATCTGCCTTGCACAGATCCTTGAGGATGTATTCAATGAACAACTTTGTTGCACCGTACGGATTGGTGAAGGAAAGCGGGAATTCTTCGGTTACGGGAACCGTCTCGGGTGCGCCGTATACCGTCGCCGAGGAGCTGAAGATCAAATTATGTACGCCGTGTGCGCGCATCTGTTCGCACAAAACCAGCGTAGAGCCAATGTTGTTCTGATAATATTCCAACGGCTTTTGCACCGATTCGCCCACCGCCTTGTAGCCGGCAAAGTGAATTACGGCGTCGATCTTATTTTCATCAAAGATGTTCGCCACGGCACCGGCGTCCAACAGATCTGCCTCGTAAAATTTGACCGAGCGACCGCTGATGTGCTCAATGCTTTCTTTGGTCTCACGCTTGGAGTTGTACAGATTATCCACGATCACAACGTCGTGCCCTTCCTTGAGCAGCTCCACCGCCGTGTGCGATCCGATAAATCCGGTTCCTCCGGTTACTAAAATGTTCATAGTTGCCTCCTTATCCTGTCAGGGGATTTCTAACATTACAGTATATCAAAGAAAATCCGGAATTTCAACCGTTCGAGCCGCAAAAAAAGAGAAAAACGGTCGTTATTTTTATAACAGCTTTGCACAAGCGAAATTCTCTTTACGTTTCACAAAAAAGCTTGCTTTTTTGCGATTTTTTTGTAAAGTTTGTGTTTTTGAAATTGACAACCCACAAGATATACTGTATAATAACAAATGTTGTTTCATTTTTTAACAAACTTTTTACGGAAATGAGGTCGTACGTGTGTCTTTGTTTCGCCTAAAGGGTGTTCGGACCCCACATCGTAAAAACACAGCACAAATGCCTGCCGTGCGGATGCCCGCTGCGCAGGAGGTCGTCATTCCTATGTCTATGCATATCGGCGCTCCCGCCACACCGTTGGTCAAGGCGGGGGATACCGTCTGTGTCGGTGACGTGATCGCCGAGGCGGGCGGCTTTGTCAGCGCACCGGTGCATGCAAGCGTTTCAGGTACCGTCAAATCCATTGGAGAGTTTTTGCTGACCAGCGGAAAAAAGGTGCCCTGCATTACCGTTGTCTCTGACGGAATGATGACGGTCAGCGATTGCGTGAAGCCGCCCGAGGTGGTTGACCGCGAAAGCTTCTTAAACGCCGTGCGTGCCTCCGGCTCGGTCGGCCTCGGCGGCGCAGGCTTTCCCACCTTCGTCAAACTAAACGTCAAGGATCCCGCACAGGTCGATACCGTCGTCATCAACGGTGCCGAGTGCGAACCGTATATTACCAGCGATACCCGCACCATGCTCGACCGTGCCGAGGAGATCGAGGAAGGCATCCGTTTGCTGCAGACCTATTTGGGCATCGGTCAGTTCGTCATCGGAATCGAACGAAATAAGCCTGAATGCATTGCCAAAATGCAGGAGCTTGCCGCACGCAATACCGCCGTCAAGGTAGTGTCGCTGCCTTCGGTCTATCCGCAGGGTGCCGAAAAGGTCTTGATCTATCATACCACCGGCAGAACCGTGCCGGCAGGAAAATTGCCGCTGGATGTCGGGGTTATTGTCATGAACTGTACTACCGTGGCGTTTTTGGCACAGTACGTGCGCACCGGAATGCCGTTGGTGGAAAAATGCATCACGGTGGACGGCTCTGCCGTCAAATGCCCCCAAAATATTATTGCTCCGGTCGGTACCGCGCTCAAGGATGTTTTTGCGTTTTGCGGCGGATTTCGCGAGCAGCCCGCCAAGGTGCTGTACGGCGGTCCTATGATGGGGATTGCCGTCGTCTCGTTGGATGCCCCCGTTATCAAAAACACCAACGCCGTTCTGGCGCTCGATGAGCAGGAAGCCAAAATGCCGTCACCTACCGCCTGCATTCGTTGCGGTGCCTGCGTGAATCATTGCCCCATGCGCTTGGATCCCGCAGGACTCTCCCGCGCCCTGGAGCGTGAGGATGCCGCCGCCCTGATCAAGGGACGTGTCGATCTTTGTATGGAATGCGGCTGCTGCTCGTACATCTGTCCTGCATCGCGTCCGCTTATCCAACAAAACCGATTGGCAAAAGAATATCTGCGCAAAAAGAAAGCGCGGGAAGAAGCACGCGAAAAACAGAAAGCGGAGGCCGCTAAGGCGCAACCGCAAGTACAGCAAGAGGAGGGAAAGCAATGAGCGAATTATTGACCGTATCTCCTTCTCCGCATATCCGCTCTGCCCGCCGCACCTCTCATATTATGCTGGATGTTATTATTGCACTGATCCCCGCGTTGGTTGCTGCGTGTGTAATTTTTGGGCCTCGCTCACTGTTGGTCGTCAGCGTCTGTGTCGCGGCAGCCATGCTCAGCGAATGGGCGTTTGAACGCATTACCCGCCGCCCCAATACCTTGGGTGACCTTTCTGCGGTTGTTACCGGTATGCTTTTGGGACTCAGCCTGCCGTTCAATATGCCGTTGTGGCAAGCGGTCATCGGCAGTGCAGTCGCTATTATTATCGTCAAGCAATTATTCGGCGGCATCGGAAAGAACTTTGCCAACCCCGCCGTAACGGCGCGCATCGTCATTTTGGTGGCGTTTTCCAATTCCGCGCCCCAATGGATCAATCCCGTCGACGGCGTGGCAGGAGCCACCCCGCTCGAGCGGCTCGGCGCCAATCAAACCGCATCTTATCTGCAGCTCTTTTTGGGCGAACACGGCGGAAGCCTGGGTGAGACCTGTGCGCTTGCCTTGCTGCTGGGCGGTGTTTATCTGGTGGTGCGCCGCGTTATTACCTGGCACGTCCCGATTGCCTATTTGGGCAGCGCCGCCTTGCTTTCCTGGGCGTTTGGGATGGATCCGCTCTATCAGCTGCTTTCGGGCGGCCTGATGCTGGGAGCCATCTTTATGGCAACCGATTATTCCACCTCCCCCTGTAATCCATGGGGTAAGATCATTTTCGGCGTGGGCTGTGGCTTGATCACGATGCTTATCCGTGCCTTCGGCAGTTATCCCGAGGGCGTCTCCTTCGCCATTCTCCTGATGAATATTCTCTGCCCGTACATCGATCGGTGGACGGCGCGGAAACCGTTTGGGGGTGCCGTGAAAGCATGAAAAAGATCTGGAACGACCCTGTTTATAAAAGCGTCATCGTGTTGACTGCTATCTGTTTGGTGGTTTCGGCACTGCTGGCGGTCACCAACCTCGCCACTGCACTGGTCATCGAGCGTACCCAGCAGCAGGCGGTAGAGCAGGCTATGCAAGAGGTTCTGCCCACCAAAAACGGATTTGAAGAGATCACGGATTCTCTTAAAGCGCTGCCCGAAACGGTACAAAGCGTTTACCGTGAAAAAGGAGACGCAGGATACGTCGTCTCTCTTGCCACCCGCTCACAGTACAGCAGCGCGGATATGCTCGTTACCGTCGGCATCGGCAAGGACGGAGCCGTCTGCGGTATCCGCATCACCAATTATGCTGAAAGCAAGGACTTCGGTGCACAGTATCCGCAGCAGTATTTGGGCGCAACGGCACAAACCGTGCAAGCCGTTGATTCGGTTGCAGGCGTTACTTATTCGTCGGCTGCGCTGAACGGAGCCGTCAAGGATGCCTTAACGGCAGTGCAGGAGGTGCAATGATATGAATAAAAATTATCTCAAGATCCTGCTCAACGGACTGATCAAAGAAAACCCCGTTTTGGTGTTGGTGCTGGGTACCTGTCCGTCCTTGGCAACTACTACCAACGTCACCGACGCCGTGGGTATGGGCATCGCCGCAACGCTGGTGCTCATCTGCTCCAATATCGTTATTTCCGCTCTGCGTAATATCATCCCCGATAAGGTGCGTATTCCGTGTTACATCGTAGTCATCGCAGGCTTTGTTACGGTGGTGGAAATGCTGCTGCATGCTTTCGTACCGTCGTTGTACGATTCATTGGGAGTCTTTCTCTCGCTCATTGTGGTTAACTGCATTATCCTCGGCCGTGCCGAAATGTTTGCCAATAAAAATAACGTCGTCGCCTCTGCCTTTGACGGTATCGGTATGGGATTGGGCTTTACGCTGGCGTTGTTTGCCATGGCAACCATCCGCGAGGTGTTGGGCGCCGGCAGCTTCTGCGGCATCTCCATTCCCATCCTGCGCGATTATTGTGTTCCGATCCTGCGCGATGCGCCCGGCGGCTTCTTCGTTTTCGGCGTCCTGATCGCCATCGTCGCCGCCATTACCGGAAAACAGCACCTCAAGGGTGCGGGTTGTGCAGGTTGTCCCTCGGCTGCCCTTTGCGGGAAATTAGGCAACTGCGCACAAGCCGAACAATCTGCCGAACAAGAGGAGGGAACCGCCAATGCTTAAATCGCTTGCCATCATTCTGATGACCTCCGTCTTGGTCAATAACTACGTCTTGTCCAAGTTTTTGGGCATCTGTCCCTTCTTGGGCGTTTCGAAAAAAGTTGATCAGGCCACCGGTATGGGCATTGCCGTAACCTTCGTTATGCTGTTGGCTACCGCCGTGACCTATCCCATCCAAACCTTCCTGCTGACACCGTTCGGCTTGGAATATCTGCAGACCATCGTTTTCATTTTGGTCATTGCCTCGCTGGTGCAGCTGGTTGAGATCGTCCTCAAGCGTTATCTCCCTGCACTCAGCCGCTCCTTGGGCGTCTATCTTCCGCTCATCACCACCAACTGTGCCGTGCTGGGCGTCACCATCAATAACGTCACCGACGGCTACAATTTCGTGGAATCCATGGTCAGCTCGCTGGGCTGCGGTCTCGGTTTCCTGCTTGCCATGGTATTGTTTGCAGGCGTGCGTGAAAAGATGGAAAACTGCAACCCGCCCAAAGCGTTTCGCGGGCTTCCGCTGACTTTGACGGCTGCCGCCATCGTTTCCTTGTCCTTCATGGGCTTTGCCGGAATTGTCGATAATTTATTTGCCTGATTTCAGTAGATTAGGAGGATTATGATGAATCCTGTTTTGTTCGCCATCTGCATCGTCACCGGCGTCGGCATCCTCTGTGCCGTGATGTTGGTAGTCGCTTCTAAGTTTATGGCCGTCTCGGTCGATCAAAAAGAAAGCGATCTGCGCGAAGCCTTGCCGGGGGTCAACTGCGGCGCCTGCGGCTACAGCGGCTGTGACGAATACGCCAAGGCGCTGGCTAACGGAGAATGTCAAAAGACCAATCTCTGTATTCCCGGCTCCGACGGCGTTGCCCGCCAGCTCGCCAACGTTCTGGGCGTTTCGGCAGAGGACGTCATCGAACAGGTGGCGGTCGTTCGCTGCAACGGCTCCTGCGAGGTTGCCAAAATCAAAGCCGAATACGACGGAATTCCGAGCTGCGCCGCCGCCAAACAGCTTTACGGTGGTCAGTACGCTTGCCAATACGGATGTCTTGGATTTGGAGACTGTGCCGTGGTCTGCCCGCAGGACGCCATCTGTGTACAGGACGGCGTTGCCCGTATCAATACAAGCAAATGTATCGGCTGCGGTCTGTGTGCCGAGCAATGTCCCAACGGCGTTATCTTTTTGCTTGCAGACGTGCATACCGTCACGGTGGCCTGCAGTAACCAAGAAAAAGGCGGCGTTGCCCGTAAGCAATGCGCTGCCGCCTGCATCGGCTGTAAGAAATGTGAAAAAGCCTGCCCGAATGACGCCATCCACGTCATCGACAATCTCGCCCGCATTGATTATGAAAAATGTACCGCCTGCGGAAAGTGCGTTGGGGAGTGCCCCGTGCATTGCATCCGCCACGAGGATCTCAGCGGATATTATCGATTCTAAACCAAAAAGCACTGACCGCGGGTCGGTGCTTTTTGCATCTTCGGAATGTTTTTGCCGAAAAAACAAGGAATCTGTAAAAACTGCTTGCATTTATCATATTGTTGTGTTATACTGCGTAAGGTAAAAGTAAATATCCCGATGAAGCTTTTAGGACGTTGAACTGAAAGTGGAGGGGACTCTGGAGAATCTCTTAAATGAGTGCCGAAGGTGCAAGGCAGCGATGCCGAATCTCTCAGGCAAAAGGATAGAGTAATACGCAAGAACACAAATCTTGTGATTTTCCGGAGTTGCTTTGAAAAAAGCGACTTTTTTTAATTTTTTTGGAGGGAAAACAAATGCAAGAAAAAATTCTCAATCTTGTAGCAACAGCCAACTCGTACCTCGCAGACTATATCCTGATTATTCTGCTCATCGGCGTCGGTCTGTTCTACACCATCAAGACCCGCTTTGTGCAGGTGCGCTGCTTTGGAGAGGGCATGAAAAAGGTGTTTGGTAACCTTTCTCTGCGCGGCGGCAAGCAGGGTAGCGGACTTTCCTCGTTTCAGGCACTCGCAACCGCCATTGCAGCGCAGGTTGGTACCGGCAATATCGTCGGCGCTTCAGGCGCCATTCTCGTCGGTGGTCCCGGTGCGATCTTCTGGATGTGGATCATCGCCTTTTTGGGCATGGCAACCATCTATGCCGAGGCGGTTTTGGCACAGGAGACCCGCGTGATCGATGATGACGGCACCGTACATGGCGGTCCGGTCTATTACATCAAAAAGGCATTCAAGGGCGGATTTGGCAAGTTCCTTGCCGGTTTCTTCTCGATTGCAACCATCTTGGCACTCGGCTTCATGGGCACTATGGTGCAATCCAACTCCATCGCCGAAGCAGCCAACAGCGCGATCGGCGTTCAGACATGGATCATCGGTCTGGTGGTCGCAGTGGTCGCAGCATTTATCTTCCTCGGCGGTATTCAGCGCATTGCTTCGGTTACCGAAAAGCTGGTCCCGCTTATGGCAGCTCTGTTCTTGATTGGCGGTTTGGCAGTACTCATTGCTCGTATCAAGTACATCCCCGAGACTTTCGGTATGATCTTTAAGTTCGCGTTTACTCCCGGTGCACTCATCGGCGGTGGGATCGGCTATGCGCTTAAGACTGCTATCAGTCAGGGTGCCAAGCGCGGTCTGTTCTCCAACGAGGCAGGTATGGGTTCCACCCCGCACGCACACGCCATGGCAAACGTTGAAAAGCCTCACGATCAAGGCGTGGTTGCCATGATCGGTGTGTTCATCGATACCTTTGTGGTGCTGACCATGACTGCTTTGGTGGTCATCTCCTCACTGTATGCCGGTGACGGCATCCTCTCCGGTCTGGAAGGCGAGTCCTACATCGCCGCCACCTCGGGTGCCGAGGCGATTGTCGCCAAGACGGATGCCATGCAGCTTGCTTTCTCCAAAGCATTGCCCGCACTCGGCAATTTCGGCAGCATCTTCGTGGCAATCTGCCTGCTGTTCTTTGCCTTCTCTACCATCCTTGGTTGGAACTTCTTCGGCAAACTGAATGTGCAGTATCTGTTCAAAGAGCATTCCAAGATTGCCGTTGTCATCTACTCTGTCATCGCCATCGCTTTTATCTTCTTGGGCTCGTTGCTCAAGAACGATCTTGTTTGGGAGTTGACCGACTTCTTCAACTATCTAATGGTCATCCCTAACGCCCTTGCATTGTTTGCACTTTCCAAGGTTGTAGTCAAATCCGCCAAGGAAGCCAAAGCAAAGAAAAACAAATAATTTTCTGATTTGCAAAGAGCCGTGAAAATCACTTCACGGCTCTGCTTTTTGCCTCAAAGCACTTGACAAGGCCCGTGGTTTGCGCTATGCTTACAAGCAAGGATCGGAGGTAATCTTTTATGTATCAGTACTTGTTTTTTGACGATCAAAAACTGTTTCGCCGCAACAATTTGACGCGTAATATCGTATCGCCGCAGTTGATTGCGGATTCGGTGTTTTGTGACGGGATCAGTAGTACCGACCTGCGTACTCCCTTTATTTTCAAAACCGATGACGGCAAGTATCGAATGATCTATCAGGGTCGACTGCCCGACGGTAAGGATTCTGCATTTTTAGCGATCAGCGACGATGGTATCCGTTTCACTCCCGAGGATGTCACCGATCGGATCACCATTGAAGATCGCGTGGCAGATCACGAGATTTTTAAGATTCCCTGCGGCGAGATCGCCGAGATTATTGAAGATCCGTATAACGATCCCGCAGAGCGGTATAAAATGCTGTACTGTGATAACTCCGACGGAGAAAATCTGGTGGTGCACGGCTATGTTTATACCTCTGCTGATTTGATCCATTGGAATAAGATTGAGGGAGTGGAATGGAACGATGGCGCAGAGCCCATCACCGGCGTGTTTTACAATCAACAGCGCCAATGCCATACCATTATGGTGCGTCCCGATTGGGGGACGCGCAAGGTCGGCTATGTCGATACCAAGGATTGGCGCACCTTCACTCCTTACGAGATCAGCCTGCAGTGTGATTCGTTGGACGATCCCCTCGTCGAGATCTACGGTATGCCTGCCATGGCATACGGGAATTATTACATAGGTTTCCCGCTGATCTACGGCAATTTTGAGGATGCTCTTGCTGCCAAATTCAGCAGCGGTACCATGGAGTGCGAGCTTGCCTATTCGCTGGACGGTCACCATTGGCAGCGCAGCCTGCGCGACCGCTTTATTACGGGACTTGACGAGCAAAGCGAGCAGGTGTTTGGCTATCAGAATAAAATGGTCTGGCCCTCCTGCTTCTGCAGGCAAGAAAACGGCGATGTGCTGATCTTCTGCGCAATCACCAAGCATCAGCACGGCTACGCCTTTGCCAATCCCGGTGCAGGAAAGATCTGCGCCTACCGCGTCAAAAAGGATCGCTTTATCGCATTGACTGCACAAGGCGAAGGACTGCTTGCCACCCGCGAAAATATCTGGAACAGTGGGGAAGTGCATATCAACCTCTCCTGCGCGAAAGCCACCCTCGCAGTCTATGAATCGCAAAACGGCGATTTATTCGGCAGCGGTCACGCCATTGAGGGCTATTCCCACGAGGATTGTATTCCCTTCTCGGGTGACAGCACCGATTGGGTGCCGCAGTTTAAAAACGGTAAGAAACTGGATGATCTGCGCGGCAAGACCTTGATCCTTGAGGTCAAGATGACCGACGGCAGTATTTATTCCATCAGCGGTGAGTTCCGCCCCGTTATGAACCTGCAGGGCGCACGCTACCGTGTCAAGGGCATTGCCCCCACCAAAGAAATCTAAATCAAACGATTTAACATCAACCGCCATCGGCACGTCGCGCCGATGGCGGTTGATGTTTCGCACAGGCTTGTACCACGAGGAATATATTGAAATTAGGAGGTGAAACCCATGACAGATCTCACTTGTTCCCGTCAATGTAACTGTACCATCGTCGCGCTTGCCGCAAGCCTTGCTGTTGGTGTCATTGCCGCAGTGCTCACGTTTCTTGCTATCGTCACCGCGGCCCCCGTCTTTTTGTGGGTAGCATTCGGTATCGCCGTAGGTTATCTTGCGGTGTTGCTTGTCACCGCAGCGTTCGCAACAGCAACAACACGGCGTTGCATCGCCGTAACCTTGCCGGCGTTGCTAACCGGAATTCTCGGTACCGTTTTAACGGCGGTTATTTTGCTTGCAGTCACCTTTGCGGCTACCAGCGTGATCGGAGCCATCATTACAGGCGCCCTGCTGTTTTTCTTTTCCTTGACCGTTATCATGACAGCCTGCCTGATCAAATGCTTGGTTACCTGCGCTGATTAATTCAGGCCAAAAAACACCCGACGTCAAACGATGTCGGGTGTTTTATCAAACGGATTATTTACTTTCCTTCTTGTCGGAAAATGCTTTGTTGATGATCATGGTCACCAAAATGATAACGGCGATGATGACAAAAATGACCAGCATACCAATGCCCATATAGCGGAGCATCCCCGTAAAGCGGGAAGGCTCGAAGGTCAAACCGAGTTCGGCAAAATATTCAAGAATCTTATTCATGTCAAAAACCTCCTGTATCCCTTACTGGAACATATTCAGGATGATACCGCCGGCGATGACCGAGGCGATCTGTCCCGAAACGTTGACACCGATGGAGTGCATCAGCAGGAAGTTCTGCGGATCCTCCTTGAGTGCCATCTTGTGTACGATGCGGCCCGACATGGGGAAGGCGGAGATTCCCGCCGCACCGATCAAGGGGTTGATCTTGGTCTTCATGAACAGGTTGAGCAGTTTTGCAAACAATACGCCGCCCGCGGTATCCACCACAAAGGCGATCAGACCCAGACCCAAAATCAGCAGGGTAGCAGGGGTGAGGAACTGCTCGGCAGTCATATTGAAGGCAACCGAGATGCCCAGGAAAATGGTGACAAGGTTGGCCAACACCTTCTGTGCCGTCTCGGACAGAGAATCCAACACACCGCATTCGCGGATGAGGTTACCGAACATCAAAAATCCGATCAGCGCCGTTGCTTGCGGAACCACTGCAGAAACCACCACGGTAATGATGATGGGGAACATGATGCGGGTCAGCTTGGAAACGGATTTTTGCTCGTACGGCATACGGATCAAGCGCTCTTTCTTGGTGGTCAGCAACTTA
>JAFQKX010000022.1 GCA_017414705.1 Clostridia bacterium
CTAAAATCTGTATAAAAACAGCTTCCGCTGTTCCTATCTCTTTTAGAGCTTTTGTCGCTCATTACTTTGCTTAGCGCAATTCGTTCAGCCCCGTTTCCGAGACCAAACCACAGTTCGTTTTTTCTAAAACAAACTCAAAAAATTTTCGGGTTCCTATTTTGTCGTTGTTTAATTTTCAAGGTCCTTTACATCCGCTTAAAGTCGCTCTTTTCAGACCCCTTTTTGCGGGTGCTCGAGTATAATATCACATCCTCCCCCGTTTGTCAAGCACTTTTTTTGCGTTTTTTCAAGTTTTTTTGCAACTTTTTTTGCGTTGTGGTACAAGCTATTTTCAGACCACAAGATGTAGACTTTTTTCGTATTTTTCTTGCATTTGCATAATTTGAAAAAGGCGGTAAACAATAAATCGCGGAGTGATAACATTGAAAGACAAAGAAAATAACTTTTTCATAAGAAGGAAATCGAAATTCATTCGTATCTGGCAGATCGCGGTGATCGTGCTGCTCAATATTCTAATCATATCCTTGGCGGTCATGCAGCCGATCAGCGAGGTGCTGTCTAAATACGGCTACCGCGGGGTTGAGGTCGTGCAGATTCAGAAGAAGCTGAAAAGCCTTGGATACTACAACGGCGACACCGACGGTGTATACGGCACCGGTACCAAAAATGCGGTGGTACGGTTTCAACGCGACCGCGGGTTGACCGCCGACGGTATTGTGGGCGCCAATACGCTGCGGGCTTTGGGGTTGAGCGGTGCGGCATCGTATTCCTCCTCGGATTACTATTTGTTGGCGCGGCTGATCTCGGCCGAGGCGCGCGGAGAAAGCTACACCGGACAAGTGGCGGTGGGCGCGGTGGTGCTCAATCGCGTGCGGCACTCCTCCTTCCCCAACACGCTGTACGGCGTTTTGTATCAGAAGGGTGCTTTCACCTGCATGACCGACGGTCAATGGAACGCTGCCATTACCGATTCGGCATATAAGGCAGCGACGGCGGCTATGAACGGTTGGGATCCCAGCGGCGGCGCCATCTATTATTATAACCCGCGCACGGCACAATCCAATTGGATCCGAAAGCGCCCCGTCATTACTACCATCGGCAAGCACGTGTTCTGCTCCTAAAAATTCTCCCTCTCTGCGTTTAAAAAGCAGGGAGGGATTCTCTTACATTATATATAAGGGAATTTACGAAAACCTTGATCGAGAATAATCAAGGTTTGATTTCGTATTTTTTCGTTTTGGTCTTGCATACCGCGCGGGATTGGTGTATAATAATACCATCAATGCCATTTAGGAGGAACAAAAAATGCCACTTGTTAACACCAAAGAGATGTTTCAGAAGGCTTATGAGGGCGGCTACGCCATCGGCGCTTTCAACATCAACAACATGGAGATCATTCAGGGAATCGTAGACGCTTGTAAGGAGCTCAACTCCCCTGCCATTCTGCAGGTTTCCGCTTCTGCCCGTAAATATGCCCGTCCCAACTATCTGTTGGCGATGGTCAAGGCAGCTGTAGAAGAGACCGGCCTGCCCATCGCGCTGCATCTGGATCACGGCCCCGATTTCGAGACCTGCAAGGATTGCATCGACGGCGGCTTCACCTCCGTTATGATCGACGGCAGCCATCTGCCCTATGAAGAAAACGTTGCCGTGACCCGCAAGGTCGTGGAATATGCACACGCTCGCGGCGTGACCGTAGAAGGAGAGCTCGGTCAGCTTGCCGGCGTAGAGGATGACGTCAACGTTTCTGCCGAGGATGCACATTACACCCAGCCCGAGCAGGTTGAGGATTTTGTCACCCGCACCGGCGTAGACTCGTTGGCAATTGCCATCGGTACCAGCCACGGCGCATACAAGTTCAAGCCCGGTCAAAAACCGCAGCTTCGCTTTGACATTCTGGAAGAGGTCTCCCGCAGACTGCCCAACTTCCCCATCGTGCTGCACGGCGCTTCCTCGGTGTTGCCCGAGTACGTCAAGATGGTCAATGATTTCGGCGGCAATATGCCCGACGCCATCGGTATTCCCGAGGAAATGCTGCGTCAGGCCGCTGCCTCTGCCGTTTGCAAGATCAACATTGACTCCGACCTGCGTTTGGCTCTGACCGCCGGTATCCGCAAGCACTTTGCAGAGAATCCCGGTCACTTCGATCCGCGCCAGTATCTGGGCGACGGACGCAAGTTCATCAACGAGGTCGTCAAGAACAAGATCGAGACCGTTTTGGGCTCCAAGGACCGCGTCTGATTCTTACAATAAACAAACAACCCGCTCTTTTGAAAAGAGCGGGTTGTTTTTATGCTTCTTCCAAATTCTCTAACGCCATACGAACGGCAGCCACCACAAAAGCGGAGAAGGTGCAGTCTTTTCCTTGAATCGCCTGCTCCACCTGCTCGATCAAATCGTTTGGAAACCGAATGGTTTTATTGGTGGTAGGCGGGATAGACGGGATTTTAAATTTATCCATAACATTACCTCGCAATACAAAGAACTGCTTCCTTTCAAGTATTAAAACTCGGAACACCGATCTTATAAACCGAACATCAGGTCGCCGTAGGTCGGCAGCGGCCAATAATTCTCTGCCGTTTCGCGCTCCATAGCGTCGGCATAACGGCGCAACACCTGCATATCCGACAGAATAACGTCGTGATCGTACCGTGCGC
>JAFQKX010000023.1 GCA_017414705.1 Clostridia bacterium
GGTACAGAAGTTTTTAGGAATTGAACAGCGCAAAGAGGCTCTGCGCGGTACAGATTTTGTCGTCAACGCCATTCAGGTCGGCTTATACGATCCCTGCACCATCATTGATTTTGAGATCCCCAAAAAATACGGTCTGCGCCAGACCATTGCCGACACGCTGGGCATCGGCGGTATTTTCCGCGGTCTGCGCACCATTCACGTCATGAAAGACTTTGCAGCGGATATGCAGGAGGTCTGCCCCAACGCATGGTTGCTCAACTACACCAACCCCATGGCAATCTTAAGCGGATATATGCAACGCTATACCGATGTCAAGACCGTCGGCTTGTGCCACAGCGTACAGGTATGCAGCCGTCATCTGCTGAACCAATTGGATATGAAGAACGTTACGGTCGGCAGCGAGCTGATCGCCGGCATCAATCACATGGGATGGCTGCTGGAGATCCGCGATGCTAAGGGCAACGATCTGTACCCCGAGATCCGCCGCCGTGCCAAGCAAAAGAACGCCACCGAAAAGCATGGCGATATGGTACGGTTTGATTATATTGATAAATTGGGCTATTACTGCACCGAAAGCTCGGAGCATAACGCGGAATATAATTGTTTTTACATCAAGCCGAATTATCCCGAGCTGATCGAACAGTTTAATATTCCGCTGGATGAATATCCCCGCCGCTGCGTCAATCAGATCGCTTCGTGGGAAAAGCAACGCGAAGAACTGATGAACGGCGGTGAGGTGGAGCACACACGCTCGCACGAATACGCCTCACGCATTATGGAGGCCATGGTCACCAATATGCCTTACAAGATTGGCGGAAACGTTCTCAATACGGGACTGATCGACAATCTGCCGTCGGATGCCTGTGTGGAGGTGCCTTGTCTGGTGGATGGAAACGGCATTCATCCCACCCACGTCGGCCGCCTGCCGGTGCAATGCGCTGCCATGAATATGACCAACATCAACTGTCAGTTGCTGACCATCGAAGCAGCCGTCACGCAGCGCAAGGAACATATTTATCAAGCCGCTATGATGGATCCGCACACCGGTGCACAGTTGTCCATTGATGACATCGTCAAGATGTGTGACGAGTTATTGGAAGCGCACACCGCAGCAGGATATCCCATTTTCTAACGATAAAAAAGGATCCGTTATCAAAACACCCGCTTTCCGATTGGAAAGCGGGTGTTGCTATGATGCGTAAATCAGAACTCGAGTTCAAGCGTCACGATTTTTTTCTTGCCGACCTCCAAGGTGATGGTGTTTTCGGTGACTTGTAGCTGACGCTGACGCTCCTCCGCCAGATTGACCTCGTGCACCGAGCGCGGGGCACGGGCAAGTTTGACAGTCATCTGCGTTGCGGCGTGATCGGCATTGTAAGCACGCAGGATGATGCTGTCGCTCTTTTCAGCTTTTTTGAGTGCCGAGAAGGCGATATAATCACCGCTGACGGTGAGCAGATCACTTGCGGCGGGCAAAGCTCCCGCATGGCAGGCGGCGCTGCGAGCAATCAAGGTGTCACCGTTAAAGAGGTAGCCCTGATCGTATGCCTGTGCCTTGGTGGCGGCGCTGAACGGAATGATGCAATAGGATAGCTCATGCAAGCCCTTGCACTGTCCGTCGGGCGTGGGGAATTTGCCCCAGTCACCGATATGATCCACCGCACGCAGCAGCGTAAGTGCCATGGTATTTTTACCGTCGCGCAGGATCTCGTATTCGTTGAGACCGCGCACGCCGATCATCAAGCCGCGATTGCCGTCAAACAATGAGAAGAAGGCTTGGATACGCTGGCAGTAGCAGGGATTTTTCCAATTTTCATGCGGAACGATCTCACGGTCAACCACGTTAAACTGTCCCTCAGCCTGCACGCGGTCGGTTTGAATTTCCGGTACGAACAAGGCGCGGATACGGTGATTTTCCGACTGATTGTCCAGCACGGTCTTAACGTCCACGCGCGGCACACCTGCGGTGACGGTCAGATAGGTGGTCACGGTATGGGGGATCGTTTTCTCGGTACGCAAAGTTCCCTCTTTACCTGCGGGGATCTCCAGGGCTGTGGAAAGCTGCAAGGTTGCAAAGCAATCGTTGCATTCGACAAGGCGTGCACCCTGCAAGGCTGCAGCGGCGCGAATACGGTTTGACTGCTGCGTCTCAACAAAGTTATACAGGTCGCCGCGATCGCCCGTATCCTCGTAAATGAGGTTATTTTTGTAGACCTCGCCGCTGCGTTTGTCGGTCAGGGTGACGGTACCGTCGGACTCAACCTGAAGGGCAAGCCATTCGTTTTCCAGCGTAGTATCGGTTGCCTTAACGGTGCGCTCAACTGCTTTTTCGGCGGCGCCTGCATGCACGGCATAAGTCTCGTAACCGACACCCTCGTGGCGCACCAAAACGGTGACCTCAAAGCGATCCACGCGAGTTGCCTGACGGAAACGGTTTTTGGGCAGAGTGTAAGTAAAGGTTTCTCCCAGCTTCTTGACGGTGCAAGGCACGGGGGTGCCGTCCAAAGTGGTGACCGAAAGGGTCTCGATGCCAGAATTCAGCGGATAATCCACCGTAGCAGTCACGGTACCGAAGGAAACGGAGGGCGACGTATGGAACACCGTCAGGCAGCGGTCGCCGTAGGCGGTGGTGTCCAGATTCTGCACAACGTAGTCCAGTGCTTCATCCTGCACAAAGCGGGCAGCCTCGTAGGATTTATCAAAGCGGGTATCCATCTCGCGGGTGACCTCGTCGCAGGAGCAGCAACAGATGGAATCGTGCGGATGATTCTGCATCAGCTTTTTCCAAGCATAGAACAGTTCGTCCTGACGGTATTTGTCACCCGAAAGCATCGCAATAACGCTCAACGGCTCGGCAATACGCTCGAGGATATTCTGTCCGCGATGATTTTTTTGCTTGAGTTTGACGTGAGCCGATGCAGTAGCAACCAGAGGGACGGCACCGCTGGTGCGTTGTCCGTTAATCTCGCCGTCGATGCGCGAGAAGCGGCCTTGATAGGGGCGTATGGCATCCATCAGATCCTTGAAATTGGATTGTTTGATCTCAACCGAATCACCGTAGATCTCACGGGCGGCGTCGATGGCCTCGCGCAAATCGGTCTGCACCGGCTGGTGATCGCAACCGTTCATGCCCAACAGATGCGGGGTGGAAGCGCTATTGCGAAGCCCCCCAATAATGCGATCCAGACGTTCCTTGAGCGCAGTCTTATCGGTGGGCAGCTCCATGGCATTGTGATACCACTGCACGAACATAACGCCGATGACCTCGCTGCCATCGGGAGAGCTCCAAACGATCTCGGAAGGATTATTAGGTGCATTTTCATCCACCTTGTTATCCTCCAAAATGGAACCGATTCCGCGACCGAATACGGCGTTGTCGATCCCGAATCCGTTGAGAAGCTGCGGCATCTGCGAAACGTTACCGAAGGTGTCCGGGAAATAGCCACACATCACCGGATCGGCGCCGATCTGCTTGCACAGCTTGATGCCGTACAGCATATTGCGCACGTTTGCTTCCCCCGAGGTCAGATATCCGTCCTGCAAAACGTACCACGGGCCAACTTGAATACGATCATCGCGGATCAGCTTCATCAGGCGGTCGCGCATCTGCGGACGAATCTCGAAATAGTCCTCAATGACGATGTACTGTCCGTCCATATGGTAATAGGTATATTCGGGATTGTTTTCCATGGTTTCAATCAGCGCGTCGAACAGTTCCACCAAGCGCATACGGTGCTGTTCAAAGCTCATATACCATTCGCGATCCCAATGGGAATGCGGAATGATATGAAAAACGTTTTTTTCTTGCTGCATAGTGTTTTCCCCTTTTCATGGTTTTTCTTGGGTCAGTATAGCATATTCCCGGATAAATTGATAGTATTATTTTTGGAAAATTATAAGAAAAAAGCAGAAGCCGAAGTTCCTGCTTTTTGCTTGGAATTATTCCGGCTTACGCGCATCGCCCCAAAAGAACAACGCCACCGTTCCCGGGCCGCAATGTGACGCAATGATGGTGCCGATCTCGTGGACGCGGATCTTTCCCTGCAGAGCGGGAAAGTTCTGCTCGAGAGCTTCTACAACCTGCGCGGCAAGCTCGGGACTGTTGGAATGTCCCAAAAAGAATTTACCGTCGTATTCGGTTCCGTTTTGTATGTGCTGCTCTACCTCGCGCACCGTGGCATCAATAACCGCCTTTCTGCCGCGCACCTTTGCATACGCCTGAATGCGTCCTTGTTCATCCAGGTGCATCAGCGGAAAAATATTCAGGATGGTCGCAACCGTTGCGGCAGCACCCGAAACGCGTCCGCTGCGCTTAAAGCAGGTCAGGTCGGTGGAAAAGAATTGGTGATGAATGGACAGACAATTGTCCTGCGCCCAGCTTGCCAATTCCTCCAGCCCCATACCGTCGTCCCACCGATCCGCAACCTCGTCTACCAGAAGACCGTAGCCCAAGCAACTGCACAAGGAATCGACAATGACCAGCTTACGCTCGGGATATTTTTCCAATAAAATCTCTGCGGCAGCTCGGGCATTATGCACGGAGGGGGTCATTCCGGAGCCGAAATTAATGTGCAACACGTCGCCCTTTTGCAGCAGCGGCTCAAAATAATCCAAATAGCGTTGCATATTGATCTGCGACGTTTTGGGCTGCTTGCCCTCTTTGAGAAACGTGTAAAATCTCGTTAACGCCTGCTCGTCGCGTCCCATATCGTCGAGATATTCCTGCTCATCGACCATATAGGTATAAAACAAGACCGAAATCCCTCTGCCGTCAACGTAAGAAAACGGAAGATCCACCGTGGATTCGCAAGATAACTGATATTCGTGTTTCATTTTGGCACCTCTGATTTATAAGATATAAAATAAAATACACAGAAACTGCAGCAAACTGCCCAGCACCACAAAAATGTGAAAAACGGAATGCATATAACGCCATTTTTTGCCCAAGCCGTAGATGACGGCGCCAAGCGTATAAGCGATCCCACCTGCCAGCAGCAAGATCAGTCCCGGCTTTGCAATCGCAATGATGGCAACCTTGGCAGCGGGAATGATACACCAGCCCATTCCCAAATAGCAGATCATAGAAAAGACGCGGTATTTGCGCAGGTCAATGGCAGTAAAAACACCGGCGACGGCGGTCAGTCCCCACACGAACCCAAACAGTCCCCAACCCCAAAGCGGTGAGACGGGGCGAATGGTACACAGAAGAATCGGGGTATAGGTACCTGCGATGAGAAAATAGATGGTGCAATGATCCAACACCTGCATGACCTTTTTGGCCTTTGGCGGCAGCAGGCCGTGATAGACGCTGGACATGGTGTACAGAACGATGAGCGAGGCACCGTAGATGGCAGACGAAACGACACTCCATACGTTTCCGCGCAAGGCAGAGGTCACCACGCAAAGCACCAGCGCCACAACGCCCAAAGCGCCGCCGACGATATGGGTGATCATATTGAACCGTTCTTCCCCGCGTGTGTAGTCGGGCAGGATGCGGTCACGCAGTTTGGTACGGCACATAGGCAACCTCCTTTTCGTTTGTTTCTTATGGTCGAGTATATTACATCTGCGTATATTTTACAACCTACCGCCTGCGCGGGCAGGGATACTCTGAAATTCAAGTCGGTAGAATGGCGAGAAATTCGCTCTACCGAAAGTAGAAAATGTGTTTTTTAGATTGCTTTTGAGTAGAATTTATGGTATTATTAAGAAAAAACACGGTAGAGAGACGAAGTTTATGGTAGATATCAAGTTAACGATCGCAAAAAACATTGCTGATCTGCGCAAGGACAACGGCTACACGCAATTGGAGCTTGCCGAAAAATTGAATTATTCCGATAAGGCCATCAGCAAATGGGAACGCGGAGAATCGGTTCCGGATATTGCGGTGCTCAAGGAGATCGCCGATCTGTTTGGGGTAACGCTGGACTATTTGGTTCAGGAAGAACACGCCAAACTGCCCGAGTTCAAGCAAGCGCTGCGCAGACGTATTCGCAATCACGGATTCATCACCGGCATCAGCATTTTGTTGGTGTGGCTGGCAGCAACCGTGGCGTTTGTGGTGAGCGATATCGTAATGGGCGATATCAAGCTACATTGGTTATCCTTTGTATACGCCGCGCCGGCATCCATGATCGTGTGGCTGGTGTTTAACAGTATTTGGTTTAACCGCCACCGCAATTTTCTCATTATTTCGCTGCTGATGTGGAGCGTGCTTGCCGCCGTATTTTTATCGCTGCTGCCGTTCGGGCAGATCCTGTGGCAGATCTTTGTTTTAGGCGCACCGGGACAGATCATCATTTTGTTATGGTCGCGTATCAAATATAAACAAAACAAAGCAGAATAACTACAAACGATCCCCCGACGAACAGTTGGTCGGAGGATCGTTTTTTTGCCAAAAACACGGCGGGAGACCCCTCACGAGGGCCGTCCTCTTGCAGAGGCGGCAGACGGGGCGTCGAGGCGTAGCGAAGCGGCTTTTTCGGGATGTCGAGGGCGCCATCCCCTACGCGAAGCAGCGTGATCGAACCGCAGTGAGAATGATCCCTACGCGGCGGGAGACCTTCGCCCGTCCAAAGCCTCCCTTGCCTAAAGGGAGGTGGCACGGCATAGCCGTGACGGAGGGATTGTTGCCGCATGGCAGAAACGGGGCGTCGGGGCGTAGCGAAGCGGCGTCCGGCGGAAGTGAATGACAGTCTGGGGGACTGTCAGAGCCGCCGGCGTGACCGAACCGCAGTGAGAACGTCCCCTACGCGTATCCCCCACCGCCCTATGGGCGGAGCCCCCTTTCGGCAAGGGGGCCTGAGAATTGCACCTCCCAACGCCTCCCTTGTGTAAAGGGAGGGGGATTTTTTGAATTTTTCTGCGGTTTTTTTATTTTGGGGGTTGACTTTTTTGCTTTAACGCGTTAAAATTTTAAAGAGCAAAAGAAAAGGCTTCTTTTTTATTTCTTTTTTCTTGGTTTTCCGTTTCGGTTCACGGTTTTGATCGGATCGTTTCGGTTGCTCGGATCACAAGCGGCGGCGCGCCGCGAAAGGCAGGGTTTTTATGGCTTTGAAAATTATTTTATTGGTGGTGTTCTTCGGTGTGATGGTTGCGGTGGGTCTGTATTGCCGTAAGCACTCCACCGACGTGCGCGGCTTCGTGCTGGGCGGGCGCGCGGTCGGCCCGTGGCTGACGGCGTTTGCCTACGGAACCTCGTATTTCTCTGCCGTTATTTTCGTGGGCTACGCGGGACAGTTCGGTTGGAAGTTCGGCATTGCCTCCACCTGGATCGGCATCGGCAACGCGGTGCTGGGCTCGCTGCTGGCGTGGGTGGTGCTGGGACGGCGCACCCGTCTGATGACCCAACATCTGGAAAGTGCCACCATGCCCGAATTCTTCGGCAAGCGGTATCAGAGTCCCGCGCTCAAGATCGCGGCGTCGGTCATCGTGTTTATTTTCCTGATCCCCTACACCGCCTCGCTGTACAACGGTCTGTCCCGTCTGTTCTCCATGGCATTCCCCGGCATTGATTATTCGGTGTGCGTCATCGTTATGGCGGTGCTGACCGGCGTTTACGTCATCGCGGGCGGCTACATGGCGACTGCCATCAACGACTTTATTCAGGGTATCATTATGATCGCAGGCATCGTGCTGGTCATCGCGGCGGTGCTGTCGCAAAACGGCGGCTTCGTGGAATCTCTTTCCAAGCTTGCCGAGGTGCAGGTGGGTGACAACGCGCCCGGTGCCTTCAATTCCTTCTTCGGACCCGACCCGCTCGGGCTGATGTTCGTGGTCATTCTGACCTCGCTGGGCACCTGGGGTCTGCCGCAGATGGTGCAGAAATTCTACGCCATCAAGAGCGAAAAGGACATCAACAAGGGCACCATTATTTCCACCGTATTTGCCGTGATCGTGGCGGGCGGCTGCTATTTCCTGGGCGGCTTCGGCCGACTGTTCAGCGACAAGCTGAGCGTCACCGCCGATATGCCTGCAGGCGGCTTTGACGCCATTATCCCCACCATGCTTCAGGGGCTGCCCGATCTTCTCATCGGCGTGGTCATCGTGCTGGTGCTGTCGGCCTCCATGTCGACGCTGTCGTCGTTGGTGCTGGCGTCCAGCTCCACGCTGACGCTGGATCTCATCCGCGGTCACGTCGTCAAGCAATTGTCCGAGAAAAAGCAGGTCTTTATTATGCGCGTCCTGATCGTGGTGTTCATTGCCGTTTCGGCGTTCATTGCGCTCAACAAGGATAAGCTGGGCTACATTGCCGATATGATGGGCATTTCCTGGGGCGCTTTGGCAGGTGCCTTCCTGGCGCCGTTCCTCTACGGTCTGTATTGGAAAAAAGCCACCAAGCTTTCGGTTTGGGTCAGCTTTGTCTTCGGTGCGGGTATTATGGTGCTCAATATGGTGGCAAGAAGCTCCTTCCCCACCTTGCTGCAATCCCCCATCGTCTGCGGTGCGCTTGCCATGCTGGCAGGTCTGGTCATCGTGCCGGTGATCAGTTGGATCACTCCCAAGCTCAAAAAAGAGGACACCGACGAGATGTTCTCCTGCTACAACACCGAGGTGGTGGTCAGCGCCAAGGAATCTTTGGGCGAATAGTCCAATAACATCTTGAAAAATACACGGAAATATGGTATGATTTCCGTGTATTTACTTTAAAAAGCAGGAAAGGAATCCTATTCCCATGCCGATTACCGATATTTTACAAAAGAACGCTGATTTCTATCCCGAGGACATCAGCCTGATCGAGATCAATCCCAAAAAACAGGATGACCGACGACTGACCTGGCGGGAGTATTCGCTGATCGAATCCAACCCCAACGACGCTTACCGCAAGGAGCTGAGCTGGGGACAGTTCAACAAGCACGCCAACCGATTTGCCAATCTGTTGTTGTCACGCGGCATCAAAAAGGGTGACAAGGTCGCCATTTTGCTGATGAACTGCATCGAATGGCTGCCCATCTATTTCGGCGTGCTCAAGACCGGTGCCATGGCGGTGCCGCTCAATTACCGCTACGCCGCCGACGAGATCAAATACTGCCTGGAGCTTGCCGATGCCGACGTCATCATCTTCGGACCCGAGTTCACGGGACGCGTGGAGCAGATCTGCTCGCGGGTCAAGCGCATCAAGCTGTGGCTGTATCTGGGGGAGGACTGCCCCACCTTTGCCGAAAGCTACGATAATCTGGTATCCTATTGCTCATCCAAAAATCCGCAGATCAAGCTGACGGATGACGATGACGCTGCCATTTATTTTTCATCCGGTACCACCGGATTTCCCAAGGCCATCATTCACAAGCATCGCAGTCTGATGCACGCTGCCATGGTGGAGCAAAACCACCACAGCCAAACCAAGGACGACGTGTTTTTGTGCATCCCGCCGTTGTATCACACCGGCGCCAAGATGCATTGGTTCGGCTCCTTTTTGGTAGGCGGCAAGGCGGTCATTCTCAAGGGCATTGCCCCCGAATGGATCCTGCAGGCGGTGTCGGAGGAAAAATGCTCCATCGTATGGCTGCTGGTGCCGTGGGCGCAGGATATTCTGGACGCCATTGAGCGCGGCGATATTCAATTAGAGGACTACGATCTGTCGCAATGGCGGCTGATGCACATCGGCGCGCAGCCGGTGCCGCCCAGCCTCATCAAGCGTTGGAAGCAGTATTTCCCCAACCACGCGTATGACACCAACTACGGACTGTCGGAATCCATCGGTCCGGGCTGCGTACATTTGGGGGTTGAGAACGAACATAAGGTCGGTGCCATCGGCAAGGCCGGTTTCGGCTGGCAGACCAAGATCGTGGACGAGCACGGCAACTGTGTTGCGCGCGGCGAGGTGGGCGAGCTTGCCGTCAAGGGCCCCGGTGTCATGACCGCCTATTACAAGGACGAAAAAGCCACCGCCGAGGTGCTGAGAGACGGCTGGTTGTTTACCGGCGATATGGCATCCGAGGACGAGGACGGATTCATCTTTTTGGTGGATCGCAAGAAGGACGTCATTATCTCGGGCGGTGAAAATCTGTACCCCGTACAGATCGAGGATTTTCTGCGCAAGCACGACAAGATCAGCGACGTTGCGGTCATCGGACTGCCCGACGCGCGGTTGGGCGAGATCGCAACCGCCATCATTCAGGCAAAGGACGGTATGACGCTGACCGAGGACGAGATCGAGGACTTCTGCATGGATCTGCCGCGCTACAAGCGTCCGCGCAAGATCATTTTTGCCGAGGTGCCGCGCAATCCCACCGGCAAGATCGAAAAGCCCAAGCTGCGCCGCATCTACTGCGGGGACAGCGTGGTGGCACAGCAAAACGAGATCACTTCATCAGAGAGGAACTGATTAAGCTATGAAAAAACTGTTACTCGGCAACGCAGCCGTTGCCCGCGGTGCTTACGAGGCAGGCGTCGGCGTGGTCGCCTCCTACCCCGGAACGCCCAGCACCGAGATTACCGAAGAAATTGCAAAATACGACGAGGTCTATTCCGAGTGGTCGCCCAACGAAAAGGTGGCGGCTGAGGTTGCCATCGGTGCCTCCATCGGCGGCGCACGCGCCATGAGCTGCATGAAGCACGTGGGTCTCAACGTCATGGCTGACCCCGTATTCACGGTCAGCTATTCCGGCGTCAACGGCGGGTTGGTGTTCTGCGTGGCAGACGATCCCGGCATGCATTCCTCGCAAAACGAGCAGGATTCCCGACACTATGCCGAGGCTGCCAAGATCATGATGCTCGAGCCGTCGGATTCGGGCGAATGCAAGGAATTTACCAAGCAGGCGTTTGCGTTGTCCGAGCAGTTTGATACTCCCGTGTTTGTGCGGTTGTCCACCCGCGTTTCCCACTCCCAGAGCCTTGTGGAGCTCAATGAGCGCGAGCAGGTGGAGCTCAAGCCGTATGAAAAGAACATCGGCAAATACGTGATGATGCCCGCCAACGCCGTCAAGCGTCACGTGGTGGTAGAGGATCGTATGGCCGCCATTGCCGAATATGCCGAGACCGCCGCGCTCAATCCGGTCGAGGAAAACGGCAGCCGCATCGGCGTTATTTCGGCAGGCATTGCCTACGTGTATGCCAAGGAAGCCTTGGGCGACAAGGCGGATTATCTGAAATTGGGTATGGTCTATCCCCTGCCCGCACAAAAGATCAAGGACTTTGCCGCAAAATACGACAAGGTGTATGTCATGGAAGAGCTTGACCCTGTAATCGAGAACGCCTGCAAGGCGATGGGCATCACCAACATCGTAGGCAAGGATGCCTTCACGCTGCTGGGGGAATACACTCCCGCTATGATCAAGCAGGCGGTGCTGGGCGAGGATGCTCCCGAAAGCATTGCGCTGAGCGAGGCGATTCCCATGCGCCCGCCGGTCATGTGTGCGGGATGTCCGCATCGCGGCACCTTCTACGTGCTCAAAAAGCTGGGGTTGACGGTATCGGGCGATATCGGCTGCTACACGCTGGGCGCGGTGGCGCCGCTGCAGTCGGTGGATACCACCATCTGTATGGGTGCTTCGGTCAGCGCAGCGTTGGGTATGGCAAAGGCGCGCGGTGCCGAATTTAACAAGAAATTGGTGTCGGTCATCGGCGATTCCACCTTTATGCACTCGGGAATCACGGGACTTGTGGACATCGTTTACAACAAGGGCAACAACACCGTCATTATTCTGGACAACTCCATCACGGGTATGACGGGGCATCAGGATAACCCCACCACCGGACGCACCATCAAGGGCGAGCCGACCAAGCAGGTGGATCTGATCGCGTTGTGCAAGGCCGTCGGCGTAGAGCACGTGACGGTCTGCGATCCGTTTGACGTCAAGGCGTTTGAAGCGGTGGTACGCGAGGAGGTCAATCGCGAGGAACCGTCGGTCATCATCGCACAGCGTCCCTGTGCGCTGCTCAAGAGCGTGCAGTACAGCGGCGTTTGCAAAATTTCGGACGCCTGCAAGAACTGCAAGCTGTGCATGAAGCTGGGCTGTCCCGCCATTACGGTCAAAAACGACCGCGTAGTCATTGATTCCACGCAGTGCAACGGCTGCGGACTGTGCACCAACGTGTGCCCCTTCAAGGCCATCGTAAAGGAGGAGAACTGACATGACCAAGAACATTATGATCGTAGGTGTGGGCGGTCAGGGTACCCTTCTTGCCAGCCGCGTGCTGGGCAACACCGTCATTAACGAGGGCTATGACGTCAAGGTGTCCGAGGTGCATGGCATGAGCCAGCGCGGCGGAAGCGTCGTGACCTACGTCAAATACGGAGAAAAGGTTTATTCCCCCATCATCGACAAGGGTGAGGCGGACGTTATTCTTGCCTTTGAGCTGCTGGAGGCGTACCGTGCGCTGCCGTTTTTGAAAAAGGGCGGTAAGATGATCGTCAACGCGCAGCAGATCGACCCCATGCCGGTCATTACCGGTGCGGCGCAGTATCCTGCCGACATTGCACAAAAGCTTGCCGACGTCTGCGACGTGACGACGGTGGATGCTTTGGCGCTCGCCAAGCAGGCAGGCAACCAAAAGGCGGTCAACATCGTGCTCATCGGCGTGATGGCCAAGAGCAGCGAGATCCCCTATGAAAAATGGGTGGAGACGCTCAAGACCACCGTTCCCGCCAAATTTCTGGAGGTCAACCTCAAGGCGTTTGATCTGGGCTATCAGTTGTAATTTTCCCCTAAAGGGTATTTTAGATTTAAGAAGGCGAATCATTTATGCAAGAGCGTTATTATCAAAAAGAGATCGAGACCATGCCGGTTGAGGAGATCAAAAAGCTCCAATCCGAAAAGCTGGTCAAGCAGGTCAAGCACGTGTATGAAAACGTGCCGTACTACCGCGATCTGATGGATCAAAAGGGTGTCACCCCTGCGGATATTCACGGCATTGAGGATCTGCACAAGCTGCCCTTCCTGACCAAGGCAGATCTGCGCGACGCATATCCCTACGGCTTGCTTGCCAAGCCCTTGAGCGAGTGTGTTCGCATCCAGTCCACCTCGGGTACCACCGGCAAGCGCGTGGTGGCGTTTTACACCCGGCACGACGTGGATCTGTGGGAGGATTGCTGCGCACGCGCCATTACGGCAGTCGGCGGCACCAACGAGGACGTTTGTCAGGTAGCCTACGGCTACGGACTGTTCACCGGCGGCCCCGGACTCAACGGCGGCTCGCACAAGGTGGGTTGTCTGACGCTGCCCATGTCCTCCGGCTTTACCGAGAGACAGATCCAGTTCATGATGGATCTCAAGGCCACCATTCTCTGCTGCACGCCGTCCTACGCCGCTTACATCGGTGAGACGCTGCAGGAGCAGGGCTACAAGCCCGAGGATATTCCTCTCAAGGCAGGCATCTTCGGTGCCGAGCCGTGGACCGAGGAGATGCGCCGCGGCATTGAACAGACGCTGGGCATCAAGGCTTACGATATTTACGGTCTGACCGAGACCACCGGACCGGGCGTTTCGTTCGAATGCAGCGAGCAGACCGGTATGCACATCAACGAGGACCACTTCCTGGCCGAGATCATTGATCCCGATACCGGCGAGGTGCTGCCCGAGGGCAGCAAGGGTGAATTGGTGTTCACCTCGTTGGACAAGGAAGCCTTCCCGCTGCTGCGCTACCGCACCCGCGATATCTGCGTACTGTCGCGCAAGAAATGCTCCTGCGGCAGAACCTTCATCAAAATGACCAAGCCCATGGGCAGAAGCGACGATATGCTTATCATCCGCGGCGTCAACGTCTTTCCCAGCCAGATCGAGACGGTGCTGCTCAACGAGGGTTATCAGCCCAACTATCAGATCATCGTGGATCGTGTGGGCAACACCGATACCTTTGACGTCAACGTGGAAATGAATCCCGATCAGTTCACCGATACCGTCAGCGGCGTGACCGCGCTGGAAAAATCGCTGTCCGAAGCTATGAAGACCATGCTGGGCATCAATCCCAAGGTGCATCTGGTGGCTCCCAAGAGCATCGTGCGCAGCGAGGGCAAAGCGGTACGCGTCATCGACAAGCGCAAGCTTCATTAAAGAAAGGGCGGAGTAACTATGTCATTAAAGCAACTGACCGTTTTTGTAGAAAACAAGCAGGGCGCTTTGGTGGATATCACCGAGGTGCTGGCGAATCATAACGTCGACCTGCGCGCGCTTTCCATTGCCGATACCGAGGAATTCGGCATCCTGCGTCTGATCGTCAACGACAACGACACCGCCGTCAAGGCGCTGCAGGAGCACGGCTATCTCATCAAAATGACCGAGGTCGTGGGCGTCAAGATCGGCGATGCCCCCGGCAAGCTGTCTGCCGCGCTGCGCGCGTTGGATGAGCACGAGATCAATCTGGAATATCTGTACGCCTTTTTGGCACGCACCCAAAAGCACGCCTACGTGGTGCTGCGCGTGGCGGACAACGCCGCTGCCGAGCAGGTGCTGACCGAGGCAGGCTTCCATATGATCACCGACGCCGACATCGACAAGCTGTAAGCAGAGAAGGAATATCCGAACCCGATTTTCATGGGCCGATTTTTCCCTCTGCTGTGTTAAAATACTCGCAAATCCGAAAGGATTTGCTGCGTTTTATGCCTTGCCGATGAAAAAATCGGCTGCATGAAAATTCTACGA
>JAFQKX010000024.1 GCA_017414705.1 Clostridia bacterium
TCTGTATGCGGAGATTAAGTTTACTGCAACGAATTCCCATAACAACCGGTACGAAATTTTTCGTCAAGAACCCGTCTTTTTTCGGTTCTTCTATGTAAGCACCGAAATATATCAGTACTATCACAAGTGATATAATTGTAGGGAAAAGCTGCGACATCGAAACAAATATGTGAGATCTATAAGACCGATAAGCAGTAACAAAGTGAAGATTAAAGCTCGCATATTTTGGAGCACACATCAGCAAGCAGGAACAATGTGGGTAAAACTGTAAGCAGATAGAACGTCAGCAGTATTGGCGACAGAATAAGAAAGTCCTTCAGATACAATCCAAGAAGCAGATCATACATAACTGCGATAAAAAGAAAACACAACGTTTTTTCGACTGCAAGGTAATTGCAAACATTTTGGATATCTTCACGATAAGTCCTCAATTCATTTGTAAATTCACATTGCAACAGTTCGTTTCCCAAATCTAAAAACTAAAATTTTGATGATTCTTGCCCTTGATTTTGCCCTTATTATCTCTCGGCACAAGGGTAAAACGGTGTAACACCGTATAGTGGGATGAAATGAGTTGTTTGCGGAAAACCCTTTATTTAAGGCGGTTTTAGAGCATTTTACTGTGTGTTATGAATAAGCAATAACATCTCAAAAAATCTTGCTATTCAAATTCCAATTTATCGAATAGCAAACCCCGACAGATCGTAAAAAAATCTGTCGGGGTGAATTATTTGTTTGTAGCGGAGCAATTATTAACCAACTGACTATAATTTCTCCGCTAAATTTGCGCACCGTTAGTCAAGCGTTTTTACTTTTTGCCACCTATATATCTACTGAACTCAATCATAAAAAACTTTCGATTATAGACCAAAGAAGTATAAAATATGATTATAGAATAACACACCGAACCATTCTATAAAATAGTTTTTCACGTTACTTAAGTTCTGCAAATAACGTTTTGCAAGCAGGATATATTTTCTTGAACAGTTGATATTTTGATTCATATTTGGCAACTAACGCGGGTTCAGGCTTTACAGTAGAAGCGGTATGGCATAGTTTTTTACAGCACTCTTTAACGGAAGCATATTCTTTGCATGCAACCATCGCTAACATAGCGCCACCCATTCCGGGACCCTGTTCGGACACCGGCGTTTCCAGTTCACAATTGAGAATATTAGCAAATATACGCTTCCATAGCAGACTTTTTGCGCCACCACCGCAAATTTTGCTTGTGTTTATAGGAATTCCGTTGTTACGAGCCACTTCTACGGAATCACGAATGGCAAAAGCTACGCCTTCCAAAACTGCTTGTACCAAATCTGCTCTTGTAGTATCCATTGTCATACCAATAAATGTACCGCGTGCATTGGTATCGTTGATTGGACTTCTCTCGCCCATAAGGTAGGGGAGAAAAAACACGTGATTATCACCTAATTTACCTTTATCAATAGCTGCCTGTTCCGCAGAATAGTCAGAAGTGTTCAAAATATCTTCCATAAACCACTTGTTACATGAAGCTGCGGAAAGCATACAACCCATTAAGTGCCAACCGCCGTCAGCATGAGCAAAAGCATGAAGTCCGTTGGATTCATCTTCAATAAATTGATCAGACGTTATGAACACAGTGCCGGAAGTACCTATGCTGATATTGCATCCGCCCAGACCTACAACTCCTGTCCCTACCGCAGCCGCTGCATTATCTCCGGCACCTGCACACACCTTAACGGTGTTGGGCAACTTTAGTTTTTTTGCGATTTTTGCATCAATGGTTCCTATACATTCATAACTTTCAAAAAGTTTGGGCATTTGTGATTCTGTAATACCGCAAATTTCCAACATTTCCTTGCTCCAACATTTACGGCGCACATCTAACATAAGCATGCCTGAAGCATCGGAATAGTCACAAGAATGAACACCCGTTAAAACATAATTGATATAATCTTTCGGCAGCATAATTTTTGATATTTTGTGAAAATTTTCCGGTTCGTTTTCTCGCATCCATAAAATTTTAGGCACAGTAAAACCTGCGAAAGCAATATTTGCCGTAAGTTGCGAAAGTTTCTTCTTGCCAACCACATGATTAAGGTAATCCACCTCTTTGGACGTTCTGCCGTCGTTCCAAAGAATTGCCGGGCGTATAATATTATCATGATCATCTAATACTACCAAGCCGTGCATTTGGCCGCCCGCACCAATACCGGCAACCTTTGAAGCATCAAATCCTTTTAGCAGTTCTGGTACCCCTTCGAGGAGTGCCTTTTTCCAATCATTTGGATTTTGCTGACTCCAACCGGGTCGCGGAAATTCAAGCGGATATTCTTTTGAGAGCATATTGTGAATTTTTCCGTTATTATCCATAAGCAATAATTTCATGGATGAGGTTCCAATATCAATACCAATATAAAATGACATTTTGTTACTCCTTTGAGTGTGTTAAATAATTGTTGCTTCATTATATCACACCGCTGTTGTAATGTAAATATTTTTGCAAAAAACACTGTGTCCTATCTTGACAGCAGCAGAGAGCAGGTTCGGCGCGGCGCTGACATGGCTCGCTGCTGACAATGTATTTTTGTTTTTTGGCTCAACCTTACCGTCAATAGATTGAAAAATGAAAGAACTTCTGCTATAATGAGTCAGAAAGCGACGGATTACGACGGTTTTCGCTTTTCGGAGATGGGGAAACAAGAGGGAGGTGAGCACGCTGCAATGAGCGTCAAGCAATACGCAAAACAAAAAATTCTGATCGTATTCGGTGTAGCGATTATTTTGACACTGTTGATGCTGCTCGCTCTTTCGGGCGGTAATTTGGCGTTGCTCAAGAGCTTGTTTATCAAGGATCTTTCCAACGAGCAAATGAAGGAGCTGTTATCCGGCTTTGGTTGGCGCGGATACGTTGTGATTGCCGCGCTGTCGATGCTGCAGGTGGTCTGCACGTTTCTGCCGGCAGAGCCCGTTCAGGTGCTTGCGGGGGTGACCTTCCCGTTTGCCATCGGCCTTATGTGCTGCATGGTCGGTGTTCTGCTTGGAAATACGCTGATCTATATGCTGCAAAAGACCTTCGGCGATCAGCTGCGCCGCTTTTTTGTGAAAAAACTGAATCTGGATCCGGAGAAAATTGCCCGATCCAGCAAGGCAACCTTGATCATTTTTATTCTGTATTTCCTGCCTGCCATTCCTTACGGTATGATCTGCTTTCTTGCGGCGAGCCTGGGGATGTCCTACCGCCGTTATATTACGGTGACGATGCTGGGCGCACTGCCCTCCGTTTGTATTGGGGTGGGGCTGGGACATATGGCCATTATGTCCGACTGGATCGTGACCGTTTGCGTGTTTTCCCTTCTGCTTGTGCTCATCGGTGTTATGTTCCGGAAAAGGGATACGCTGTTTGCTAAGCTCAACGGCTATGCCGACCGCCATAAAGCCATGCCTGCCAACCGAGTGCGGCCGGTCAACGGCTTTATCATGGGAGTTCTGTATTATGTGATCCGAGCTTACCTTTTCCTGTGTGGCGTGAGGCTGAAAACAACAAACAAGGCTGGAGCGCTGCAGGAGCCGTCCTTGGTTCTTTGCAACCACGGCTCTTTCATCGACTTTATTTATGCGGCGGCGTTGCTTCGCCGATACAAGCCCCATTTCATTGTAGCGCGGCTTTATTTCTATCACCGTGTTCTTGGATGGCTGCTCAGACGGGTGGGTGCATTTCCCAAGAGTATGTTTGCCATGGATGTGGAGAACGCCAAAAACTGCCTGAGCGTCCTCAAAAGCAATGAAATTCTGGCCATGATGCCGGAGGCGCGTCTGTCCACGACCGGACGCTTTGAGGATATTCAGGACAGCACCTATTCGTTTATTAAGAAAGCGGGCGTGAACGTCTACACCATTAAAATCTGCGGGGACTACCTTGCCGATCCCAAATGGGGTAAGGGCTTTCGCCGCGGCTCGTTGGTAGAGGCCGAGTTGGATTTGCTGTTTACCGCGCAGCAGGTCAAGGCATTGCCGTTGGAGCAGCTGCAGCGAGCGGTGGAAGAGCGGCTGACCTACAACGAGTTTGAGTGGCTGCAGCAAAGACCCGCCGTGCGCTACCGTTGCAAAAAGATTGCCCAAGGGCTTGAAAATATTCTGACCACCTGTCCGATCTGCGGGCGAAAGTATACCATCGTAACCAAGAAAGATCAAGTCTTATGTGAGCATTGCGGATATTTGACCTCCGTGAACGACCGATACGGATTTGACGCGGAGTTTCGGTTTTCGGATCTTACGCAGTGGTACGATTGGCAAAAGCTGCTCTTGGAGCAGGAAATTGCCGAGCAAGCGGACTATGCACTGTCCTCTGAGGTGGAGCTGCGCTTGCGGGGGAACGGCAATGCATTGACCCGACACAGCGGCGTGGGGGTGTGTACGCTCAATCGCGACGGACTGACCTACGTCGGTACCAAGGACGGCGAAACGGTCGAACTTCATTATTCTATGCACAAGATCTACCGATTGCTTTTCGGTGCGGGTGTAAATTTCGAGCTGTATGACGGCACGGAGATCTTATTCTTCGTCCCCAAGGAAAAGCGCTCTGCGGTAGAATGGTATATGGCATCCGTGATTTTGCACGACACAGCCGAGCAAGCAGCCCAAAAGGAAGGATTGGTATCCGTATGAACAAGAGAGAAACAGCAGCGCCAAACGCAGCCTATTCGAGCATCAGCGTACGGTCCTTTGTGACGGTAGCGGTGTTGCTGCTGGTGGTTCTGCTTTTCTGCGGATCGCTTTCTTACTTCATTCCGCAGGGAGCGTTTGCGCGAGACGCAGACCAAAATATCATTCCCGACACGTATCAGGTGGGAGAGGTGGAAGGCATTGCCCTTTGGCGTGTCATCACAGCCCCGATTCGGGTGTTCGCATCGGAGGATGGGCTGACCATCATTATGATCAGCGTTTTCCTGCTTGTGATGAGCGGGGTGTTCAATCTGTTGGACAAGACCGGCGGGATCAAGACCTTTATTGCGTTCATTATGCGGCGCCTGCGTGATAGCGGCGGTCCGGTGGTGTGCATTACGATCCTGTTGTTTATGCTCTTCGGCAGTCTGTTCGGAATGTTTGAAGAGCTGGTAACGCTGCTGCCGCTGATGATCGTATTTATGCTGTCCATGCAGCTGGATACCATGGTGGGCTTGGGCGCCTGCCTGATGGCGGCGTGCTTCGGCTTTTCTACCGCCATCACCAATCCGTTTTCCGTCGGTACCGCTGCCCAGCTGGCAGGTATTCCGGTATCTTCCGGTGTGTGGCTGAGAGTGGTGTTCTTTGTCATCGTTTATGTGGTGCTGTGTGCGTTTTTGTTGGGATATCTGAAAAAAATTCAGCAGGACCCGCAGCGTTCCCTCACGTATGAGCTCGATCAGAAAAAACGCGAAAGCCTGCTCCTGCACAAAGAAGAAGAATCGCAGGAACAGAGCAACACCTTTCGCGTGTACGCCGCCTTCTTTGCCGTTCAGGGTGCAATGCTGGTGGCTATTGCCTCGATTCGGGCCATTTCCGGCTTTGCCATTCCTTTGCTTGCCGCAAGCTTTTTGATCTCCGGCTTGATTGCGGGACGGATGGTGTGCAAGAGCTTTCGAAAAGTACTGTCCTTTTTCTCGCAGGGTGCCGTTGCGATGCTTCCGGCCGTGGCTATGATCGCATTGGCATCCTCGGTCAAGCTGGTGATGGTCGAGAGCAATATCATCGATACGGTTATGAATGCGGTGCTGCAGTCTTTGGTCGGAAAGGGCAAGTTCGTTACCATCCTCTTGATTTATGCCCTGATCTTGTTTTTGCAGTTGTTCATTGGCTCGGCATCTGCGAAAATTTTTCTGGTGATGCCCATCGTCCTGCCCATCACGCAGGCATTGGGAGTCTCGCCCACGCTGGTTATTTTGACCTATTGTATGGCAGACGGCTTTACCGACGTGCTGCTGCCCACCAACCCCGTGCTGCTGATCGGTCTGTCCATGGCAAACGTCTCTTATTGGAAATGGTTGAAATGGACGTGGAAGCTGCAGCTGCTGCTGTTTGCCGTCTCCGTGGCTGTGTTGTATTTTGGCGTTCTGGTCGGATATTAATGGCATTCTTGCGTTGCTTGGAATACAACGTGATTCAAAAAAGGCTTGACCCATTCGGTCAAGCCTTTTTATTTGGTGCAGGTTCAGTCAGCCTTGCGCATTTCGTTTGACGATTCGACCACGATGCTGCGTTTGACCGTGACGAGGTCAAACAGCAGCTCGTTTGCGTTTTGTTTGAATGCAAGCTGCTTGCCGTCCGCCGTTACCTTTGTGACCTTGCCAAGCTTGCCCAGCGTGAGCTTTTTCAGCGAGAGTGAGCCGTCTGCCAAGGTGACCTTGTATCGGCCTTGGCTGCGCATTAGTTCGCCCCACCCGCTGCCGACGCTCCACAGACAACGAAATTCGCCGTCGGTCAGGGGAGCAAATCCGATGTGATGTCGGGGCAGGTCAAAGGTGAAGCCGCTGAAGATGGGCAGCAGGGCGAAGCTTGCCATGGCGCGGGCGTAGTTGCTGCCGCATTCGATCTCGTTGAAGGGATTTCGCTTCTTGCCGTCGTAGCGATCCCGCACGGCGCGCACCACCGTGAGGCCTTCCTCAATCAAGCCCTCGCGGATCAACAGACCCGCGAAGGAATATTCAAACCCCGTCATACACTCCTCACAATAAGAAATGGGGATGATGGGCTTATCATGTCCCTCGGGATAGTCGCACATAATGGTGCCGCTCTCGTCACCCAGCGCAAAGATGCGCCACATATTGGTGATCTCACGCAGCGAGCGCTTGAAATTATTTTTGAAGGTGCTTTGCAAGGCCGTCTTGCGTTGCTCGGGGTCGAAAATATCTCCCAAGCCGCAGATGGCAGCGTGCCATTGTCCCAGCATCTGGTCGATCTCGCAGCCCTCGGCGATCTGATATTTCAGCTGCCCCTTTTCCTCGTTCCAATACTCGGGACAACGGAAATGCTCGGTCAGCTGCTTGTCGTTCAGATCCACCTTGTGGAAGAAATATTCACCGTTGAACAGCTGCTCCTTGGTGAAGCGGTATCCGCTTTCGAATAAACGGCGGTATTCGGCGGCGGTCGCTGCCTCGCCTAAAAAGTCCGCCATTTCCGCCCCTGCTCTTAAGGCGCACAAATACATTCCCTGCAGCCACGCGGAGGGCCCAAACAGCTCCATATCCAGCGTGTGGTGCTGCCTGCCCTCCAGCACGCCGTCGCGGTCGCGGTCCCATTCGTATTCGTTATGCTCGCTCCAAGCGTATTCCAAGATCTTTTTGACGTTGTGCCAATTCTCCCGCAGCCAATCGGTGTTGCCGGTCAGCTTCCAATCGCGGTAGATCTTGATGACGGTGGCCATCTGACCGTCCACGCAGGGCGGCCAAATGATGTAATCCTTGCCCAACGGCAAGGCGGTGCGGAATTTCATTTTTCCGTGTGCGTCGGTATCGTACTGAAATTCCGTGTCCCGAATGCTGCGCTCCAATTCGGGGAAGAGGAAGCACAGTGCATAGGCGTAGCTCCACACGTGGGTGCAGGTGCCTTCGCAGGAGCCGATGAGCTCGTGTACACCCTCCCATCCGTAGAAGGCGCCGTTCTCCAACCGTAGCACGGTGGCGGATTTGAGCACCGAAAGGGTCGAGGATACCGCGTCGATGACGGCACGGTCTAACGTGCAGGAATGTAACGCCTTGCAGAACCGCTCGGTCTTTCGAAGCAACGTGTCCCAATGCTCCAGCGCGTAAAAGCAGGATGTCTCGGAATCGGCAAACTGCGTGGCGTAGTAGTTTTTCCAGGTGATCTCGTTGCCGTTTTCGTCGGTCTGCAGTCCCCAATAGTTGTGATTGTTGGGAACATTCCAGGAGATCAAGAAGCGGAATTTCTCGCTTTGTCCTTTGCCAAGCAGCGTCGATGCGCCGATGCAGGCATTGTCGCCTTCGCCCGCGTCGGGATAGTGACGGTTTTGCAATTCGCCGTCGGTCAGCTCGCGCCAAAAGGTGGTGACTTTGTCCTGCCATTTTCCGCGATACCAATATTCCTGATAAAAGGGCTGCTTGGAATCCACCGCAATGGTCAGATCGCCGTAGGCCAGCTCGTCGGGCTGCTTGCCGTGATGCAGCAGCTTGACGGCGGAATAACCGTCGCGCGTGACGAGCTTGTTTTCGCAAGACTCAAACGGGTTGCAGACCGACAGTACGACGCTGTATTTGACCTGCTCGACCAAGCTTTTGATTTGGATTTCAAAAAACGCCGCAGGGATGCCCGAATTGTCGGCATCCAACGGAATAAAGGGGTTAAACGCCTTCAAAATGACCTTGGCGGGAAACGCGTCGTCCTCAAAGGTCAGCGTAGCAATGGGGAATCGGCCGTCGAAACGCACTTTTTTGAAATGCGGAAAGCCGCACATGGTCGCCGCATCCGGTCCAAAGCCGTAGCCTGCAAATTTGGTTTTGGAATATTTTCCCATCAGATCCTTTTCGTGATCACCCTGCAGTACCTTGACAACACTTGTGCCATCCGGAAATTGCGCCTTGACGGCAAAAAAGCTGTAGGGGTTGATGCTGCCCTTGTTGGGACGGTTGAAGATCTCCCAATCCACAAGCGCGCCGTTTCCGGCAAGCCCGATGGAGCCGGTGCCGATGCCGCCCAAGGGAAAAATAATCTCTTTGAGGTGTTCTTTGCGGTAGATCATAAGGAACTTCCTTTCCGTGTTACACAGGTTCTATTTTCTGATCTGTTTGGAGGGGGAAAAGCCGAAATAGTTTTTGTATGCGCGGCTGAATTGATAGATATCGCAATACCCTACCTCCTGCGCCGTGTTGGAGATGCTGTAGCCCTCCAGAATTAGGCGCTGCGCGTGGGTCATACGCATTTTGAGTAAATATTTTGAGATCGGCATCCCGCGGCGTTTGACAAACAGCTTTCGCAGGTATACCTCGCTGAGGTTGAGCTGCTCTGCGATGCCCGCACAGGACAACTGCGGGTGGGAAAGCTGCGCCAGAATCAGCGTTTCGGCGTCAGTGACGTGCCGCTCCGCGGTATCGACCGCAACCATCCCCTCCTCAAAAGCGCCCAGCAACTCATAATATACCGCCATGAGACGGTAGTAATTTTCCTCTGTCTTGAGCAGCAGCATATTTAACTGCCTGAACATCGCCTCGGCCTTGGACGGATCTATGCTGCCCAGCAGCGAGGGGGGAGGCGCCTGCGCGACGGCATGGAAATTGATGACCAGACTTTCGGCGGCTTGGTGGCACAGGATGCGGTAGCTTTCGCCCTGCGGTACCCAAACGGCTTGAGACGCTTTGCAAGGGATGCAGCCGTTCTCAAACAGAAATTCCAGATGTCCGCTGAGCACGATGATAATGCCGGATGAGTATCGGTTTTGTATGATAATCTCGCGGTTGAGGGGCGTTTGCGTGCGCAAGACGTGCTCCGACTTACACACTTGAATCTTCGGGATTCTCAAGGAGATCACCTCTCTTGCCATCAGTATACCGCCGTCCGATGCATTTGTCAAGATAGTATCGATATTGCTAAATAATGTATCTGTTTTGCCATTGCGTTGCATGGTATCCTGCTTCATAATAAAGACAATAGGAGGCGAAAGTTATGACAATGTCATTTGTACGCAAGGATCGTCCCACCATCGTAGGAATGCTGCGCTCCACTACCGCCGATCTGCTGGTGGCCGAGATTGATCGGATGCTGCAGCAGGGTGTGGATGCCTTCGGCTTTCAGCATGAAATCGTGCAAGCCGATGAGCGCAACGAGGAAAATTACAAAAAGATCTTTTCCGCTATGCAGGGAAAGCCTGCCTATATCACCAACTACGTGCGCTGCAACGTCCTGGATCTCACCGACGAGCAGCTGACCGAGGAATTGTTCCTTTTGGTGAAATTGGGTGCGAAATTAGTGGATCTGCGCTGCGATCTGTTTGACCGCCAACCGGATGAATATTCCACCGATCCCGTTGCCATTGAGAAGCAGAAGAAGCTGATCGATCAGCTGCACGCCATGGGCGTTGAGGTACTGATGAGTGCCCACGTGCTCAAATATACGCCGTATGAAAGGGTGCTGGAGATCGCGCTTGCGCAGCAGGCGAGAGGGGTAGACGTGGTCAAGATCGTCACCGAGGCGAATTCCGAGCAGGAGCTTGCCGAGAATTTCAAAATTTCTCTTGCTCTGCAGGAGCAGATCAAGGTACCCGTCTTGTTTTTGTGCAACGGCACGCATTGTCGCAAGCATCGGATCTTTGCACCGCTGCTGGACAACGGATTGTATTTGGCGGGAGAATACGGCGGCCCCGGAGTCAATCAGCCTACCATCCAAGAGGCAAAAGAACAACTGCAGCTTGCAGGCTACAACGATTTACCGTAAGGAGTTGGGAATATGAGTAAAAAAATATTAGTCCCCGGCGGCACCGGTGCCATGGGTGTGTATCTGATCCCCGAATTGTTGAAAATGGGTTATCAGGTCGACGTGATCGCATTGGACGTCGGTGAGATCCAAAGCGATGCACTGCGATATATTCAGGCAGATGCCAAGAATTATGATTTTATTGCCGAGCAGCTGAAAAACGGCTACGACGCCGTGGTGGATTTTATGGTTTATCCCAAGCGGGAAGAATACGAGCGTTTTCTGCCGCTGTACCTGAACAATACGCAGCATTATATTTATCTGTCCAGCTACCGTGTTTACGCCAACGAGGAGCAGCCCGTCAAGGAGACCTCCCCCCGACTGCTGGACGTCAGCACCGATTCGGTGTTGTTATCCTCGGGCGATTATTGCATTTACAAGGCACAGGGTGAGGATTTTTTGCGCAACAGCAAGTTTGATCATTTTACCATCATCCGCCCTGCCATTACCTATTCCAAGCGTCGTTTTCAGCTTATCACGATGGAATATCCGCTGGTCGTGCGCCGTATGCTGGAGGGCAAGACCTTGGTGCTGCCCGAAGCGGCAATGAACGTGCAGGCTACCATGAGCTGGGCAGGCGACGTTGCCAAAATGATCGCTCGTCTGTTGCTCAATCCCAAGGCCTACCGCGAGACCTATTCGGTCTGCACGGCAGAGCATCATACTTGGGGCGAGATTGCCGAAATGTACGCAAGGATCGGCGGGCTGAACTATTGCACCACCGATACCGACACCTTCTTGCAGATCATTTCTCCCAATAATATCTACGCCAGACAGCAGCTGGTCTACGACCGCTATTTTGAACGCATTATGGATAACTCCAAGATTTTGGAGATCACGGGCATGAAGCAGTCGGAGCTTATGCCGCTCGAGCAGGGTCTTGCCATGGAGCTTGCGGGATTTTCCAAGGACACCGTCTGGGCGCCCGACGATGCCTGCGAGCGTATGGACCGCTTTTTAAGTCAAAAGTGAGTTCTTGCGGATCTGTCGCGGAGACTGCCCCGTAGTTTTGGCAAGCACCTTGCGAAAATACGAGGTGGAGCTGAATCCCAGCTCGTTGCTGATCTCCTGCACCGAACGGTCGGTGGTGGTCAGCAGTACCGTTGCCTTTTCGCACAGAATTTGTTGACGCATACCGTTGGGCGTGGTGTTGGCCTCCGTCTTGAATAACGAAAATAACGCCGATTCGCTCAGCAGACAATGCTGGGCAATGTCTGCAACCTTGCACGCGGGATTTGCGTGGATGTATTTTTTCGCCTTTTCGATCAGGTCTTTTTTGGGATTGGAAAGATCGTAACGCATATTCGGCAGCAGGTCGGCAAGCAGGGCGTAAAAATCCCCCAACAGTCGACTGTCAACGGCGGTGTTGGTGGGAATTCCTTGCACGCGCCGCGCCGTCTCGGCATCACAGTCGATCTTTTGCAGCAGATAATGCTCGCGCTTCTCTTCGGGAAAAAGATGAAATCCCAACGAAATGAAGCGGATCTCCTGCTCGGACGACCAATACGACTGGTACGCAAGACCCTTGGGGATAAAGAACACGTCTCCCGCCTGCAGCTCAAGCGTGATCTGCTCCGAGACGATGCGACAGTGCCCTTCTTGCATATAGGCAAGATAATTGGAGGGTGCGCCCGCACGGTTGTCGGTGTAATGGTACTTTTTCAGACAAATGGTGTTAAAATTAAAAGCGTAGTAGAAAAATGCATCATTCATAACAAATACACCCCGATATTGTGTAGAATATTACCTCATTATATATAGAATAGCATATTTTTCCCGCCAATGCAATGCATTATAATACGATTGAGGTGATTTTTGTGAATAGCAAGAACATTATTTTCGTAGAAGCAAATAACGCACAACTGATTTCCGAGGAGGTCAGAATGCCCGCGCAGGGTGAGGTTTTGGTCAAGCTTTGCGTGTCCACCATCAGCAGCGGCACCGAGCGTGCAAATCTGACCGGCTGCAAGACGGTTTCCTGGATCACTCCCGATATTAAGACGCCCGGCTTTCCGCGTCGCAGCGGCTACAGCTCGGCAGGTATCGTAGAGCAGGTGGGTGAGGGCGTGACCTCGGTCAAGGTCGGCGACAGAGTTGCGCTGTCTTGGAGCACGCATAATCAGTACGTTACCATTTCCGAACGCAACGTCTATCCCATCGGCGATCTCCCGTTTGAGGATGCGGCGCTGTTTCATATTTCCACCTTCCCCTTGGCGGCCATTCGTAAATGCCGTCTGGAGATCGGAGAATCTGCCATTATCATGGGACTGGGTGTCTTGGGATTGGTTGCCATCCCGCTGCTCAAAACGGCAGGCGCCGCCCCCATCATCGCGGTAGATCCGGTTGCCGAAAAGCGCCAAAAGGCGTTGGAGCTGGGCGCCGATTACGTGCTCGATCCCTACGACGCCGATTTTGCAAAGACGGTCAAGGAGATCACGGACGGCGGTGCCAAGGTGGGTATTGAGGTCACCGGCGTTGGCGCAGGACTCAACGGCATCCTCGACTGTATGGCGCGGTTTGGCAGGGTTGCTTTGTTGGGCTGCACCCGCAACAGCGATTTTACCATTGACTATTACCGTAAGGTGCACGGCCCCGGCATTACACTGATCGGTGCACATACCGAGGCAAGACCTGCGGCAGAATCTCACGGCGGCTGGTGGACGCAGCGTGATGACGTCAACACCACCATGCGCCTGACCCAAATGGGCAGACTCAAATTATCGGATATGATCGACGAAACGTATTCTCCCGAGCAGGCACACGAGGTCTACACCCGTCTTGCCACCGAGCCGTCCTTCCCGCTGGTGCAGTTTGATTGGAGAAGGATGTCATGAAAAAGATCCGTATTGCACAGATCGGCACGGGACACGATCATGCTCCCGCTGCCATTCAGACCTTAAAAAATCAAAGTGACCTGTATGAGCTCGTCGGCTTTGCCATCGTGCCTGAGGACAGTCTCAACACGCAGACCGCAAGCTATGAAAACAACAAGGCGTTTTACGAGGGCGTTCCCCAAATGACGGTCGAGGAAATTCTCAATGATTCGAGCTTGGATGCCGTTTGCATTGAGACCGAGGATCGTGCGCTGACCAAATACGCCATTCTGGCAGCACAAAAGGGCTTTCACATCCAGATGGATAAGCCGGGCGGTATCTCGGGTGAAGAATTTGATACGCTGATCGATCTGGTCAAGCAGAAAAATCTCGTATTCCACACCGGATATATGTATCGCTACAACCCCGCCGTGCTCCAGCTCAAGCAGGATATTGCAGACGGCAGGCTGGGCGAGATCCTTTCGGTAGAAGCGCAGATGAACTGCAACCACGTTTTGGAGAAACGCGATTGGCTGGGCAATTACCCCGGCGGAATGCTGTATTACTTGGGCTGCCATATGATCGATCTGGTCTATTCTATTATGGGTGAGCCGCAGAAGGTCGTCCCGCTGAGCTGTTCATCGGGTGTGGGCAGCACCACCGCACAGGATTTCGGTATGGTGGCGTTTGAATATCCGCACGGCGTTTCGTTTGCCAAAAGCACCGCCATTGAGGTGGGTGGCTTTGAGCGTCGTCAGCTGGTAGTGGTCGGCACCAAGGGTACGGTAGAGCTGCAGCCGTTTGAATGGTTCGATGCCGAGCATCCCGAAATCCACGTCGCACAGACTACCGGGATACGGGAATGCTTCTCGGAGAATTGGCATGAAAAAGGAGCGGTCCGCACCAGCGAGGTACACGGACGCTACATCGCCATGTTTCGTATGTTTGCCGAATACGTTCGCGGCAATAAGCAAAACCCATTTTCTTACGAATATGAAAGAGCGCTGCACAAGCTGCTGCTGAAATCCTGTGCGGCCGATTTGGAAAAATAAATCATCAAGGAGACGAGTTTTATGAAAGCAATTTTAGTCAACGACGACAGAAGTCTGCGCTGGGACGACGTTCCCGATCCCGTTTTGGGCAACGACGATTGCCTTATTAAAATTGAAGCGGCGGCGCTCAATCGCGCCGATCTCATGCAGCGTGAAGGTGACTATCCTCCTCCCGCAGGCTGTCCGGAGTGGATGGGCTTGGAAATTGCAGGAACCATCGTTGAGATTGCCGAGGGTGCCAAGCAGAAATCCGATTGGAAGATCGGTGATAAGGTCTGCGCTCTGTTGGGCGGCGGTGGATATGCGCAGTACGCCAACGTCAAATACGATATGCTCATGCCGGTGCCCAAGAACTGCAGCATGGTAGAGGCGGCAGCCATTCCCGAGGCGTTTGCCACGGCATATCTCAACCTCTTTATCGAGGGTAACATCAAATCGGGCGACACGCTGCTGATGAATGCGGGCGCGTCGGGTCTTGCCAGCGTTATCATTCCCATGGCAAAGGCATTCGGTGTTCGCGTGATCACTACCGTACTCACCGAGGAGATCGCCCAAAACATTAAGCATCTCCATGCCGACCGCGTGGTGGTTACCACCAAGGAGGACATCGTTGCGGTGCTCAAGGAAGAGCTCGACAACGGCCATCCCGTGGATGTCGCCATCGACTGTCTGGGCGGCGAGGTCATGGGCAAATGCATCCATTACTTAAAGCACGGTGCACGCTGGATCATGATCGCTGCGCTGGCAGGACAGAAGACCGAGATCGACCTGAAAAATATTTACGTCAGAAACGTCCGCATCGTCGGCTCCACCCTGCGCTCGCGTACCCCCGAGGTCAAGGCGCAGATTCTGGCAAGTCTGGTGCGTGACGTGTGGCCCAAGGTCGAGACTGGCGAGGTCAAGCCGACCATTTACAAGGTTATGCCGATCACGCAGGCAGAAGCGGCACACGACATTCTGTACAAGGGACAGAACGTCGGCAAAGTGGTGCTGGAAGTCCAATAATGGTACGCTCGGTTCAACAGATCAAATACGCCGATTCCTTTTTGCCCGAAGAAGCCGTCTTTGCGGGTGGCTGCAAGGAGAAAAGGATCCCCATCGTTCTTTCCTTTTATCTGCTGCAAACCGACACACGCACCGTTCTGGTTGACGCGGGATGTGATGATTTACCGGGATTTGTGATGCTTGAACGATGCAGCCCCGTCGAGGCATTGCACCGTCACGGCGTTTCGCCCGAGCAGGTCACCGACATCATTATCACCCATGCGCATCACGATCATATTGACGGCGTGCGTTATTTTCCCAATGCCTGCGTCTATCTGCAACGGGACGAATACGCTGCAGGTAAGCAGTATCTTTCCGACAGAGTGCAGGTCATCACCTTTGCGCAGGAGCAGACGGTGGACGACTGTCTGCATATCGTGCGCATCGGCGGACATTCCAAGGGCTCCTGCGTGGTGGAATTTGACTACGAGGGGCGCCGTTGCGTCATTGCAGGGGACGAGTGCTACAGCACCGAAAATCTCATCCGTCGGATTCCCACCGCAACCTGCTTCGACGCGCAAAAAAGTCAAGCGTTTATTGATCGCTATGCAAGCGGTGATTATCGGGTCTACTTATTACATTAAAAGCTTGCCTGAGACGATTGGTCTCAGGCAAGCTTTTTTCTATTGATTGAGTAATTGATTGAGGGTGGTCATCTGCTGCGCCGTCGGCTCGGGCAGGTGTTCGAACGCGAAAGGGATGCCGATCTCGTCGTACTTGACCTGACAGATCTTGCGAAACGGCAGCAGCTCGATCTTGTCCACACAAGGGTGCTGCGCGGCAATGCGCTTGAGCTCTGTGACATTCCGCTCGGTATCATTGAGGGTTGGAATGATGACCTGACGCAGCGTGGTGGGAATGTTCTGCTGCTGCAAATACGCCAAAAATTCCAACGGTTTTTGCAGCGAGCAGCCTACGTGACTGCGGTACAGCGCGTCATCGGTGTATTTGATATCCAATAATACGCGGTCGGTTTCTGCCAACAAGGCCTTGACGGTATCGTTGAGTAAGCAGCCCGAGGTGTCCAGACAGGTGTGGAGCCCCTCTTTTCGGCATAGAGCAAACACCTCGCAGGCAAACTCAGCCTGCAGCAGCGGCTCACCGCCCGAAAGGGTAATGCCGCCCTCGCTGCCGAAGTACTCCTTGTACCGCAGCGCCTTTTGTACCAACTGCGTGGGGGTGGATTCACTTCCGCCGCAGACATCCCAAGTATCGGGATTATGGCAGCAGCCGCAGCACAGGGGACACCCCTGCAAAAACGCCACGAACCGCACGCCGGGGCCGTCCACCGTGCCCAGACTCTGAATGGAATGAATGCGTCCCGTCAGATCGCTCATACGGCTTGGTGGAAGGTGCGGCTGATGACCTCACGCTGCTGCTCGCGCGACAGCTTGTGGAAATTAACGGCATAGCCCGAAACACGAATCGTCAGGTTGGGATAGGCTTCGGGATCCTCGTATGCCTTCATCAGCGTTTCACGGTTGAGGACGTTGATATTGATATGATGTGCTTTTTTGGCGAAATAACCGTCCAGAATGTTGACCAAATTGCCGATGCGCTCCTGCTCGCTCTTGCCCAATGCCTCGGGCGTGATGGAGAAGGTGTTGGAGATGCCGTCGCGGCAATCGTCATAGCTGATTTTTGCAACCGAATTGAGGGAGGCCAACGCGCCGTTTTGCTCGCGGTTGTGCATGGGGTTGGCGCCGGGTGCAAAGGGTGCGCCGGCGGCTCTGCCGTCGGGGGTGGCACCGGTGTTTTTGCCGTACATGACGTTGGAGGTAATGGTCAGCACCGAAAGGGTGTGGATGGCGTTGCGATAGGTGGGGGTCTTGCGCAGCTCGGTGATGAAACGGTGGGTCATATCCCGCGCGATCCGATCCACGCGATCGTCGTCGTTGCCGAACTTGGGAAATTCGCCTGTCGTTTCAAAGCCCACAATAAAGCCGTCTTCATTTTTGAGGGGATGCACCTTGGCGTATTTGATGGCACTGAGCGAATCGGCAACCACCGAAAGTCCCGCCACACCAAACGCCATAAAGCGTTCCACCTGCGTGTCGTGCAACGCCATTTGAGTTTTCTCATAGGCGTATTTATCGTGCATATAATGGATGACGTTCATGGTGTTGACGTACAAGCGGCATAGCCAGTTGATGTACAGATCGTACCGCTGCATCACGGCATCGTAATCCAACGGATCGGTATCCATGACCGACATCTGCGGGCCGATATGAACACCGCTGTCGGCATCGTAACCGCCGTTGAGTGCAATGAGCAGCAGCTTGGCGGGATTGCAGCGCGCGCCGAAGAATTGCATCTGCTTGCCCACCTTCATAGCGGAAACGCAGCAGGCAATGGCATAATCGTCGCCGTAGATGGGACGCATAACGTCGTCGTTTTCATATTGAATGGAATCGGTGTCGATCGACACCTTGGTGCAAAACTCCTTAAAGGAGCGGGGGAGAGCGTTGGACCACAGCACCGTCAGGTTGGGCTCGGGGGAGCTGCCCAGCGTGTACAGCGTATTGAGTACGCGGTAGCTGTTCTTGGTCACCAGCGTTCTGCCGTCCTCGCCCATGCCGCCGACCGCTTCGGTGATCCACATAGGATCGCCGCCGAATAATTCGTTGTATTCGGGGGTGCGCAGATGGCGTGCTACGCGCAGCTTGATGACGAAGTCATCCATCAGCTCCTGTGCGCCCTCTTCGGTCAGCGTGCCGTTTGCCAGATCGCGTTCAATATAAATATCAAAGAAGGTGCTGACTCTGCCCAACGACATAGCAGCGCCGTTTTGCTCCTTGATGGCGGCAAGGTAGGCGAAATAGGTCCATTGAATGGCTTCGCGTGCGTTGGCAGCGGGTTGGCTGATATCATAGCCGTACATGGCCGCCATTTCCTTAAGATATCCCAGGAAGGTAAGCTGCTGATACAGCTCCTCGGTCAAGCGGGTCTGCGCGGCGTCAAAGACACCTTCGCCGAGTGCTGCCTTGTCCTTCTTTTTCTCTGCGATGAGATGATCCAGACCGTACAACGCCACACGACGATAGTCGCCGATAATGCGACCTCTGCCGTAAGCATCGGGCAGTCCCGTAATGACGTGACTCTTGCGCGCCAAACGCATCTCGTCGGTATAGGCGCGGAAAACGCCGTCGTTGTGGGTGGTGCGATAACGGAATTCCGTCTCTACCTTTTCTCCCAACTGATATCCGTATGCTTCACAGGCCTGACGCGCCATGCGAATGCCGCCAAAGGGATTAACACCGCGCTTGAGCGGGGCATCGGTCTGCAGACCTACGATAAGTTCATGCTCTTGATCGATATATCCGGGGGCGTAGCTCTTTAAGGAGGATACGGTGTTGACGTCCACGTCCAGCACACCGCCCTTGGCGCGCTCCTCGGCAAACAAAGCCTGCACCTTTTGCATCAGGGCTCTGGTGCGCTCGGTAGCACCGGCAAGAAAATCGCTTCCCGCCGTGTATTCCTTGTAGTTTTGCTGAATGAAATCGCGTACGTTGATCTCATCCTGCCAAACACCTTGCTTGAATCCGTTCCAATTTTGATGTTGCATATGATCACCTCATAACTTGGGTTGCTCTTAAAAAAAGAAAAAGGGCAACTCAGCTTTTACTGAATTGCCCAGACGGTCGGCATATAACTTTTACACTCCCCCGCGGTAGACCGCGAAATCCGTCAGTTATGTAAAAGCTTGTCTTTATTATATCGGTTTCTCACAGGTTTGTCAATCACCAAACCGCACAAAAATTATTTTAATTTGGTCAGCTTTTCGGTGTCGGCGATGACGATCAGCTTCATATCCTTACTCAGCGGCATCATGGGATCAATGGCGGTGACAATGGCTGCACCCATATGCAGCGCGACCACGTTGAGGGCGTATTTTTTGCGCAGATTCAGCTCGGCAAGGCTTTTGCCTACCCAAGCGTCGCGCACCTCCAATTCCACCATGGAAACGCCCTCGGTCAGCTCCAGCAGATCCACGAAGCCCGAGCTGAGAAGGTTTTTGGCAAGGCGGGTGCCCGATTCGCTCTCGGGGAACACCA